>JANOWU010000275.1:0-14105 GCA_031418035.1 Acidimicrobiia bacterium
CAGATCGACCGATTCCGCGAACGGCGTCTGGAGGGCATTGATCCCTTCGACGATGACGATCTCTGACGGCTTGAGTGGAGAACCTTCGACGACATCGAAGAGTTCGTGGGAGTACTTCGATACTCCAACGGGCCATGCTCCACTACGAAGTGCACGTATGAACTTGTGAATGGCGTCGTGGTCGTATGTCTCGGGGAAGCCCTTGCGATCAAGCAAACCTCGGGCATCGAGGATGACGTTTGGGAGGAGGAACCCATCCGTGCTGATCGTTTGCGCACGACCGGGTCGTGGTGCGTTCAAGATGGTGCTGAGGTGAGATGCGAACACGGTCTTGCCGACGCCGACGCTCCCGGCGACGGAAACGAGCAGGGCATGTGCGGGCTGGGCCCGGGCGTCGATCGCGACGAGCATCGGTTCTAGCGCGGCGACAAAGGTCGCCGCTTCAGCGGCGCTCATCGGGGCCAGCGTGATTTCCATACCGGTGAAGGTAGTCCTTGAGGAGCGTGCAGCGCGGGTCGGCGCGGGTCGGTTGCGTCGTACTCCACGGCAGTAGGCTCGCCGCAGCAACCCACGATCACACCCACGAAGCACACCCACGAAGCACACCCACGAAACACGACGAAGGAGCTGGCCATGGCCAAGAGGATTCTCATCACCGGGGCAGGGTCAGGCTTTGGCCGGTTGGCCGCATTCGAGTTGGCCGATCGCGGTCATACGGTGTTTGCGACCACCGAGACTGCGGCACAGGCCAACGCACTCGCAGGAGAGCGGGCCGACATCACGGCGATGAAGCTCGATGTCACCGATGCCGCCGACGTCGCCCAGGCCGCGACGCTGAACCTCGATGTGCTCATCAACAATGCAGGTGTCGGCGTTCTGGGTCCGATGGCAACGGTTCCCCTCGATAAGGTTCGCCTGTCCTTCGAGGTCAACGTGATCGCCATGGTCGCGATGTGCCAGGCAGTGATTCCCGGGATGGTCGAGCGGGGATCGGGCCGCATCATCAACGTGTCGTCGGTCGCCGGGGTGTTGGCGTCGCCCCAGGGCTCGCCGTATTGCATGACCAAACACGCCGTCGAGGCGTTCACCAAGTCGTTGCGGGGCGAACTCGCTCCCCATGGCATCGATGTCACGAAGGTAAATCCCGGTCCGTACAACACGGGCTTCAACGACCGCATGGTGAATGCGATCCCGCAGTACATCGCCGAAGGTGACACGGCTGCGCGCGAAACGCAGGCCATGGTGGCGGGCTTCGTGCTCTCAAACCAACTCGATCCTGGCGAGGTCGCCCGCGCCCTCGCCGATTTGTCCGAAGCCGATGAGACACCGCCGGAGTTGTTCCTGCCCGAGGGGATTCGCGAGGCGCTTGCTGCGCTGCTGTAGTCGACTCCGCCTAGTCGACTCGTCTGGGCGGCTCGTTCTGGGCGGCTCGTAGACTCACCTTTGCTGCGTGTTGAAGAGGTTTTGATGTCGGACCCAGAACAAGACGAACGCCCTCCCGTTTTGGGGCTCGATCATCGCGGTGAGCGCCGGTTGAGCGCCCGCGAATCCGCTGTGTGGTACCTCGTCGCTGCATCGACGTACATCGCCGTTGCGACGTGGGAAAAGGTGTTGCTCACGTGGTTCATCGGGCCGATGTGGTTGGTCGCCACACTGACCTTCGGGCCGCGGTTGTATGACCGCATGCGAGGGCGTCGATGAGTTGGGCAGCCCATCAGTTCGAAACGTATGCGGTGATGGCGCATCTCCCCAAGAAGATGCTCGGCAAGGTCAGCTACTGGGGCGTGTACCTCGGCGACTTCTTCCCCGATTTCCTTGCCAAGTTCTGGGTGTACGGCATCACGATCAACGGCAAGCGTTACGGCGCGGCGATTCCGCATCAGTGGCATCGCGGTTGGCCGGGTATGGGCTTCACGCACACGCTCGGGTTTGGTTTGGTTCTGGGGGTGATCCTGTGGTTCTGGAAGCGCAATCGGGCGTTGACCGTCGGCTTCATCCTCGGGTATGCCGCGCATGCCCTGACCGACGTGAACGACAGCGTCGGTACCATGCTGTTGTTTCCGTTCAGCACCTTGAACTGGACCGTTCAGACGTGGGCGTACGCCGCCACGGCGAAAGGCGGAAAGTACCTCGACGCTGCTGCGTATTACTCGAGTCTCGGGCTCGTGATGGATCTCCTTTGGCTGGTGGTTGTCGTCTTTTCGTGGCGGGTGTTGACCCGTGAGTACTGGCGCACGCACATCGTGCCTCCCGACGCGCACCTGTGGGCGAAGTTGGGCCGCTGGTTGCCGGAGCGGGGGCTTTTGGCGCTGTATCGGGCGACGTTCTTCTTTGGGTTGTGCCGACTGATCGGTTGGAATCTCTATGCACACGTACTGGCGACGCCGACGATCAACGGTGTTACGCGTCGTGGCTATCCGTTCGATCTTTCCTGGACGGGACCGTGGTGGATCGACGCCCGCTCACTTCCCCACGTCAACCCGTGGATCGTCATGCCCGTGGTGCTCTTGATCCTCGTGACCCTGTACTTCACGTTGGGTCGGATGTGGGAATGGTTCGGACGCCACGAGAATCCGCGTCCGATTTCGTGATGCGCTGTGGTGTGACTCGGCCCCCATGCCTAGGCCGACCTGACCCGGCCTGACCCGCTCTAGCAGGGTGATGAAAATCCTACGTTTCGACCGTTCGCCAAACACAGATTGGCTGGTCAACGAAATGCGCTGAGGTCGGAAGGGAGGTTTTTCAGAACCCTGCTATTCGGCCTGAAGGACTTCGGACAGCCCGGATCGGTTACGAAGTGGGAGCTCCGGCATTGCGACAGCCCAAGCGATTCCGCCGACCATGCAGAGCACCGAAAGGACCTGGATTCGGCCGACGCCGGTGGCTACAGCATTGACGACGGCCTCCCGAAGGTCGGGAGGCAACGCCGCGATCTTCTTCGGCTCACGGAGCAGACTCACCGCTTCATCAGCGCGCATACCGGTTCGCCGGGGAATCTCGGATCGAATGGTCTTGTTGAGGACAGTGCCCGAAATCGCGAGCATGATCGACCCGCCGAGGGTTCGGAAAAACATGATTGTCGCTGTGGCCACACCCATGTCTCGAATCTCGCAGGCGTTCTGCGTTGCTATCGAGGTGGTGGTGTAGGTCGAGCCGAACCCGAGGCCCATCAGGAACAAGACGGGAACAAACAGGAGATACATCGTTCGGTTGAAGATGAGGACCGCGAGAATGGCCAACCCGATACTGGCCATGATGGAACCGACTACGGGAAATCGCTTGTAGTACCCGCGGGCGGCAATCATTCGCCCGGTCGTGGTCGAGCTGATCACGACGCCGACCATCAGCGGGAGTGAGCGTAGGCCCGCCTCCGTCGGTGATACGAACAGTGCGTCTTGAAAGAAGACCGACATGTAGTTCGACGCCCCGAAGCTCACCGCACCGGCACAGGCGCCCAGCATCGCGCAGCACAACACCACCCGATTGCGGAACAGGCGCAACGGAATCATTGGTTCCGACGCGCGTCGCTCCTGGAAGACGAACAGGGTGAGCACGACTGCAGCAACGCCGAGCAGGATGAGGGAGCGTCGGTTGGTGAGACTCGTACGGCCCTCCTCGAGGCCGATCATGAGCGCGGCGAGTCCGATCGAGAGGAGGAACGCTCCGAGCACGTCGAGTTTGGCCTTGCGCTTCGCGAACGGCAACTGAAGCGATCGATGGAGGAACAACATGAGAAGCGGACACAGCGGCACGTTGATCAAGAAGATCCACGGCCAGGTCCACCTATCAATAATAAGTCCACCTATGAGTGGTCCGGCCAGTGCCGAGCCGGCGAAGGCAAGCGTGAAGTAGCCGACGTACTTACCTCGAACCCGGGGCGGCAACACGTCGCCGACGATCGCGAACGCAAGGGCCTGTATCGCGCCTCCACCGATCCCCTGGACGGCTCGCGCGGCGATGAGTTGGACGATCGATTGCGAGATGCCACAGAGCAGCGAGGCCACCGCGAACGTGGCCATCGAGATCTGAAAGACCGTCCGGCGGCCGTACAAATCGGAGAGCTTTCCCAGCAACGGCGTGGCAATCGTGGAGGTCACGATGTAGGAGGTCATGACCCATGACAGTTGTTCGAAAGCGTTGAATTGCCCCGCAATGGTTGGGAGGGCAGTAACCAGAATGCTGGTGTCGAGCGCCGAAAGGCTGACCGAAGCGATGAGCGTTCCGAGAAGAATATGCAGCTGACGAGTCGGGAGACCGGTTTCCGTTTCGGCAGCGTCCGGGCGATTCGTTTCGGTTAAGACCACGCTCGACCCTAACCTCGCCTTCCGTCCGAACACCAAGCGGCGCCGACGCACCGGCGGCGGAAGTTGGCACCACCGTGCCACGATGTTCCCAAAATGACGCGCAAATCCAACCAACCTGGCACGATGGCGCCAACCACTCCACGGCGAACCCAAACGAACTGAGCGGCCAACCTAATGGTCGTGCGGTGGGTCACGCGTGGTGTGCGCTTTTCCTTGCCACGTCGAGAACGAGGTCGACGTCGTGCACGGTGATTCGGTTCCGGCCGGTTTCGATGGCGCCCGACTCGCGCAGAGGTGCCAGGGATCGGGCGACTGCTTCTCGGGTGCAGCTCACCCAGGCCGCCAATTCATGCTGGGTGATCGGCAACTCCACCGGACCCGACTTCGGCCCGTGGCGGCGGAACTTCACGGTGAGTTCGACGAGGAGGTTGGCGACTCGCTCGCCGACGTGCTCCGACGCGACGGCACCGGCCCGACTGTTTGCAATGCGGAGGTGTTCGGCCAACTCCCGTAGGACCACCATCGGCAGGTTCGGGGTTTCTTCGAGAGCGGCGAGGAATTCCGCGCCGGTCATCTGTGCCGTGACGGTTCGGGTCATCGCAACCGCGGTCGCCGAGCGTCGGCCACCGTCGAGCGCCGAAAGTTCGCCGAAGGCTTGTCCGGCGGTCTTGGCGCCCAACACGATCTCGCGTCCGGTGGGGGTCGTCACGAAGAGGTTGATTCGACCCGATACGCATGCGTACACGGTTCGTGATTCGTCACCCTCGTGAAAGAGAACCCGGTTCGGGCTGTACTCCACTCGCCGACCGTGGGTCGAGATGAGTTCGGCGAGGGTTGGGTGTGTCATCACACGGAATCGGTTGTCCCGCCCAACGCCACGACGCCACGGCGTCGGGCCAGACCCACCGAACGACGCTCCCACGGTTCGGGTGACCATCGTGCAGCGGCATCAACGACCTCGGGACCGAGAACCTCAACGGGGTCGAGATCGAGCGTCCGAAGGAACGCCACGGTGTTCGCGTGCTCACCGAGCACGTCGATCGGCCGAACCCATCCGGCGACTGCGAGTCGGTTGTGGATTGGTCGTTTCAACACTGCGCCGGCCGCCAGCACCTGACTTGCAACCACGTCGAACGTCGAAAGGCAGTTTGCGCACATACCCTTAACCTAGACCCGGCGACGTGGGGAGGAAAGTGTCGCGAGGTGAGGGTTCCTGTCGGTTCGTCGGGTAGAACTACAGGGATGAGTTCGGTGGTGACGGCGATGACGTGGAACATCCACGGGAGTGCGAAGCCGAGTCTTCGAGGGCTCGCCGACTGGATCGAAGGATGCGGGGTTTCGTTGCTGTTCCTGCAGGAGGTCCAGCAGCGCCAGGCCGCCCGGCTCGCCGAGATGCTCGGGTGGACGTCGCATCGATGGTCGCTGAAGCATGCGCCGGTGGTGAAGCCGCCGGAAGGCTTGGCGATTCTGAGCACGTACCCGATCACGGCGATGACGACGACCGTGTTGTCGGGTCGAGTTCTCCCGACCAACTACCGACGCCGGATTGCGCAGCGAGCGATCCTTCAACTCCCGAAGCAGGACGTTTCGGTATGCAATGTGCACTTAGCTTCCGGGAACACCGACGAGCGACCGCGTCAGGTGGCCCGTTTGCAAAAGGTGTTGGCGGGAGTGTCGGTACTCGGTGGCGACTTCAACGACAGGCCCTTTAGCGAGACACTGGAGTCTCTGACCCGTCTGGGATTCCAGCGCGCCGAGTCTGATCCGACTGCTTGGGCGATACGCGATGGGTCAGGACTCCCGTCGCTGGTGATCGATCACATGCTTGTTCGTAGCGAAACCGGTATTCAACGCGCGCGTACCTTTTCTCACGACGAGGTTCGCGAACTACGAAAGCTGTCCGATCATCTTCCTGTGGTTGCTCAGCTCCACTGGTGAACGAACCCGTTACGACGCGTAGGATCAGCTGCCACACCACACTCGTTGGGTGGCGCGTAGGGGGAGGACGTCATGAGTGCAGAGCGACGGCACGGGGTTGCGGTCGTCACCGGAGCAAGCCGTGGTATCGGCGAGGCGATCGCTGAGCGGTTGGCTTCGAAAGGTATGTCGGTCGCTTGCGTGGCGACGAGCGCGGCCAACGCCGAGGGTGTGGCCCGACGGCTCGCCGACGAGCACGGTGTGGCAACCCTCGCCGTTGGCATGTCGGTGCAGGATCAAGACTCGGTGAACGACGCAATGGCCCACATCGAGAATGTTCTCGGTCCTATTTCGGTCTTGGTGAACAACGCCGGAATTGCCGGCGTCGTTTCGTTTCTCGACATGCCGGTCGAATCATTCGACAAGATCATCGCCGTCAACCTTCGCGGTGTCTTCCTCTGTGCACAGGCTGCGGCGCGGCGCATGGTTGCGTCGGGAACGAGAGGGGCGATCGTCAACATCGGATCGGTGACGGGCATGAACGGCTTACCGAAGCGGATCGGGTACGGGGCGTCGAAAGCGGCAGTGCACCACATGACCAAGGTGATGGCCCTCGATCTCGTCGAACATGGCATTCGCGTGAACTGCATCGCACCGGGGTACATCAAGACGGATCTGATCCGTGAACTGATCGATGCCGGGAACTTGGACGAGTCGTTGCTCAAGCGTCGTATCCCCATGGGCGAACTCGGGGGTCCGGCCGATGTCGCGTCGGCCGTCGACTGGATCTCGTCTCCCGAGGCGCGCTACATCACGGGCGAGACGTTGCTCGTCGACGGAGGGTGGGTCGCGTACGGCTACGTATGACCGCGACGCTGCTCGCGCTCGCGCGAACCGCGATGCGCACGCGAAAGGAGCGGCACCTTTCGGCACCGCTCCAGTCGTGCTCGGTATTCCGTTCTCCCGTTCGGACTACCGTGCGGCTAATCGATCACCAGGGGACGTGATCGACCAGACCCATTTGGAAACGCAATCCTCCCGACGTGGTCAGACGAGGCTGCTTTCGCGATCACTCACCGAGATCCCCGCTGCGCTGCGGTAGGCGAACTCCGGATACGCTTCGACGCCCATCTCCGGAAAGTCCAGACCGAGGATTTCGTCAGCCTCGAGGGAACGGATGCCGCCCTTGGACAGCTTGTTCTGGAAGTAGAAGAAGCCGTAGGCAATGCCGAAGATGACGGTGCAAATGACGACGACGCCGATGGCTTGTGCGACGAGCTGCTCGCCGTTGCCATAGAGGAGGCCGGTGACGCCGTTGTCCTTGGAGTAGGCGCTGTCGAGAACGTTCCAGCCCTTGCCGTAGTCGCCGTTGGCGAAGATGCCGACGCACAGTACGCCGTAGAGCCCACCGACACCGTGGACGCTGATGGCGCCGACGGGATCGTCGATCCCGCGTCGCTCCCAGAATCCGATGGCGAGCACCACGATGACGGCAGCAGATGCGCCGATCACGGCCGCCGCCCAGGGAGAGACGAATGCACAGGGGGCGGTGATCGCGACGAGCCCGGCGAGCATGCCGTTGACCATCATGCCGGGGTCAGGCTTCTTCGCACCGGTGTACATGACGAAGAGCATGGATGCGACGGCACCGAACGCCGCAGCGATGCCGGTGTTGGCTGCGGCGACCGCAAACTGCACGTCGGTTGCGGCGAAGGTTGACGCGGCGTTGAAACCGAACCAGCCGAACAGGAGGATGAAGGTGCCGAGCATGGCCATCGGGATGTCATGGCCGGCGATCGTGCGAGGCTTCCCGTCGGCACCGAACTTTCCGATGCGTGGACCGAGAATGAGTGCGCCGGCCAGAGCGGCGACGCCGCCGACTGCGTGGACAACACCGGAGCCCGCGAAGTCGACGTAGCCGTGAGCAAGGCCCATCGAGTCGCCGATCTGTGACAGCCAGCCCCCGCCCCACGTCCACGCAGCGAAGATCGGGTAGTAGATGGTGCCGCAGAAGAGGCCCCACACCACAAAGCTCTTCCACTTCCATCGTTCGGCCATCGATCCGGTGGGGATCGTGGCGACAGTGTCCATGAACGCCACCATGTAGAGGAAGAAACCAAGTGCCGGTGCAATGAGCACGGGCTTGATGTCGCCGAGGAACGGGGTCGACCAATTCAGGAATATCCAGTCGCCTTTTCCGATCAGTGCCTTGCCGACAGGTTCGGTGAGACCAAAGGACCCGTAGGAGAAGTTTCCGAAGGCGAAACCGAAACCGACGAAGAGGAACCCAACGAAGCCAAGACCGAAGATGGCGAAGTTCGTGCTCACAACGTGGGCCGCGTGTTTCGCACGACAGAAGCCGGTTTCGACGAGGGCGAAGCCTGCCTGCATGAAAACGACGAGGGCAGCACCGACGACGATCCACAGCAGGTTCAGACCGGTGTTCGTGGCGTCGAGGTCGGCTTTGGTGATCGGCGGCGCGTCCTGGGCGAACGCCGGTCCGATAGTCAGTACCGAAATAGCAAGTGTGCTTAGTATCAACGCTCCTGCCTTTCTTGTTCGGGAGAATGTACTGGCCATGTTGCTCCTTACGGTTGGTCGCACCTTGGGCGACGGGTGAGTTACGGAGACCAACCTAAAGAACCCGGGTTTCGCCATGGATTCGTGCTTGTTTCGGGAATGTTCCGAGTGTGTTGTCAGGTCGGCCTCGGATCTGTAGTGTCAGCTCTATGACCGACAGCAACTTCTATGGGCCAAGCCATCGAGAGCTGCAAGAGCGTTTCGACTCGGTCCGTCTCGCCGACGTTCTCGAATCGAGCGCGGCGCGCGAAATCGATGCGGGTCGCGCCAATTTCATCCACGCGGCGAGCATGTTCTTCCTGTCGACGGTCGACCACCATGGCCGTCCGACCGTGTCGTACAAGGGTGGCGCCCCGGGGTTCGTCAAGGTTGTCGATCCCACGACGCTGCTCTTCCCGAGCTACGACGGCAACGGGATGTATCTCTCCACGGGGAACATTGCCGCCAACGCGGCCGTGGGTCTGCTTTTCATCTCGTTCGAGCGTCCTCAACGTCTCCGGATCCAGGGAACCGCGTCGCTAAGTACACAGATCGAAGATCTGGAGTTGTACCCGGAAGCGGAGATGGTGGTTCGGGTGAGTATTACCGACGCGTTCACCAACTGCCCTCGCTACGTGCACCGTGCGTCGGAGGTTCAGATCTCGAGGTACGTCCCGGTGGCCGGTGTCGAAACGCCGTTTGCGGAATGGAAACGGATCGAGGTGCTCGCCGATGTGCTGACCCCCGACGATGCGGCCCGAGCTCGTGCGCTGGGTCCGGTTGATCCTGGCGAGTGGGACCAGCGAGTACAGGACGGCCACCCCGAGGTGTAGAGGTCTCTCCCCTCCCGCCTACACGACATTGCGGGTTCGGCGTCGAGAACTGAAGTGGTTGCGGCGGGCACCGACACCGGTCCGCAGGGCCGCCCGAATTGCTTCCTGTGTCTCCCTCGTCAGCTTGTGGCCAGAGCGATCGGTGAGATCGAAGTAGTCATGCGCCATTTCGTCCGTCGTGGAGATCCGTGCCGCGTGGACATCGACGCCGACGCTGGCAAACGTCACGGCCAGTGCGTGGAGGAGTCCTCGGCGATCTGTTGCCGCCACCTCGGCGACGGTATGCCATGGCGACGCGTGTTCATCGAAGGTGATGCTTGCGTCAGCGACACCTGGACTCTGGAGCCTCCCGGGTGCAGTCCCAAGCTTCGTAGCAATCACGTCGGCACTCGGCATCCCTAAAGAACTATGTGCACGGAATACTTGCAGAGCTGCTCCATCGCCCCAGGTTGCGATCATCGCATCGCTGATGTCGAGACCCAACCCACCGAGGACCCCCGTGGTATGGGCAAGGAGCCCGATCTGGTCACGACCGCCGATCTCGATCGAGAATTCCGGATCACCACCGCCTTGCCCGACGGACCCCGCCGACGGCTGCACGCTGACCACGAATTGTCCTCGTGGACGCGGTTGCGAGATCAGGCCCGCGTGGCGGGCGATCAGTACCGGTTCGGTGTTGAGCACATACGCCAACGGCGCGTGTTCGACGCGATCGACGACGACATGGCGGCCCCCCGGGTGGGTCGACGCAAGTATCGCAATAGCCTCGGCACGTCGGCGATCGATAAGGGTTCCTCGACCGCTCGAAAGCAGGGGTCCTTCCATCGCCACGCGGATGAGCGCATCGAGCTGGTTGATGAGCCCCCGCTCCCAATCCTCGAGCGAGTTCATCGCCATAGTGACGACGTAGAGGGCGTCGGCGTTCTCGCGCGATCCCAGATGTGCGGCGATTCGCAGTACCGACTCCTCGCGTAGTCCATCGGGTCGCAGCGCTGCGGCTCGCAGGAGTTCACGTTCGTTCACGAGCATGGCGACGCCATTGCGCGTTTCGGCGTCGAGCTTGAGCCGGTCGAGAAATGATCGCAGCGTTCGGGTGCTCTCCTCCGTGGCGCTCGCTGCGTCGATGAGAAGTGCGGCGAGCAGCACGCGGTCTCGATCGCGTAATTGACGAAGTCGATACACCACGACGTTCTCACCCGGGTGATCCACGACTCCGTCGTACAGGCGTCGTACCCGTTCGAGTAGCGGCCAGCCGCTGAGTCCCGTGGTGTCGAGAATGGAGGGATTCATCCGCCGATCGTTCAGGAACGAGTCGAGTTCCGGCAAGGCGTAACTCAGAAATCCCGTCGTCTCCAAAAGGCGCCACGACCTCGACGAGCCGGAACGCAGGAAGTCCAGGAACTCCGCCGTGGTGGCCTCGCTCCACGTGGCGGTTGCCGATGGAGAGGACGATTGCTTCGTCGCCACGGAACTGGAGATCCAGTCGAGGAGTGCTCGATCAGGCTGCGCGTCCGTCACCGCTATCCCGGACCGCAGTGCGATGGGGATGAGCTGATCCTCGGGAGGAGCACCAACAAGGACGGCCACATCCTTTCGGACCTGAACCCATCCTTCGGGCGGCTCCGGCGTGACTTCGCGTCCGCCCAAGAAGCTGGCCGCCCTGGACCTTCTGATCTGTGCGCCGAGAAGTGGCGGTGTGATCAGAGTGGTCACCAAGACCGTGAGCAGTAGGGACGCATAGAGATCGTTGTCGAAGACGCCTTCACGGAGTCCTATCGCCGCAAAGATCAGACCCACCTCACCACGAGGAAGCATGCCGATACCGATGAGCAACTTGCTGCTGGTGGTCCCTCGGATCGCCCATCCCGCCACGAGCTTTCCTCCTATGGCGATCGCGGTGAGAGCCAGAGCAATGCCAAGTACACGTACCTTTCCAAACGTACTGACGTCGACGGCGATTCCGATTTGGAGGAAGAACACGGGAATGAATAGATGTCCGACCGGCGTGAGCTCGCGTTGAATTCTTGCCGACGACGGGCTGCGTCCGAGAGCCATACCGGCGACGAACGCACCGATGATCGGTGCCAACTTGGCCACCGTGGCCAGCTGGGAGACGCCAAGCGCAAAAGCCAGGGCAAGTGCGAACATCGTGGAGTTCGAACGTGCCTTGCGATCGATGAAGGCAAGTACTCGGGGAACCAACCACAGGCCGAGCGCAGTACAGACGACGAGAAAGGCCACGGCGACGAGCACAACGACGCCGACCGATCCGACCGAGACTGATCCGCTTCCCGTCACCAAACGAACCACGACGGTCAACACGATGAGACCGATGACGTCGTCCGCAACCGCTGCACCAAGGACCGTTTGCGCTTCGCGCGAAGCGAGAGCCCGGAGGTCTCCGAAGACACGGGCCGTGATGCCGACGCTGGTCGCCGTGAGCGCTGCGCCGAGGAAGAGTGCCTGATCGCTGGTGAAGCCGAGGAGGGGGCCGACGGTCACGCCCGCCGCGAACGGCACGACGACGCCAACCACCGCCACGCGCATCGCATTGCGGCCCACCGATCGGAGCTCGCGGAGGTCCATGTGCATGCCGACCTCAAGCAGCAGCAGGATCACACCGATCTCGCCGAGCACGGTGAGGATTTCGTTCGGCTTCACCAGACTGAGGACCGATGGTCCGATGGCGATGCCGGCGACGATCTCGCCGGCCACGGCGGGAATGCCGATTCGCTCAGCGATCTCCGCGGCCAACTTTGCAGCGACCAGGATGACGAGAATCGACACGAGAATCGTGCCGGTCTGGCCCGATTCCGCGGCACCCAGGAAAGGGATCATCGAGTCGAAGCAGTCTGCGGCTGTTCGGCAACCATCCAGCCGCGGCTGCGAACGTTCACCAGTTCCATCCCGTGGAGCGAGAGTTCGCGCCGGACGTTAACGAGCATTGCGTCGACGCGGCGACTCTGGCCGTGGTGGAAGCCCAGGTCACGGGCCAGCCGGGTGCGAGGAACAACTCGTCCCTTCTGGGCGACGAGGATGGTGAACAGCAGATGTTCATGGTCGGTACGTGCCGCGGGAGAGGCCATCGGACAAATGTAGGTTCGCGGGATTTCTCCGACATTCCCGACGTGTTTCCGTTTCGTGACCCGATGTGAACGCTCTGTTTCGTCGCCGTCGGCCCAAGCAGCACGATCGACTCGGATATTTCCGTCTCCAGTTGGAGCAAACCCTGCTCGCTCAGGTACGGTCGGGGGATGGCCACAGGACTCACACGCACGCCCGAGATGTACAACCTTGAGATGTCGGAAGGAGTTCGTCCGCTCTACGACGCAGTCAAAAACTTCATCGCCAACGAGATCGAGCCCATCACCGCAGAGTTCTACCGCCTCGGCGAAGGCCGTGCCGAGCACTGGGGATACGGCGAAGGCCAGCTCGAACTGCTGCAGACGGTGAAGGACAAGGCCAAAGCGAACGGCCTGTGGAACTTCTTTCTTCCCGACGCCCACACCGGACAGGGACTTTCGAATCTCGACTACGCGTACATTGCCGTCGAACTCGGAAAGAACCCCTTGGCGTCGGAGTGTTTGAACTGCTCGGCACCCGACACCGGCAACATGGAGGTCTTGGAGCGAGTCGGCACGGAGGCCCAGAAGAAGCAATGGCTCGAGCCGCTGCTCGCCGGCGAGATCCGTTCCGCCTATGCGATGACCGAGCCCGGGGTTGCGTCGTCGGATGCCAAGAACATCGCGACCCTCGCCGTGCTCGACGGTGACGAGTGGGTCATCAACGGGGAGAAGTACTGGACATCGGGTGCAGGCGACCCGCGCTGCAAAATCATGATCGTGATGGTGGTGACGAACCCCGACGGGCCTCCCCATCGTCGTCAGTCACAGATCCTCGTGCCGACGAACCACCCGGGCGTGATCAAGCTCGGCGCGATGACCGTCTTCGGTGAAGACGACGCGCCGCACGGTCATCTTCACCTCAAGTTCGACAACGTGCGCGTGCCCAAGGAGAACATCCTTCTCGGCGAGGGTCGGGGATTCGAGATCTCGCAGGTTCGTCTCGGACCGGGACGCATCCACCACTGCATGCGGGCTATCGGTGCAGCCGAGCGGGCGCTCGATCTGCTCATCGGCCGGGGCCTTTCGCGTGAGGCGTTCGGTCGTCCGCTGGTGAAACTCGGCAAGAACCCTGAGACGGTGTCTCGTGCTCGCATCGATATCGAGCAGATGCGGTTGATGGTCCTGCAGGCCGCGAAGGCCATGGACGTGTTGGGCAACTCCGAAGCCCGCGTGTGGGTCAGTGCGGTCAAGGCCCTGGTCCCCGAGAAGGTATGCGGGATCATCGACTCCGCCATGCAGATCCACGGTGGCATCGGCGTGTCGCATTGGACGCCGCTGGCCCGCATGTATGCCAGCATGCGTACCCTGCGCTTCGCCGACGGACCCGACGAGGTCCACCACATGGTGGTCAGCCGCGCCGAGATCGC
>JANOWU010000276.1:0-27882 GCA_031418035.1 Acidimicrobiia bacterium
GCAGCGGCAGAGCCCGAAGCATCGCCCACGGTGGCGGCACCAGCGGAGACCGGATCGGTGTTCGTCGGAGCGATCCCCGAGATCATCCACGGCGTCGTCGGCGTCCATCTGAGTGAACCCGACTCGAACGGGAAGCGAGTCGCTCGCGTGTATGTGTGTGACGGCAAACCGACGGACGCGGGAGGTTTCGCGCTCTGGTTCAAAGGCGACATCGCAGAGGCAGGTGAGACCACCCTCACTGCCGCTGGACGCACCGAGACAGTCACCTTCGCGGTCGGCGACTCGGTGAGTGGAACGGTGAAGTTCGATGACGGTGCCGTCCAAAAGTTCGACGCTCCACCCGCCGTAAAAGGTTCGGGCATCTATGACATCACCATCGGTGCCGGGAACTCCTACGATGGCCGCTCAACTGTCGGCGACGTTTTAAGCGTCAGTTTCGCAGGCGATCCCTTGACTGCGTCGGGAAGCCTGACGCTACGCGATGGAACCGCCGTGCCGATCGAGGGCACGAAAATTCCGGACCGCGTCAAGTGGTTCGGTCGCTCCTACAAACGAGCTCGCCCAATATCGGATTCGTTCGTTCCCGGCAAGTTCGTCGCCGTCATCTGGGCGAACCATGGCGGACATCTGGTCATGTCCGGCCGCGACGGCGATGTCCGCAAAGGTCTACCGGGGCGCAACGTCATCGACGTCTGCAATTACATATGACTTCCCTGCATCAGGTCTTCTCGGCCCGGTGTGTCGCGGCGATGCACTGGGTGCGAGACACCGTTCCTCCCAGCGCAAACCTCATCGAAGCGTGGCCGAAGACCGTCGCAGGGGAACCCCACATCCATGTGGTTCCGCTCCAGTTCGCTTGCTCTGGCGGACCTCGCTCGGAAATCAGTTTGACCTGCGCCGTGCTCGCAACCGGCTCATGCGCCTTCGTCGCTGAAGCGCTGTCCGCAATTGCGTGTGCTGCAAATCGACCCGCAGGTGTCGAGGTCATCGCGGATCCGCCGTCGGTGAACTGGTCGTTCGGCATCCCTCCCCAACCGATGCTCGGGCTCCGTATCACCGCCCTTGAGCATCGAATCATTGCAAACGGTCCCCTCGTGCAAGAACCGCTGCACTTGAAGACTCAGCTTGGTCCGCCCACTGCAATCCCGAACACTCAAGACCACGAGATGGAGGTTGTCCCATGAGATATGCCGCGCCGGGCGTCTATGTCCGCGAGGTCGCGAACGGCATCCGGCCGCTCTCACCTGTTGGCACGAGCACAGCGGCGTTCATCGGTGCGGCGGCGACAGACGATCGTCGCGACGTCGCAGTCGCGGTGAACGACTGGTCGCAGTTTGTCCGGCTGTTCGCCAGCAACGCCGCGGAGCCAGCCGACCATCTCACACTCGCGGTTGCCGGGTTCTTCGACAACGGAGGGAGCCGCTGCTACGTGGTGAACACGGCGGCCACCGATCCGCTGTCGGGACGTGCACCGCGCAGCGGGCTGCGGGCGCTCGACGCGATTGACGACGTATCAATCATCGCTGCGCCCGGACGCAGCGCGATCGAGGACCACGCGGCGTTGGTGTCGTACTGCGAGTCGGATCACCGCCGCGACTGCGTTGCGATCCTCGATCCTCCTGGTGCCGTCGACGATGTCCTACGGCTCACGGAGGTTGCCACGGCAGCGACCGGCAGCGCGACGGTTACGGGACTTCGACCGCCCTCCTCGGAGTTCGCGACGCTCTACTTCCCGTGGCTTGTGGTCGCCGATCCACTCACGGGACAGCGGGTCGAGGCGCCGCCGTCTGGGCACGTCGCGGGCATCTGGGCGCGCACTGACGCGTTGCGCGGCGTGCACAAGGCACCGGCGAACGAGGTCGTGCGCGGCGCGCTCGGCCTGACGTACCAGGTCGCGCGACAGGAGCAGGAGCTGCTCAACCCGGCCGGTGTCAACTGCATCCGCGCCTTTCCCCGCGAGGGCATCAAGGTCTGGGGCGCGCGGACACTCGCCGAGGAGTCGAGCGAATTCCGCTATCTCAACGTCCGGCGCCTCGTCACGATGCTGCGCGAGACGATCGTCGCCGGGACACGGTGGATCGTGTTCGAACCAAACGACGAACGACTGTGGAACAGCGTGGTCTGCAACGTCTCCGCGTTCCTCACCCAGGTCTGGCGCGATGGTGCGCTGATGGGCCGCACGCCCGGCGACGCGTTCTTCGTGAAATGCGACGCGGAGACGAACCCACCCGAGATACGAAATGCCGGACAGGTCGTCGCCGTCGTCGGAATCGCCCCGGTGAAGCCGGCCGAGTTCGTCGTGTTCGAGATCGCTCAGCACCACACCGAGTCGATCGGCGCAGGAAGAGGAGCCGACCGTGGCTGACACCGCCGCGCAGCCGGGCGTCGTGCCCGAGCCGCTACGCAACTACAACTTCATGGTGACCGTCCGGCTCGGCACAGGCGCGTCCCCGATGTTCTTCACCGAGGTGACCGGCATCGGGGTGCGGGTCGCCCCCATCTCCTATCGCGAGGCCGGGTCGAACCAGGTGGTGCGGAGCTTCACCGGGCAGGTCACCTATCCGCCCGTCACCCTCCGCTACGGCCTCTCGCCGGATCGCCAGCTCTGGGACTGGCTCATGAGCGCGGCGAGCGGCCAACCTCATCGCAGCGAGGTCGAGATCGCGGTGCTCGACGCGAGCGGCACGCGAGAGGCGACGGCGTTCGTACTGCACCGCGCCTGGCCGTCGGAATGGATCGGCGCGCCGCTGCGCAGCCTCGGCGGCGAGATCGCCATCGACACCCTGGTGCTCACGTACGAGGGGGTCGAGCGGCGTGGGTGACCGGGCCGACGGGCTGCGTCGTGTCATCTCGTTGATGCTCCGACGAGTAGTCGACCGGGCCGATCGGTGGGCGACGGCGCTCGCCCCGCGATCGACCGCGGATCGGCGACCCCTGCACACGCCTCGGGTCGGAGAATCGCCGACTGCTCGGGACTCGGACAGCGCGCCGCCAGCGCATTGGGCTGCGATCGTCGCTCAGTCCGCCGATCCCTTCACCCATGTACGCTCGACACCGGCGTACGACAGCAGTGTCCGAGGTCCTGCCGCACCTCCCCTTGTGGCAACGGCGCCTTCGCGCACCGAGCTGAAACTCCCGGAAGCCGGGACCGGCCGTTGGCCGACATCGCGTAGGAGCGAGCTGACAGACAACGATCCGATGCATGCAGCTCCACCCGCGGCCAACGACCCGCTTCGGTGGACCGAGCAGCCACGGCGACCCGACGAATCGGTTGCGGCCGCAACTCGCAGGGCCGGACCCGACTCCGTCGTGTGGCCTACGTTGCCGGCCATGTTCCCTGCGCCGCAAGGCTTCGACGAGAAACGTTGGAACTACGACAGCGAGCGCATCGAGCCCGGAGCTCCGTGGCCACAACTCCCCGACGATGCGGACGAACCGAGCGGTCCGCTCGATCGCCGCATCGTGACCTTGGAGCGATTGGCGGACGGCACGCGGGTCGAACGCGAACGCCTGCGCGTGCAGCGGTGACTTCGATGGACCGCGTCTTCTTTCACGTCGAGCGAAACGGCGAAAGGATCAGCTGCCTTCTGAATCCCGAGACGGTGCTGGTGACCCGGCGCGGTGGCGTCCGCAACCGCAGCCACGAGGCAGGCGAGCTCTCGATGGGCACCGCCGATCACGAGCCGGTCGTGTTCACCGGTGGGGGCCGAACGGTGGTCGAGCTGCATCTCCTGTTCGACGTCGAAGCGGACGGTAGGGCAGGGGCTGGACGTGAGGGAGCAGACGGCGATGACGGACCTGACGTTCGGACCACCACTTCGCGGCTTTGGCGGCTGTGTGAGAACAGCGCATCTAAGGACGGCGCGCGCCAGCCTCCGCTCGTACGTCTCGTGTGGGGTGTCTCGTGGAACGTGGTCGGCGTCATCGCTGCGATGAGCGAGCGTCTCGATCGGTTCGCGCCTTCGGGGCGGCCACTGCGGTCGTGGATCGCGGTTCGCCTCCTCCAACTCGACGAGGAGATCGCCACCGAACCCGAACGCGTCGACTCGCCGCGAGCTCAGGTAACGCAAATGCCCGGCCCTGTCGGAGCGGACGGTTACCAGGCACCGCTTTTTCATGAACTTGCGGCCGACGCGCTCACGCTCGACCCGCGGGCGCTGCCGCTTTTCGCATGGGAGCGCTTCGGTGACCCCGCGGCGTGGCGTGTGCTGGCTGACGCGGCCGGCATCGACGACCCGCTGGCGATGGCGAGGGCGACGTCGTGACCGCGACAACGGTTCCTCGCCTCGCGATCACAATCGCGCAGTATCGCATCGACGCCCGATCGCTCGGATCGGTCGTCTCCGCGACGGTCCACGAGGAGCTCCTGTCATCGGCGATGGCAACAGTGCGACTCCTCGAGCCTGACCGGCACGGCATCGGCCGGATCGACACCGGCGATCCGCTCGTCCTGAGCGTCGAAGGGCACGAACGGCCCCTGTTCTGCGGCGAGATCAGCTCGATCGAGGTCACGTACGCTTCGCAGGCTCGCCGCGAGCTTCGTATTCGCGCATATGACTCGCTTCGGACGTGCGAACGCACCAGCGCGACGAGGGTAGTTCGCGGCAAGAATGCGTCCGACGCTGTCGCCGACATCGTTGCACGGATCGGACTCACCGTCGTCTGGCATGGGTCGGCACCCGAACCCCGAGTCCGCGCCACGGTCCAGCGCGGTGAGAGCGATCTCAGCCTGTTGCGGCGACTGCTCACCCAACTCGACCTCAGCGCACGGCTCGACAAGAGCTGCCTCGATATCTTCCCCGCGGGCGAGGGCGTCGGAACGCCGGTCGACCTCGCCCTCCGCCACCTGATGTGCCTGCGCGTCGAACACAACACCGACGCGGTCCTCCACGCGATCACCGCGCACGGGTGGGACGCGAGCAACGCTCGGCCACTGCTCGGCGCGGCCGAGAGCGGCAGCCCAACGGGTTCCGGCGAAGCTCCCGCGACGCGCCGCAGCGGGGTCCTCGTGCACTGCGTCGGTACCGATGACGACACCCTCGCCGACGACGCTCGGATCACGATCGAACGGCTGAACCGCCACAGCACCGTGGTGCGCGCGGTGCTCCGCGGAGACCCCGCCATTCGTCCCGGTGACGTCGTGACGCTGCCCGACTCCTGCCACGACGCGGGCTCGAGCAGCCACGTTCTCACCGAAGTCGTCCACCGAGTGGACGCATCCGGTTTCGTGACCGAGATCAGCAGTGCCCGCGGGGCAGTAGCAACCGACGCACATGTTCCGGCTACGCCGGTAGCGGGCATCACGCTCGGCACGGTGCGGTCCGTCGACGACCCCGATCGGCTGGGCCGCGTCAGCGTGGCACTCGACGGACTTGGGGACGTCGAGTCCTCGTGGCTCCAGGTCATCGCGCCGGGCGCGGGGAAGGACCGTGGCCTGGTCGCTACACCGGCGATCGGTGATCGCGTCGCGGTGGCAGCTGTGGACGGCGACCTCCAGAACGCGATCGTGCTCGGTGCGTTGTTCGGTGAGGAACACCCACCCGCGGTGAACGACGGTGAGCAGGTCAGGCGGTTGGTGCTGCGGAGCCGCAGCGGCCATGAGATCGCGCTCGATGACGCCGCGGACCACCTCGAGCTCGTCCACCGGAACGGAAGCCGCATCACGATCTCCGACACCGCGCTCGTCGTTCATTCGGCGACCGACCTCACCATCGAAGCCCCGGGACGCGCGCTGGTGGTTCGCGCCCGGTCTGTCGACTTCCAGGAGGCGCCATGAGGGTGGTCACCGATCAATCGCGCCAGGCGTGCGAGCACGGCGCGGACGCCCAACTCGCTGCATCGCAGCGATGGGTCACCGTCGAGGGAAAACCGATCCTTGTCGGCCCGGACCCGGAAGGCAGGACGATCGTGCGGTGCCCGAACATCGGACCGGTCATCAAGCCGTGCACGATCACACTCCCGGTGCGGGAGGGCCATTCGGCGCTCATCCGGATCAACGGTCAGCCAGTCTGTTTCGAAACCGTGTGGGGTTTCACGGACGGCACCCCGCCGGGCATTGTTCGCTACACGATCAGCGACGCCGCGCAGCAGCTCGTGCAGGCCGGCTCGTGAGCACCATGCACACGACGCGCGCCCTACGCCACCCGTTCTGCAACGGGCCGGGCGGCGAGTTGGCCTCGGTCGACGACAGCGACGCGATCGCGCAGGCGCTACGCCTACTGCTCGCGACCCGACCGGGCGAACGGGTGATGCGACCCGAATACGGATGTCACCTCGATCGGCTCGTGTTCGCACCGAACGACAGCTCGACGGCCGGGCTCGCCATGCACTATGTGCGCAGAGCGATCGAGCGTTGGGAACCTCGCGTCGAGGTGACGGACGTACGCGCAGCACCGGGCGATGACGGAGCAGGCGTCCTCCACATCGTCGTGCAGTACCGCGAACGTCGGACCGGAGCGGTCGAAGCGATGACCCACACGCTCGACCTCGACGGCCCTACCGGACGCGAGGTGTCCCGATGACTCTCCCTTTGCCGTCGCTCGACGACCGGTCATTCGACGACTTGGTACGCGAGGCCAAGGCGCTCATCGCGCGCCACTGCCCGACCTGGACCGACCTCTCAGTGCACGACCCGGGCGTCGCGCTCATCGAAGCGTTTGCGTACCTCACCGAGACCATGATCTACCGGCTGAACCGGTTGCCGGATCGTGCGTACGTGGCGTTCCTCAATCTCATCGGAGCGACGCTCGAGCCTCCCGTGGCGGCACGCGCCGAGCTCGCCTTCACCCGAATGGCCGGCCCGACGGACAAGTTGAAACCGATGATCATCCCCGCACGGACCGCGGTGTCCGCGGTCGACACGACGAACGGAGGCACGATCCGATTCGTCACGGCGAATGCGGTCACGGTCCCTGGTGACGAGTCCTCCGCGATCGTGGACGCACATCATTGCGAGTACGTCGACGGAGAGATAATCGGCGTGTCGACCGGCGTCGCTGGGCAGCGACTGCGCGCCGGGCGCGCCCCGATGGTGCGGCGCGCCGGAGCGAACCTGAGCGCCGACGTCATCGTGGCCGTCGAGACGTCGGACCCTGACGTCGCGCGCCGTGGCGAGGCGCGGATGCTGAACGGCGTCGCATTCGAACCGTGGGCCATCGTCCCTGTACTCACGGAGTCGGCCGGCTCAGCGTCGACGCGGAGGGTTTGTCGCGTCGACATGAACTCCGGCATCGTGCAGTTCCCGCCCGCGCTGCTCGGCGACGTGCCGCCGGCGGGGGCTCGGATCGCAATCTGGTACGCCACTGGAGGCGGCGCCCGAGGGAATGTGGCCCAAGGTGTCATCCGTGTGATCGGCGACCCCGCACTCGCCGCGCAGTGGTCCGTGTCAAACCCTGGGTCGGCGTGCGGTGGTGCAGCCGCCGAGGATCTCGAGTCCGCGAAGGAACGCGGCCCGGCCCTGTTTCGCACGAACGACCGGGCGGTGACTGCGGCCGACTACGAAGCAATTGCGCTGCGCTCGTCGAGGTCCGTGTCGAGAGCCCACGCGTTCAACCGATCGGCGATGTGGGCGCATGCGACGCCAGGTGAGGTCGAGGTTCTCCTCGTCCCCAGCGCCCAGGATGACCGAGCGCCTCGATCTCGCACCGAGATTGAGGCGCTCCAGACCGAAGCCGTACGCGCTTCGGTCGCCCGCTCGATCGACCATGCGCGACCGCTCGGGACGTCGGCGATCGTCCGGTGGTCCAATGTTAAGGAGGTCGCCGTCCGGGTAAGGGTGGTCGTGCGCCCCGACGAGGATGCCGCGGCTCTCGGGGAACGCATCGCAGCGCGCCTCGATGACGCACTATCGCCGCTCGCGACGCGACCCGGTGGTCCGGGTCGGGCGTTCGGCCAGGCGCTCTGGGCATCGAACGTGCACCGCGTGCTTGAGGAAGGCGAAGGCGCGGTCCGGCACGTGGATAACGTCCGACTCGCAGTGGACGAGGCACCGGACGCCGACGTTCGCTCCATCGCCGTCGATGGCTATCAGGCGCGCACCTGGTTCGTCGCCTCCGGGTCGAACGTGTACCGATCGCTCGACGACGGCGACGGCTGGGAGGTCGTCGTCCGACTCCCCGGTCCGGCCATGATTGTGCGCGCCTATCCAGCCCCGCCGCTTGGCCGACCCGGCTTCACGAGGCGAGCTGGGTTCGTTGCAGCCATCGCCGATCTCGCCGACGGCGGCTCACAGGTCTGGATGTCGACAGACCTGGGTGAGCGATGGGAGATGCGCTGCGAACTCACAGCGCAGGCCACCGACCTGGCATGGGCGTGGCAGGGCGGCGACGCAGTGCTGTACGTCGCAACACACACCGGACTGCTCCGCCTCCTGATCGCGCCCGGAGCCGTGCCCGAACCCGTCGTCATCGATCCCGAGACGCTCGACCTCGGCGTTCACAGCGTGACGTGTGCGGTGGACATCGACGGCGAGCTGGTGGTCGCCGCGGCCGCCGAGCAGAACCGAGGTGTCTACCTCGCGTACCCCATGCGTTCCGCCGGGTGGGTCGTCACGGCGATGCGCGGCCGCGACGTACGCGGAGTCCACGTGGAGTACCGGGGACCGAACGAGACCTACCTCTGGGCGTTGCTCGCGGGAGGGACCGGGATAGCGTCGATGCGGGTCGGTGATCTCGACGAGACATGGACCGATCTCGCGGCAGCGCACTGGCCAGACGGCGCGAGCTGCTGGGCGCTCGGCTTCGCCGGCGGACTCGTTCTCGCTGCGACCCAGAGCGACGGCGTCCAGTGCATCGACCGCCGCTCCGCCGATCCGCGTTGGGCCGCTCCTGCACAAGGTTGCGGTCTGCCGCTGCGCGCCGATCGTGGGTTCGAACCGGTCGTCGCCATCGGCGTGCGTGAGACCGCCGGATCCACGATCGTGATCGCCGGTGGCCCGGCGGGGCTCCACCGGAGCAACGACCTCGCGGTAACGTTTTGCGACTGCGCGGCGCGCGAGTCGGACCGCCTGGTCACGATCCCGTCCACATGGCTGCTCGTCGGCGGACGCCATGACATCGAGATCGTGGTCGAGCGATGAGCTCTCGAACGTCCGACGGGCCGGTGTTGATGCGCTTGTTACCCGACGTGATTGCTTCGGGTGCGGTGGCCGGCAGTCCGTTGCTGGCGCTGATCGAGGCCGCCGAGTCGCTTTGCGCGCCCGATGTCGAGCTGCTCGACGCTATCGACGGGCTGCTCGATCCCTGGGCGACGCCCGAGGCGCTTCTCCCGATGCTTGCGGCCTGGGTCGGCTACGACTGGCTCGCCTCCTGGCCGAAGAGCACGCTGCCGAGCGACCGTCTCCGCTCCATCGTCAGCGCAGCGCCAGCGTGCAATCGCACGCGTGGAACGAGCAACGAGCTCGTTGCCTTCCTTGAGACGATCACCGGTGTCGACGGGTTCACGATCGTCGACGACGGCTCGACGCCGTTCCACATCACTGTCGTGATCCCACCGACTGCGCCCGACACCGCCCAGTTCCACGCGCTCGTGGAACGCACCGTCGCAGTCGAAGCGCCGGTTCACGTGACCGTCAATGTCGTCCGCGCCCCGAGCCCATGAGGAATCAAGCACCACCTGTTCAGGAAGAGGAACCTCCAATGCCCACATCGATGTTCACGGTCCAGGCCGCTTCGACGACGCTCCAGGGCACGTCGGGAGCCCCCCGAACGGCAACGTTTCAGGTCTCGAATCTGACCGACCAGCCGCAACGAATCCAACTCCAGGCAGTGCCATCGGACCCCGCTGCGTCTTTCACGACCACCGTCGATCCGCCGCAGCTCACCCTCGAGGCACGGGGCTCCGGCACCGTCGCAGTCGCTGTGGATGCGGGCTTGAGCGCCACGGAGTCAGCGTTGCGGTTCCGAGTCCGCGCCTACTCGGCCAACCTCGCTCCCGAGGAGACCGAGGCATGGTCGCAGACCGTGGAGGTCGCGTTCGCCGCGCCCGAGCCGGCGGTCATTCGGAGACGCCGCTTCCCGTGGTGGATCCCGGTCGCCGCAGTCGCCGCGCTCGCAGTCGTCGCGGGAATCGTGGTGGTGTCAACGCGTGATGACGAGACGGTCGCTATCCCGATCCTTCGCGACGGCTCTGTCCTTGAGGCCATCCTCGCTCTCGACGACGCAGGCTTGGAGGCGACCGCCCAGAGCGCCCTTACAGACATCGCAGCTCGACCGGTAGCGAGCTCGGACCCAGCAGAGGGGACGAGGGTCAAGAAGGGAACCATCGTGACCCTAATCGTCGACGAACTCGTCACGGTTCCCGACCTTGCGGGCCTTCGGGTCGAAAACGCGCGTCAGGTCCTCACCGACCTCGGGCTGAGGCTCCGAGTCCGCGTTGACACCGGCCGGGACGGCGGCGTTCGCGTCTTCGACCTGGTTGTCGCCACCAATCCCCGGGCTGGGACCAACGTCGCCCTCGGGAGTACGGTGGCAATTGTCGCGAGGCCGTCTCGAACCTTCCCGCGCTTCACAACGCTCGCCGATGCCCAGGCACTCGCCACGGTCGCGCGTCTCACGATCGTCGTCGAGAACGGTCCCGACGAGCCCGGTGCGTGTGTTGTCCAACAGCAGCCATCAGCTGGCTCGCCGATCCAGCCCGCCGGCACGGTCGTCCTGCGAACCGCTGGAGCACCGGCGAGGCTCGGGGGCAGGATCTGTGCGCTCCTCGGACGAATCGATGTCGAACGGCTGACGCGCCGATGAGCAGAGTACGAATCGCAGGCGTCGGGCTGTGCGTCGGCGCCCTCCTTGGCGGGTTCATCGCGCTCAGCGGTGCCGTGCGTGGTACGTCGAGCGGGCGTGATCCAGCGGACGCGCCGGCCCTCGTCGAAGCGCTGGCGAGACGCGTGCGCACGAAGGAGATGCCGGCAGCAGACGTCAGGTCCGTCGGTTGCACATCGAGCGAGTCGGGCACTCTCGTTGTCCCCGCGGGCGGCTGCCGACTCGACGTCGCGCAATCAGGTACCTCGGTGCGTGCCCTCTGGCTCGCTCCGAGCGGTCGGCTACGGATCACGGTGCTGATGAAAGGACGCGATGGCGTCCAGAGCCAAGGAGTCATAGCGGACCCGACCGTTGTGCAGTTCCGGACCGAAGGTGGATCTGTGGGACTGCGGTGCGACGGGCGTGCGACCTGCGTCGTGTCGTTGGGCTGACCGCCGGGTCGCTACGGTCGGACCGACCGGACGATCGCCGGCAGCGCACCGACGAGCGTCACCACCGCCCAGAGCGCGGCGAGGGCACCGACGACGACGGCACCGATCCGATCCGTGATTGCCGCCAGCGGGCCTGGCACGACGTTCCATGCAAACGCGACGGCTGCGGTGCAAACCACGGAGGTCGCAATCAGCGCGACCAGACCCCGGTTGGCGACGAAGCGTTCGTGGGCCGCTAAAGCGAGGCCGCAGAACGCGAGCTTGGCCACCAGGATCGTCCCGACGGCGACGAGTGCAGCGCTTCGGGGGAACCCGCCCCAGATCGCAAGGTACGTGGAGGTGCCGAACGGCGGCGAAGCGAACAGCGCCAGCATCACCTGGAGCTCTGCGATCGCCCTCGTCGTCGCGACGAGCGCAGCGACCAGGACGACTGCCGATGCGGCAATCGTGACTGGACCCTGGACACGCGCCTGCATCCGACGCGCTCCGATCGATGCTCCGAGGATCACTGCGATCGTCAGCAGCACGATCACGTCGAGAATGGCGAGGGCGCTCATCGCCCGTCCGGGGGGAGCGGCGTTGGTCACGACGAGGACGTCGCCGCCCGCTTCAACAGGCGTGCCCTCGAGGAACACCTGCTGGCCGACCTCGATCAAGAAGGCGCCGACGAACGCGGCAGCGGCGGCCCCGAGGAAGGGAACACGGATCTGATCGGTCACCCCGCCAGTGTGCAGAACGAGGCCCCAGTTGAACCCCGTGCACGCACGGATTCATGGCCGTAATCGACGAAACTTGGTCGATGAGCGGTCTTCTCAGTCTCCCTGGCTGCCCTGCCTGGCACCTGTTCAGCGTTGCCACGCCGCCGCGATGGCGGCGATGTGGCGGTGGTCGGTGCCGCAGCAGCCGCCGACGACGTGCAGGCTCGGCAGCAGGTCGCGTAGAGCCACGTAGCGGCGCGCGAGGTCGTCGGGGTCGCCTTCGTCGAGTTCGACCATCTCGTCAAGTTCGGCGTGGCTGAGCGCCGAGGCGTTTGCTCGGATGCCACCGATCCGGTGTGCCCAGGGTGCAGCTGGATCGAGCACATGGTCGAAGTGTGTGGGGTGCGCGCAGTTGATCATGTAATGCAGCGGGTAGGCGCCGGTCACGGCGTCGGTGGCCTCGATCGCCTCGCCGAGGGGCATGCCGGTTGGCAGGCGCCCGTCGGTCTCGAGCGTGAACGACACGACCGCGGGGACGCCGACCGCTCGGGCGGCGAGCGCGATTCCAGCGGCCTCTGCGACGTATCCCATGGTGAGGGCGGTGATGACGTCGACGCCGGCGTCGGTCATCCGGCTGATCTGGAACCCGTGGTAGTCCGCAGCGGCATCGGGTGTCATGACATCCTCGACGCGGTAGCCGTCGCCGCGAGGTCCCACCGGGCCGTTGATCAGGAATGGCTGACTACCGTTCCAGGTCGCTCGCACGTCGGCGACCACCTGGATGCACGCGTCGATACGCGATCCGAGTGTGTCGAGGTCATGGCCGAGCACGCCTGCCCAGTCGGGGTTTGCCCGCCACGTGGCCGCGTCCAGCACGGGCGCAGCGCCGATTGACGAAGCGATGGCGACATAGTGCTGGAGGTACTCGGTGAGCAAGGCCCGACCTGTCGCAGTCGCGGCCAACGGGTACGCGGCGAACGCCGGGAGTTCGACGCCGCGTTGGAACAGCAGCCAGGTCTCGAGGCCGGCATCGGTGACGGCGATGGTGCCCTTCGCCGGCCATGGGGTGCGTGTGATGATGTCCATGTTCCTATGGGAACGTACCGAACGAACCGTTGCTTGTGGATTCTCTGAGGGTTGTCTGAGGATCAGGCCGGTACGCGCGGCGGGCGGCGGTCGAGGGCCGCCGCGGCGAGCTGTACGGCATCGTGCAGCCCCAGGGACGCACCTTTCGCCCACCACGTCTCAAAGCTGTCTTCGTCAACCGATCGGCGGAGGCGCTCGATCACTATTGGTAGACGTTCGGCTTGCGCGCCATAGCTGACTCGACGAGCGTCGCCGAAGGTCGCTGCTGCCAACTGGACTGCGGTCATGGTGTCACCGCTGTCAGCCATCGGCTCGACGACTTCGCGGAGCGCGGTCAACGCATGGACCAGATTCCCGTGGCGCAGATATCCGCGGAGGCAATCGGCGTAGGTGTCGAGTGCCCTGTCTCGCTCGCCGGCGCGTGAGAGGGAGGTCGCGAGCGACATCCTCGCAACGGATGCGACGAAGTAGTTGCCTACGATGGCCGCCAACTCGATGGCGGAGACGAAGGCGTCGGGGGCCGCTGGGTCTTCGAGCGAGGACAGCAACTCGCCTCGGGTATAGCTCAGCCATCCCCGGTCGGAGGGCGAGCAGCGGTTCGCGTCGAATCGCTCGATGAGCTCAAGACCGCGGTGCGGGTCGCCGAGAAAGGCCTCGGCCAGGGCGTGGTCGACGACCCCGATCGCGTCGAGGTGCGGATCATCGAGTGCGACCGCGAGCTCGCGAAGTTCGCCGGTCGCGCTGATCGTCACGGCGTAATCGCCCGAGTAGATCGCCACGTCCGCGATGATCTCCAACGCGGCGGCGCGAACACGTCGATCCGTCGACATCAATGCCGCCCGGGCGTGCAGCATGGCCTGGTCGAGTTCACCCCGGTTCGCCCCAGCGCCGGCTACCAGCAGGTGCGCTCCCGGCGACGGTACAAGCGGGTTTGCGACGAGCAGCGCCCGCGCCCATTCCTCAGGCTCGTTCCAGAACGAGGAGTAGGTGAACAGATGAAGCGATGTGCACAACGCATCGGCGATTTCCGGGTCGTGGATCTGCGCCCAACGTTGTGCCGCACGAAGCTCGGGAACGATGCCCTCCAGACGGCGACGGCCCGCTTGCTCGTCGGTGCAGCGGATCCGACGGTCGGCGTCGGCAGCGACCGATGCGAAATGCCGTGCATGACGGGTGCGCACCTCTCCGGCGCGGCCCGAGGCTTCGAACATGGCGGTCAGCGGTGATCGAACCGTCTGCAGCATCCTGTAGCGGGCCGACGTGGCGGTCAGATCCGCAGCCAGCAATGAGCGTTCCGCAAAATCAGCGAGCTGCACCATCGTCTCGGACCCCGTGCCGAGCACGATCGCAGCGTCGTCGACCGTGACGGCCCCAGCGAACACGCAACAGTCCTCGAAAACCTGTCGTTGGGCGTCGGGCAGGAGACCCACCGACCAGTTGACGAGTGAGGTTCCGGTGACGGTGACCGCTTGTACGGTGCGAGACCTGCAACACCGGCGCGCCGGCGTCGAGCGAGTCGACGATGTCGTCGAAGGTCATCGAGCCCAAGCGAGCGGCCGCCATCTCGATGGTCAATGGGAGTCGATCGAGCTTGGCCAGCATCGCGTCGAGCTGTCCGCGGTCGATTCCACCAAGGTCCCAACCGCGTCGCGCCGCGCTGGCCCGCTCGGCGAAAAGGACAAGGGCCGCAGCTGGGTCGAGCGGCGCGACCTCCTGGATCCACTCGCTGCCGACTCCCAGGCGCGAGCGACTCGTGGCGAGGATCCGAACCACGCGATCCGGCACCGAGAGCAGCCGCTCGATCAGGGCGGCGGCACTGTCGACGACGTGCTCGCAGTTGTCGAATACCACCAGAGTATCGAGCCGCGCTATTGCCGAAAAAGCGGTCGCTGGTCTTGCCGCGTCCAGCGAGACGGAGAGCGACAGCGCGACTGCTGGCAGAACGTCGGCTCCCGGCTCCAAGGCAGTCAGGTCGACAAAGTGGCCACCGTCATCGCCGGTGACCCCTTTGTTGTTGAGCATGGCTTGAGCGAGTGCGGTCTTTCCCGCGCCGCCGGGCCCCAATAGCGTCACGAGCGGTTGCACACGGAGTGCTGCCTCTGCCCTCCCGTAGTCGTCGTCGCGCCCGATGAGCCCGACTGGAACGGCATGCTGGGGCGGATCGCCGGCGGCGAGTTGAGCTACGAAGCGATAGCCGCGGCCGCGGACCGTATGAATGGTGTGTTGGGTCGCACCGTCGTCGCCGACCGCCCGTCGTGCTTCCTTGACGCGCGTCGTCAGGTTCGCTTCGGAGAGAAAGCGGTGGTGCCAGACGCCATCGAGAAGATCGACCTTCGCCAGCACTCGGTCCCGGTGCTCGATGAGGAGCACGAGGAGATCGAACGCCTGCGGTTCGAGATGCACCGCAACGCCGGCGCGTCTGATCTCACGGCACGCCGGATCGATCTCGACGTCATTGAACCGGTACACGCCAGGAGTCTTGCACTCGGCAAGCGAGCGGACCCCGTGTCGATCGACAAGCGGGAACCTCAAGCATCTGAAGACGCGTCACGATCTCGGAGAGACAGGCATTCCTGCAACGAATTCGGTCACGACGTGGGTCTGCCTTGGAACTACGCCTGACCGCCCGGAAGCGGCTGCACCACGACGACGAGAACTACTCGATCCGCATACCGGATATGGCTCGCGAGATAACCAGCTGCTGGATCTCCGAGGTTCCTTCGAAGATCGTGTGGCTCATTTCGGGGTGTCCGGCTTGTTCGGCGTGGTTCTGTGAGCTGCGGTCTCGCGTCCCGCGCTTCCGACGATTCCGGTCGTTCCAGCCAGTTGTGCGATGAAAGTAGGGATAGATCTTCGAAACGCCGACCGGCACCTACGACCGCCGTGGATGGTCTCGTTCGAGCACGCGTAGCGCGCCCCTTCAACCCGCACACTCCAGCCAAGGCAGCGCCGTCGGTCCCACAACGAGCGAAAATGATCAGACTGCGACGATCTCTACAAGATGTTCGAGCGCCTTGAAGTCGTCTGGGTTGCGGGTGTACAGCGGAAGCCCAGCAGCCTTGGCAGTGGCTGCGATGAGGAGATCGACCGCACGTGCGCCACGCGCCTTGCGGCCGACGGCGGTGACAGCCGCGTACACCAGCCCGTAGGCGCGCGCTGCATCCGCGTCGAACGGGAACGGCTCGAATGTCGCTTCGGCTCGCTGCAGGCGGTCTTGACGGCGGGCCCGTTCCTCTGGATCGGCCGCGGCGTGGGGTCCCGCCGCCAGTTCAGCCATTGTGATCGCACTGACGGCCAACTCGACGGGAAGTTGCTCGGGGTCGAGATCGTCGAGTTCGATGACCACTGACGTGTCGATCATTCCTTGAACATGACGGGCCTCAGCCACGGGGCTCGATTGCCTGATTGACGTGACGGTCTACATCGCTGCGGAACCGCTTGGCGTCGATGGCAGGGGCCTGGGCGAACGCAGCCACCACGGTGTCGCGTGACACGAAACGCCGGCGCCGGAGTGGGACCAGCTCCCCGACGGGCACTCCGTTGCGGGTCACGACGAAGGCCGCGCCCTGGTCGAGCCGGCGCATAATCTCGCCGCTGTCGTTCCGGAGCTCCCGTTGGGTAATCACTTCAGCCATGACCGAGTGTAGCACGCGTGCGACATCCCAATGTTGTGCTCAGACTCGAACGCTTCTCGCAGCTCGTTCCCCGACGCCGAGCAACTATCCCGCCTACGCTCAGGGCATGTACGACCCGGTAAAGGACGGCGTTGCGAAAACGGTCGAGTCGGTCGTGTACACCGAGGCCCAGCCGCCGGTGTCGCTCGGTGAGCTTGTTCACTGCTTTTGGGAGCTGCGGACCGTAACCGATCTGGCCGATGACTTCACGCTGCATGCCATGCCCGACGCCTGTGTCAATCTGCTGCTCAACCAGCACGACACTCGCATCGCCGGGGTGACCCAGCTTCAGACCAGCCACACGACCCTTGATCTCGGCCGGTCGTTCCACTACGTCGGGATCCAATTTTTCCCCGGGGTCTGGTGTGGTGATCCCAATGCATCGGTCGATCACTACGTCGGCGAGCCGTATGAGGGCGACTTGGCGTTGGTCCAGGTGAGTGAGGCGGCAGCCAAGGTCGACTTCGAAGGTAAGACAACCGTGTTCTCCGAGTTCGTCGCGACCCTTCTCGATGCCGGTCTCGTCGCGCCGAACCCGGTGACCGCAGCGATCCTCGCGAACCTCGATGAAATACACAGCGTCCGCGACATGGCCGAAGTGGCAGCGTTATCACCCAGGCAACTCCAGCGGACCTTGAAGGCGACCACGGGCTTCACGCCCCATGACTTGTGGAAGGTGCTGCGTGTTCAGCACTCATTCCGGAAGGAGTATCTCCTGAAGTTCACCGACCAGTCACACTTCACGCATTCGTTCCGGAAGATGACCGGCTATACCCCCGGCCAGTTCAAAAAGACCTTCGATGTCTGATTTCTACAATCGTTCTTGAGCCCGTTGCTATTCAATGCTCTCGAAGGCACAAGGTCTTCACCATGAAAGGACAACGCCCATGCGAAAAGTTGGATGGTTTGATATCTACGTCGAGGACATGGAACGAGCACAGGCCTTCTACGAAACAGTGCTTAACACCAACCTGTCATCAATGGACGACCCCAACGACCCAACGGCGCAAATGCGGGCCTTCGGTGACGACTTCACCTCCCACGGTGCTGGAGGCGCACTGGTCAAGCTGGGATACACCCAGCCAGGAACCGGTGGCTCCATGGTCTATTTCTCCTGCGACGACTGCGCAATGGAGGAAGCTCGGGTGCCAGCAGCCGGCGGCTCAATCGTGCGGCCGAAGTTCTCGATCGGTCAACACGGCTCCGTCTCGATCGTCACCGACACCGAAGGCAACATGATCGGTCTTCACTCCGCTACGGCCTAGGCGAGTCCCGCCCATAACGCAAACGAGATAGCGCAAACCGGCGGTCAATTGGCCGCCCGGCTTCGGCCCATATGCCGGTGATGTTGTCAAGGGGTTTCATACACGGTGTCGATTCGGTTGGCGGCGGCGTAGTACTGGTCGGCGACGGTGCGGTCGGCGATGCGTGCGTAGACGAGGGTCATGCGCATGGATCTGTGGCCGAGCATTGCGGCGATGGCTTCGAGGCTCACGGCCGAGTCGAACACGCGTGATGAGGTTGTTCTGGTGGATGTATGCTGATTTGCATGCAAAGCACGAGCGTTCGGATCGATGTCGGCACCCACGAAGAACTCAAGCGACTCGCGGCCGAACTCGACACGACCGTCGGCAACACGGTTGCTCTCGCCGTCCGCGCGTTGCGACAGGACCACATCGGCCACCAACTGCAGAGCGGACTCCGTCAGGACGAGACCGCATGGCTCGATGCAGAACTCGGGTGACGTCGTCCACCTCGACCTCGGACAACCTGAAGGTCGGGAAGCTGGCTACCTCCACCCTGCGGTCGTCGTAACCGCCCAACGCATTCTCGACGCCGCACCAACCGTGATCCAGGTCGTGCCGCTGACGAGCACACTCCGAGGCTTCCACAGCGAAGTCGTGGTCGAGCCGGACCCGTCCAACGGGCTCGAGCAGTCGTCAGCTGCCCAATGCCAAAACGTCCGTGCTGTCTCACCGACACGCGTGGTTCGCACACGCGGCAACGTGGGTGCCGTCGCCTTGTCGCAGATCCGAGAAACGATCGCCGTCATCATCGACCTGCCCTGAGCCTTCCAGCCGTCCACCCGACGACGCAGCAGCCCGCTCGACTTCGGCGCTCGAAATCACACCGCGACCGGTGGCAGCAACTGCATACCGGCCCATATGCGTGCGTACTATCGGCGCTACGCAACGCCGGATAGGGAGGGTCGATGGCAGTGGTGGTTCCGAGGATCGGCGCGATCCGTACAGACGCGGGTGCCGGCCAGGCAACGTGCTCGCCGCCCGTTGGCCTTGGCGCGGCCCACTGACGGCAGGTACAGCTTCGAGTGCGCGTCAGGGCTTGGCGCGACGTGTGCGTGTATGGGGGGTTTCGAGTAACTGCTTGTGCGAGACTGGAGTGGTGGTGCTGGAGCCAAAGGATGTGCGCCGCGCCGCTGAGTGGGTGGTGGATACCTCATCTCAAATGAAGGATGAGCGATGGACCATATCGGCACTCGATGCGTGGTCGCCGAGGCGCACCCTTGACCATCTCGTCGACGCCATGCTGCTCTACTGCGGCTACGTCGCCACTCGGGCGACCGAGCGCATCACGCCGTTGCGCAACGGCGATCTCCAAGCTGCTCCGATCAACCTCCTAAGCGCGTTGCGTTCTGCCTCGTCGATGCTTGTCGCACTGCTTCATGCCATGCCGGAGGATGCCCGAGCGTTCCACCCCTCTGGTAGCGCTGACCGGACGGGATGGATCGGTATGGCGTGCACCGAGCTACTCGTCCACGGCTACGACATCGCCATAGCAACCGATGTACCTATCGCACCACCCGATGATCGACTCGCCCGGGCAGTTGTCGAACGCGTCCTGCCCTGGGCGCCTTCAGAAGGCACCGGGTGGTCGCAGCTCCTGTGGGCAACCGGCCGAGCTTCCCTTGGCGAGCGCGAACCACAACACTCGGACTGGTGGTGGCAATCTGCACCACTCAGCGAGTGGGATGGCGAGCCGCGTCGACGCGCAGTACCGCCGCAATGGTGACGCCAGCCCGCACACGGCAGCAGCAACGAAGAACGGCGGCTCGACATCCCTCGACCACGACTGGGTCAACAAGCAGCAACGCTGCCCGGCCGTACTCCCTAAGCGCGCTGCATAACGACGCCGCGGCCGCCCACCACTCGCTGGAGGCCCCGCCGATGTTGTTCCTGTCCGACTCGACGCCACCCTTCGGGCGGCCGTCGAAGAGCGAGCCGCCAACGAGCACACCACCACGAGCGACGTGATCCGCGAAGCACTCCGCCGCTACCTCGACGTCGCCTGACCAACCCGACGCCTCACTCGGCACATCAGCTCCGGGGCTGGAACGCGTCGATGACTTGGGTCCCGGCTCGAACGGTTTGGGTCACCAACGAGGCCAATGTGGCCGCAACCTTTTCCTACGAAGTCGTCCGCATCGACGATCCATTCGACTTCACCAAACGTGCCGCCATCGCCCGGTTCCTCGCCCCCCGCACCGGCAACACCATCGTGAGCTACACCACCGACCTTCGACTTTTCGTCGAATGGCGCCCCAACAACGACCTGCGGTTGCTGAAGGTCCGCCGAGCTCTCGACACTCGGGGAACTATGGAAGCAGAGGGCCGATGCGATCCACCGTCGCCCGATGACTGTCCACGCTTGGCAGTATGTGGACCTATGGGGCCGACCCGGCTCCTACGGGGCTGGCCATCGGGTCCATGCCCGAGCCGGCCATGGATGTCCGCGGTGCGCGACGATCCTTCGCCGGGTGATCGTCGCTGGGCGTTCGGCCGTGTTCTGCCACACCTGCCAACGCAGAGATGGCGTGTCTTTGCCAAGAACGGGCTCACGTAGGAGCGCGAATGGCCGATAGTAGTTGCATGGTTCTTTCCGATGCCCTTTGCGAAGATCGCGCAGGATCACTGTCCGGTGATGCACTGCGCGCGGGCGTTATGCCGACCGAGGCCGAAGTGGCGCGGGCGAGAAGGTGGTTGCACCAGAAGGCGATGTTGATCGTGTTCACGGTCCTCGTGTCGTATGCCCTCGTGCTGGCTGGAGATGTGCCGTGGGTTGCGCGCGTGCTGGCCTTCCCTGTTTTGATCGTCGCGCTGATCATGGTTGCAACCAGCGTGATGCACGACGCCAACCACGGAGCATTTTTCGCCGGTTCAACCCGAGCCAATCACATCGTCGGCTACGCGTCGGATCTGCTCGGCGTGAGTTCGGTGCTCTGGCGGCTCAAGCACGACATCCATCACGCCGACGCCAACGTCCAGGGGATCGATCCCGACATTGATCAAGGTGCGATTGCCCGCCTGGCCCCGCTGCAGCGCCGCCGCTTCTGGCATCGCTGGCAGCATCGCTACCTCTGGCCGCTCTACGGGCTGCTCGGCGTGCAATGGCTGCTGGTGTCGGACTTCGGGGAACTTGTCGGACGCTACCGACGAGCGAAGGCGGACCCGACGCTTCCTCGGCTTTCTAACGCGAAGCGCGCTGGTATTTTCACTGGCAAGGTTCTGCACGTCGGGTGGGCCATTGCGTTGCCGCTCCTCTGGTATCCGTGGTGGGCTGTCGCGATCGGCTACCTGAGCGCGTCCTGGTGCGTCGGCGTCGTGCTGGCGGTCACGTTCCAAGTCGCACACTGCGTGGAAGAAGCCGACTTCCTGCTCCCGGACGCGGCCCGGCGAAACGACGCGTTCGTGTGGCATCAACTGAGGACCACCGTCGACGTTGCCCCGAATCGGTCCGTTTTCGGTCGGTTGCGCTCACTCATCGTCGGCGGCCTCGACTACCAGATCGAGCACCACCTCGCGCCCCACATCCCGCATACCTCATACGCGGCGATGGCGAAACGCCTCCACGTCGCCTGCGCGGCGAACGGCGTTCGATACCGCACCCACGCCAGCGTGTCATCAGCGATCCGGTCGCACCACCGTTGGCTCCGCACGCTGTCTACGTAGATAGCGGCGGACCGGTCGCCGACCTTCCTCGAGGTCTTCGGCGCATGAGTCGTTCGAGGGGCTACCCGGACTCCGAAACTCCTCTCTGATCCACAGGCTCAAGGTCGTCGTCGGTCTCTTGCGAGTTACATCCCCAGGGTGGTCCAACGTTGGGCTTCGAAGGCTCTTCGTTGGATGTTCCTCAAATCCCTCACCCTGAAGGGCTGCAAGTCCTTCGCTGAAACGAGGCAGCTTGAGCCCGAACCCGGGCTCACGGTCGTCGTCGGCCCGAACGACTACGCACTCAACAATGTCCCGTGCCTATTGCCACACCGTTTCCGGGTCTTCGAAGACTCAGCTTGCGGAGACTTGGATCACAGCGTTGCAATTCCAAGTTCTATCAACGAAACTTGGCGTGACCAGTACTTCCCAAGTCTCGTCGGAATGTCTCCACTTCTCCTCCGATCGGACGTCTCGTGCCGATCATCGGCCACGACGGACGCTTCGGTGAGGAGTACCGGACGAGCGCGTTCCTTCCTGACAACCTGCCCGTATCTATCGTTCTCCCGTCAAGCGTTTGGCTCGTCGTCACCGATGCGATGACCGAGCTCGGCCGCCTCGATGCCGCAGCGAGCCTCGTGCCGAATCCACAACTCGTCGCTCGACTCGCCACGAGGCGGGAGGCGATCGGGACTTCGGCGCTTGAAGGGACGTTCGCAGACCTGACCGACTTGTTCGTTGCGGAGATCTTGCAGGATGAAGCGGACGTCGCTCCCAATGTCCGGGAAGTCATGAACTACACCCGGGCAGCCGACGAGGCCTATTCGTGGGTCAAGGACCGGCCGATCACCATAGGCCTGCTCGAATCGCTCCAGGCCATCATCGTGCGCGGCACCGCAAGCGACGGGACGGACACCGGTTCGTTGCGAACGAACCAGGTATTCATCGGCGCGAAGCACCGCCGGATCAGTGAAGCCCACTTCGTTCCGCCGCCAGCAGGCGACCAGTTGCGTGCCATGTGTGAACGCTGGATCGAGTGGTTCACTGACCCCGAACCGACCGCGAACATCCACCTACTGGCACGCATCGCACTGTCCCACTACCAGTTCGAAACGCTCCACCCGTTCACCGACGGCAACGGGAGGTTGGGCCGCCTCGTCACCGTTCTGCAGATGTTGCGAGAAAGCGTGTTGCGGTCGCCCGTTCTTGCACTGTCGCCGTGGTTCGAGGAGCGCGGTGACGAGTACTGGTGTCGGAAAGTGTTTGCGGCTATTCAGCCGTGATTCGCGGGAAGTCGGGCGCAACCGCAGAGCTCGAACCAAGGCCTTCCGGTCCGAATGGAGCTCCGAAAGAATGTGGCTGTCTAGTCCAGCACAAGGGTCCTTGGCGGGCCCGATCCCTCGGCCCCCCGGCCGGGCTCGGCACGACAGCGGAAACGACGCCGTAGAGTTGGGGGATCAGGTTTCGCCTCCCCGCAAATCGGTTTCTCGCCATCACCGTCGCAGCCTTTGCATCCGTCGGAGGCATCGTCGTGCTCCTCGCACGCCATGAGGAGTCGACGAGTTCAAACCCGCAATCGGGCGCGTCGACGACTGTGAGCGCGTCAATTGAGCCGCCGCCTGATACGGGCGTCCTGACCACCGTCTTGGCGCCGGAGACGACGACGTCGCCCCCTCCGCCAACCAGCATGACGCTCCCGACGGCGATCGCCATCCCTGCGTACTTCCAACCGGTTCCGCTGTGGGACATGATGCTCAACGCCGTGCGGACGGCGAAGCCGTCAGCGCCGCGAATCGTGTTGGCGGTCATGAACCCCGCAAGCGGGCCGGGTGCTGTGGCCGACGCTGGCTACCTCCGCGTGCTCGAAGACGCCCGAGCGCTCGGCATCCGTGTCTTTGGCTACGTGGCAACCGGGTACGGCGCACGCCTCACGGTCCTCGACGACATCGCCTCATACCAACGTTTCTATGGGATCACCGACATCTTCTTTGACGAGTCGCCGATCGAGTGTCTGTGGCTCCAGTCCGTCTATGCGCCGTGGCTCGCAACCGTGCACGCGAACGGCGGACAGACGGTTGTCAATCCCGGCAGAGCGCCGGAACGGTGCTGGGCCGACGCCGCCGACATCGTCGTGACGTTCGAGGGGTCGTTTTTGGCCTATGCGACGCACATCCCTCCGCCGTGGATGGCCGCGTTCGAGCCGAGCAAGTTCTGGAACATCGTGTACGCCGTCCCGACGGAATCGTTGGCAACTGTCAGCCAGCTGCCGGCCGGGCGAGGCAGCGGCTTGCTGTATGCGACCGACGACGTGCTGCCCAACCCCTACGACAACCTGCCCGCCACCCTCTCGGTCACGACCGCGCCAACGCTCACCCTGCCGATCCCTGCTCTGCCGATCCCCACGTTCCCGATACCCGACGCTGTCGTAACGGTATCGACGAGTTCTGTGATGCTCGGCCCGTCGCCACCGTTCTCCACGCCATGACCCGCGGCCCACGCCGACCTCGACCCTCAGGTGCGAAAAGAGCTTGGGGTCGAGGTCGTGATCGTGTTACTCCTGTGCTCGCCGCGTCGTAGCCGATCCTCGTGAGGCAGTGCCGTTGTGTACCTCGTTGAGGCGTGCACGGCATCATTCAACGCGTGCCATGCGGAAGCGCGGACGGCGACATCGGGGGAGGTTCGACCGCCATGTAGACCCAGGAGCTCGCAGGCAGGAAGAGTTGTCAACGGCGTCGCGGAGTAACGACGCCTCGCATCGCAACAGACGGGAACGTCGCGTTGAGCGGTTGGCGGGGCAAGCCAATGGTCGGCGGAAGGGGACCCGGTGGCCTGCCCTTTGGCAGGGGTGCCGGGTCTGCGCACTTCGCACCCGGTCAACAATTTGGTTGCCGTTGTCATACGTGCAGGCATACTGGAGGGGTCTCCGGTAAGCATCGGAGAAAGTGGACCCGGTTGCCGGCCCGTTGGTTGGGGAGCCGGGTTCTGCGCTTTCAGGGCTGAAGTTCGTCGACGGCCCACATGATCGGCTCAATCGGTGCCCGCCAACGAGGCCCGGCACCGACCGCCCAAGTGATTCCGTCGGCAATCCAGAGCATCGGCTCCTCGGGTCCAGTGCGATGCTCGAAGACCAATGGCGGACGCCTCGTTCTCGCTCGGGTCACGGTCACGACGTCGTCTCGGTCGTCTTGGCGGCTTTCGATCACAACCCGCCCGACATTCCGCTGCTGGAGTTCGGCGACGATCCCGCCCAAGCAGAACGCGCGAGCCATGGGCAGCGTCATGCCGTGTCGTCGCTGCACGCTCACTGCGAAGGCCGCGATCGGCAATAAAGATCGGAGCCGAGGGCGAGCCCGACTGCTGCAGCGGGCTTTCTCAGGGATCACCACGACATTCGCGAGCCACTACACACGAGCGAGATTTCGCTCGCCGATGCGTTGGACCTGGGGAGGGCCCGTTCGTATGCGCACATGCATACGGGTCAGAAATACCTGATCAATCCTTCACTCGGTTCAGCGGGCGAACTCGGGTAGGGATCGAAACCAGTCGATTGTTCGGGAGAGCCCTTCCCTCAGGTCGACCGACGGGTACCAATTGAGAAGCGTTGACGCCCGGTTGATGTCAGGTCGGCGCTGAAGCGGATCGTCTTCGCGAAATGGTTGGAACTCCATCGGAGATTTCGAATTCGTAAGTTCACGAACAAGATTTGCCAATTCGAGAATGGTGAACTCGACGGGATTGCCGATGTTTACGGGGCCACAAACCTCGGAGTCGAGTAGCGCGACGATTCCCGCAATTTCATCGTCGACATAACAAAAGCTGCGGGTTTGGGACCCGTCGCCGAGAACCGTTAGAGGCTGATTCCGGAGTGCCTGGCCAATGAAGTTGGTGACGACCCGACCATCGACCGGCGAGAGTCTGGGTCCGTAGGTGTTGAATATTCGAACGGTTCGTAGGTCTACGTTCTTTTGTCGGACGTAGGCCGCGCATAGTGCTTCGGCGAACCGTTTTGACTCGTCGTACATACTTCGGGGTCCATTTGGATTGACGCACCCCCAGTACGTCTCGGGCTGCGGATGAACTTCCGGGTCGCCGTACACTTCGCTCGTGGATGCGTGAAGTATTCGAGCGCCCGTTTCAACCGCAAGTTTCAACAGGTTCTGCATGCCGATTGAGCCGGCCTCGAGAGTTTCGATCGCAAGTCGAAAATAGGTCGGTGGGCTCGCCGGCGACGCGAGGTTACAAATTCGCGTGAACTGTTCTTGGGCCTGCACCGCGGAAATCAGCGGGTTCAGGGTGAGGGGTTTGGTGATGTCGTGTTCGATCCACGTAAACAGCGGATTCGATGACACCTCCCGTAAGTTCGCTTCCGAACCGGTACAAAAGTTGTCGACGACGGTGACTCGGTCCCCCCGAATCAACAGGGCCGCACAGAGGTGTGAGCCAAGAAACCCGGCACCTCCGGCAACGAGAACGTGCTGGCGGCTGCTCATTGTTGGTAGCCCGGCTGCCCGATACCGATTCCGTGGTACTCAAATCCATGATCGCGAAGGAGCTGGGCATCGAGAACGTTGCGTCCGTCAATGATCACGCGGCCGACCATCGCTGATTTCATCGCCTCAACATCGGGGGTTCGGAACTCGGACCACTCTGTTGCCAAAATAAGTGCGTGAGCACCTTCCAATGCATCGTAGGGGTCCTTCGCAAACGTGAACGTGTCGCCGAGGTGCAAGCGTGCTTGCTCTTCGGAAGCGGGATCAAACGCAGAAACAGAGGCTCCCGACGCGACGAGGTTTCGTACTATTTCGAGCGATGGTGCCTCCCTCATGTCGTCGGTGTTTGGTTTGAACGAAAGCCCCCAAACCGCAACCTTCTTGCCCTGCAGGTCCGGGACAATCCTCTGCAGCTTTTGGACAGCAACGCACTTTTGGAAATTGTTAATCGATTCAACGGCCACCATTAGGTCCATCGGGATGCCCCGCGACTCGCCGATCTGGACGAGCGCACGAACATCTTTGGGAAAACATGAACCCCCATAGCCAATTCCCGAATAGAGAAACTTCGGACCAATGCGAGAATCTGAACCAATGCCGGCCCGAACTGCTCCAATGTCGGCACCGTACTCCTCACACACTCGCGAGAGGAGGTTCATCAAACTGATGCGCGTCGCCAACATGGCGTTGGCGGCGTACTTTGTAATCTCCGCCGAAGCAATATCCATAAAGAGCAGCGGATGATTGTTCAGCACGAACGGCCGGTAAATCTGCGTGAGGATCGCGCGGGCTCGTTCGGATTCGACGCCAACAACGATTCGTTCCGGCTTCAGAAAATCAGCCACCGCAGTTCCCTCTTTCAAGAACTCCGGGTTTGAAGCCACATCGAATTCGATCTCCACTCCGCGCCGTTGAAGTTCAGCGCTGATCACCTGATGAACCAGTAGTGCCGTTCCTACCGGAACCGTGCTTTTCGTGACGACCACGACATAATGCTCAAGGTGGCGGCCTATCTGTCGGGCCACCTCCTCTACTTGGCTAAGGTCAGCCGTGCCGTCGCCGAGCGGCGGAGTGCCGACGGTGAGAAAGACCGCATCGGACCCGCGAAGGGCGGGCCCCAGTTCGGGTGCGAACGTGAGTCGCGACCGCCCTGATGTTCGTTCGACGATCTCGAGCAAACCCGGCTCGAAGAACGGAAGGACTCCCGAACGAAGTTGAGCAATTTTCGCAACATCGGTGTCGACGCACGTTACTGCGCACCCCACGTCCGCTAAGCAGGCCCCGGTTACTAGTCCTACGTAACCTGTTCCCACAATCGTTATTCTCACCTGTGCTTCTTCCCGTCGGTTGATTTGATGCCTGGAAACAGACGCCGCTTTGGTAAACGGGGTTTGTCTGAGTGCTGGATTGCTCGGGTTTGCCGATACGCCGATCGACACGACATCGCTCCACGGAATTCAGCCCATGCCAGCGTGGTCGCAAAACGATCGCGATTTCGTATGCCCACCACCAACTGGCGCGCTAACCACTGGGTCATCCATATGCGCGCATGACTTCGCACGAGCTTCGACATGGCAGGATCTCGATCCACAACGCTCTGCAGGAAACAGCCGTATGATCGCCCGTTGGCGTGGATCTGTCGGATGAGCGATGAGCGATCGCGGCGATGCGCATGTCGTACCCATGCGTTGGGCTCATATCGGAGGTGATGGCCCGCGGAAACCACTCGCCACATCATTTCGATGTCGCCACCACCCCGACCTCTTTCCCGATGTTTCGTCGGATTGCCATGTTTGCGCC
>JANOWU010000277.1:0-34825 GCA_031418035.1 Acidimicrobiia bacterium
GGCCAACGGCAAGTTCGCTCCACCAACAACTTGCCGTCGACCCTGCAACTCGCCGTCGAGTGTGAAGGAAGGCGCCAGCTCGAGTGTGAAGGAAGGCGCCAGCTCGGGCTTGGGCGTGCGCGCGACAGGGTGCTCCAGCTCGATGGTGCCGGCTCGGGGAGTGCGGCTAGTCCAGGAAGGAGCTCTTGGAGCTTTTCACGGCGCGGAGCCGACGGGCCTCCGACATGACGCGGGCCATCTCGAGTTTGGAGTCGCGCTCGGCGAGAACCTGTCGCTTGTCGTGGAGCTTGCGGCCCCGGGCGACGGCCAACTCGACCTTCGCTCGTCCGTTGGTGAAGTAGATGCTCAGGGGGAGGACGGTGAGGTGGTCCTTGGTCATCCGCTCCTCGAGCTCGCGAATCTCCGCCTTGTGAAGCAGCAGTTTGCGTGTGCGCTCGGGGAGGTGGGCACCGACGCCATGTGCGAACTCGTATTGCGAGATGTTGATCCCGACGAGCAGCATCTCGCCATTTTCAATGCGCGCATAGGAATCTTTGAACTGGACCTTGGCGTCACGCAGAGCCTTCACCTCGCTGCCCTGGAGGCAGATTCCGGCCTCGTAGGTCTCCAAGATGTCGTAATCGTGACGAGCCTTGCGATTCGACGCCACGATCTTCTTCTCGCCCCCGGTGACGCCGGCCTCCACCCTGACCCTGCTGGCCTTGGGCGCGTTGGGAATGAGTTGGATCGGGCGGGCCATGACCCATCCATTATGCGCCACCGGCCGGAGGTCGCCGCCCGAGTCGGTCGCCGGTAGCCTGATCGGGTGCTCCAACTTGATTCCCACGCGTATGCGCAGATGCTCGGCCACGCCTACGACGAACAGCCGCTGGAGGCGTGCGGCCTGCTGATCGGCGTCGCCGACCGGTGCACGAGTTTCGTCCGCACCGACAACGTGGCCCGCTCAGCCATCCTGTACACCGTCGACCCCAAACAGCATCTGCGCGCCGAGATCGCCGCAGAGGACGCGGGGGAAGCGGTCATCGGCGTCATGCATTCCCACACCCACACCGACGCCTACCCTTCGGCCACCGACATCGCGGCCGCTCCGGATCCCAGTTGGCATTACGTGATCGTGTCTCTGCGCGACGACGCTCCGATGCTTCGTTCGTGGCGCATCGTCGAGGGCGTGATCACGGAGGAACCCGTGGTGGTGTCCCGGTAGGAGCAACGCGGGTTTCACGCACTACATAAGACGGGTACAGGAGAACGATGCCACCGGTTAACCCGAATCCGCAGTCGTCGCAGGACGCAGGCAAGAATGAAGTGCCACTCGGTACGTATCAGGCGAAACGAGATTTCGACCAGACGCCGGAGCCTCAAGGCGCGACCACCGGCGCCGCTAGTGCGGGCCAGCGTTTCGTGGTGCAACGCCATCGTGCCAGTCGTCTGCACTACGACTTTCGCTTGGAAGTCGACGGCGTACTGGTGAGTTGGGCGGTGCCGAAGGGACCCTCGATGGATCCCACCGTGAAGCGCCTTGCGGTGCACGTTGAGGACCATCCACTCGACTACTTCGACTTCGAAGGCGTGATACCGGCCCGCAACTACGGTGCCGGTGACGTGATCGTGTGGGACTGGGGTACATGGCGTCCCGGGCATGGCGAAGTCCCAGCCGACGCGATACGTGCGGGTGAACTGCATGTTGACCTACACGGAGAAAAGCTGACGGGGCGGTTCGTGCTGGTGCGAAGCAGTCGGCACCGGCAAAAGCCCGGTTCGGATCAGTGGTTGATGTTCCGCAAGCGCGATGCGGGTGCCATCCAAGGCTGGGACCCCGAACAGTTTCCTCGCTCGGTGAAAAGCGGGCGGACCAACGAGGATGTGAAGAACGCGGCATCGTTGTCTTCGGGGACCTGAGCGGGCGAGAGCCGAAACCTCACAGAAGCTCGGGCGTTGCGTGTTTTACGAACTCCGGGACCTTCAGTGATGCGTTGCCGACAGGAATTAGTCGCTCGATGTTTTGAACTATTGCGCGCAGGGCAGTCTGCTATGTACGCCGACGAAGTTGGGCACGTCAAGCGCCTGCGAAATCGGTTGACCAGGCCGCTATCTCCGCAACCCGAATCGAGACGCCATGACCAGTGATGAGCCCACCAAGGTGAACCCTTCCGATCGGCACGACAACGAGGAGATCCCGGGCGCCGATGCCACGCCCGCCGACTCGGCGTTCGGTCGCAAGGTCGCCGAAGCCCAGGAGGAGGTCGACGCCATCGCGGAGGAGACACCCGACGCCGGCCTGTCCGACGAGCCCATTGACGGTCCGAAGCCCGCCGGCAAGGCCTGACGGTCCGAAGCCCGCTGGCAAGGCTTGACGCAGCGTCAGCGAAGGTTGCACTCGTTAAGAGCGCTTATCGTTCGCGTGCTCGAACCCGTCGACCGGATCCACGACGCCATCCTCGTCGGCCGTTGGGTTACCGCGCACGCCAGTTGCCGGGCCGGTCGCCTTTTCGGGGAACTCTCCGCCCCCGATCTCCACGCCCGGGCCGACATTTTGCTGGGCGATCCGCACTTGTGTTCCGTCTTCGAGGTCGACGACTTCGGACTCGAGATTCCGCTCGGATTGTTCAATGGCCGTGTCGACCGGGTCTTTGGCGTCGGGCATGAGGTCTCCCTGGAGGGCGTCACTCCCGGCGGAGTGCCAGGACAGATCGACCCGTACCCCGTACGGCTGCGACCGAAACGGCCCGGGCCGGAACTTGGCGACAAAGTGGGAACGACATGTGTGAATCGTCGAGCGCCGGGGTAGTGACGACACGCAGCCAACACGAATCGTCGCGATCGCAACGACGTGCCGACGCCTTATGAGAGGATACCCCGTGTCCACCAAGCCCGAGTCAATGGAGCGTGTTCAGGCGGCAACGCCAGCGGGGAAGGAGCCCGACCACGTTGCCGAGCCACGCGAACGTGAGACCGCCGACGAACCCACGCCGCTCGGCGACGATCGCAAGGCAGAGAATGGCGAGAAGATCCAGGAGGACCCTGAGGACTGACGCCCCGGTCGCGCGCACATTCGAGGCAGAGCATCCAGCCTACGACCCTGCAGCTGCGGAGCCCCGGCCGGATGCGGAACTGCGCGGAGCCCCGCCCAGTGGCGGAACTCCGCGAGGAGCCGGTGGCTCAGCTACCGATCACTCGGTCGAGGAGACCACGAGCAACCGCCATGGGGCGCTGCTGCTCGCCCTGGTACGCATTGAGAACTAGCAGTGTGCCGGTCAGCGCTGGCACGACCCATTGCAGGACGTCGAGTTGGCGTTGGGCCTGGGCAACCGTCGGGTCCGTGTCGGCTGCAGGGGTGGTCCCGTCCACGATGTTTTCGGGCGGGTTGTCGATCATTCGCTGGCCGACGACGCGGCTGTAGGCCGTGGCGCCGAGGGCGGCGAGGAGGACGCCGCCTCGGACCACCGATCCGGATGCGACGCCTTTCTGCCCGACGAGTCGGCCCTTGTTGGCGAGCAGGACCGAGGTGCTGCCGACGAGGTGCATGCCGATTGCCGCCAGGTTGATTGGGGTCCAGGCTTTCCAGCCTGCGTTCACGGCCTCAGCCGTGTCGGTGTCGGTGGAGCCGGCGCCCTTGTTCAAGGCGACGGCATTGGCGAGGGTACCGCCGAACCAGGTGGCAAGACCGACGTCGGAAAGACTGCGTGTGATGGTGTTTGTTGAGGACATGTGTAGTCCATACCCACGTTCTCGGATCGGTACACGTCGAACCTTGTGCTTCGCGACACACGGACGTCGGTGGGGCGTGCGTGACTTACGCATAGCGAAGCAGTTGCGACGCTTTCGAACTGAAACACTGACCGGGCATTACATAAGCGCACATAGTGTATATAAGCGCACATAGTGTCGTGTTGCGCGACGTTGGCGATCGCGTCGCCGTCAGCTCAGGCGCTTCCCGCCGGTGACTCCGATTGTTTCGCCGGTGATGTAGCTGGACTCCTGCGACGCGAGAAACACGAACGCATGCGCGAGTTCCGCCGGTTGACCTGCTCGACCCAGGGGGGTGTCGCTCCCGAACTCTTTCACTTGCGCGTCGTTGAGTGTGGCGGGAATCAACGGTGTCCATATCGGACCCGGCGCTACGGAGTTCACTCTGATCCCGCGTTCGGCAACCTCTTGGGCGAGGTTCTTCGTGAAGTTGACGATGGCCGCTTTGGTCGACGCGTAGTCGAGCAGATAGACGCTGGGTTGGAACGCCTGAATCGACGACGTATTGATAATCGAACCGCCCGGTTGCATGGTGCGTAGTACCGCTTTGCACAACCACACCATCGCGAAGACGTTTGTTCTGTACGTACGCTCCAGCTGTTCGGTCGACAGGCTTTCGATGCCGTCGAGCGACATTTGGTACGCAGCGTTGTTGACGAGGACGTCGACACCTCCGAGCTCGTCCACCGTTCGAGCGACGATCGTTTCGCAATGCTGTTCGTCTTGGATGTCACCGGGAAGCAGGAGGGCGGTACGTCCGGTCTGTCGTATCCACGACGCGCTTTGTTGGGCGTCCTCCTCCTCGCTGTCCATGTACGAAATGGCGACATCAGCTCCTTCTCGTGCGAACGCAATGGCGACCGCTCTCCCGATGCCAGAGTCTCCTCCGGTGATGAGTGCACGTCGCCCTTCTAGGCGACCGGACCCCGAGTAAGTGTTCTCGCCGTGATCGGGTTGCACGTCCATGTCCGAGGTCATAGCGGGGTAGGGAATCGCGCGCTGTCCGACGTCGGCCTCGTCGTATTGCGTCGTTGGATCATGAGGAGTGGTCTGGTCGTTTTTGGCGGTCATGAGTAGTCCTTTGGGGAGATTTGAACGGCGTTACTCGACCGGCTGCTCGGCACCGGAGCGCCACCGAAGCCGGACCGGGCCGTGCCACGACGACTGGGGGTCGATGCGCTCGTTGCGTTGCAGCACGTCGAGTTCGCCTCGATGAGCGAGTTCGGCGGCAACGGCACGCGCTTCGCTCATGTGTGACCGCCACGCAGCGCCCCCGACAATTCGGGCCGCATCAGACGGACATATCGTCTTCGGTGCACGATGACGCGAAAGCGAGCGAATTGCGGCAATTAGCCGCTGCCGACGAGCGTCGGCAGTCGGCGCCTCCCACCAGGGCTCACCACGTTCGCCGAGGGCGACCTTTGCGTCGCCGACGCGCTCCCGGGCGGCCGCCACTGCGAATTTGTCTTCTTGGCGGAGGTAGTGGCCGACAGCACGTCGAGCGTCCATCAACTCGGCCACCAGTTCCGCTCGAAGCGCCGTAGGAATCGACGGGTCACTGGCCCGCCACCGACGTCCGTCGACCACAATCCAGCGGCCCTCGGGCGTCGGTGCGGGTTCAGGTGCGGGTTCAGCCGTGGCGACCTGCCGAGAACTTCAGGTGCGTGATTTCGACGACGTCGAACCCTTGGTGGCGCGCCGTTTGGCCGGGGCCGGAACTGTCGCACCTGCTTGCTCTTTAGCGGCCACGATCTGATCACCGAGGGCAAGCCATTCGGCTCGTTCCATATCGGCTTTCAGCGCGGGCAGAAGCTCCGTCTCTTCCTCTTCGACATGGTGATCAATGCCTCCGGCGAGCATCTCGACGGCAGCACCGAAGCCCGGGCGATTCAGCAGTTCGCGCATCTTTGCGAGGGCATCTCTGGCGAGCCCGTGCTCTACGTTGGCTTCTTCGTTTTCTTCCTTACCGACCCGCTCTTTGATCAACGGGTAGACCAGTTCTTCCTCCAACGTCATGTGGAGTGTCAACGCCGTGCTGACCTTTTCGCAGAGCGTTTCGCGTGCCTTGCCTTCGTCGGTCTCCGCCAACGTTTTCAGCATCGCCTTGACCTCACGGTGGTCCGCTTTGAGGATAGTCATTGGATCGTTCATGTTGCCCTCACTGATCTAGGTGGAACGGGGTAGGTGAGGCGTACTCGACGTCCTCAGTTGTTGCGTATCGCTGATGCCCGCGACGCCACGGCTTCAAACACCGGTTCGATCTCGACACCATTCGCTTGCCACACCTTTACCTTTCGCTCGCGACACCCCTTGCAGGTCGCGTAGCGGCGAGCCCCGTGGCCCGCCGCCAGCGCTCTCGCGGCCTGAAACGCTTGCTGGGACGGGAATCAACCGCACTGCTGGGCGGTTGGACCAGCAGCAATTCCCGATGAACTCTGTCGGGATTACACTTATCGCTTCGCTTCGACCCAGGATTGATGACATGGCAACCGTTGATATTCGTATCCCCACCATTCTCCGCGTCCACGTAGGTGGCGCTTCCAAGGTGCAGGCGACCGGCGATACCCTCGGGGCCCTCATCTCCGACCTCACGAGTCGGTTTCCCGGAATTGGGAGCCAGATCGTCAGCGACGACGGCAACCTGCACAAGTTCGTCAACGTCTACGTCAACGACGACGACGCCCGCTACGTCGGAAAGCTCGAGGCCCCGATCAAAGACGGCGACACGGTGTCGATTCTCCCCGCGGTCGCCGGCGGCGCGCAGTAAGCATCGCGTCCACTCATGATCTACTCCAGCGCGCTTGATCTGATCGGCAACACCCCACTGGTCGACGTTTCGCAACTCTCGCCGAACCCGAAGGTGAAGATCTACGCGAAACTCGAAGGCCAGAACCCCGGTGGATCGATCAAGGATCGCATTGCGCTGTCGATGATCGAAGACGCAGAGGCGAAGGGGCTACTCAAGCCTGGTTCTATTCTTATGGAACCGTCGAGCGGCAACACCGGTATCGGTCTAGCTTTGATATGCGCGCTTAAGGGTTACCATCTGAAGATCGTGCTCCCCGGAAACGTGAGCCCCGAACGACGCCAGATGCTCGAGGTCTACGGCGCCGAGATCATCGACTCGCCGGCGTCGGAGGGCAGTAACGGTGCGGTCCGCATGGCTCGTCAGCTTGCGGAAGAGAACCCGGAGTGGGTGTTCCTGTTTCAATACGGAAACCCAGCGAACCCGCAGGCCCATATTCGAACCACAGGTCCGGAGATCTTCCGCGACGTTCCCGAGATCACCCACTTCGTCGCCGGCCTCGGTACCGCTGGGACCCTCATCGGCGTCGGCTCGTTCCTCAAGTCGGTGAAGCCGAGTGTGGAGGTGTGGGCGGTCGAGCCGCCGACGGGCGAGATGGTCGACGGTCTTCGCAGCCTCGACGACGGCTACATCCCCGAGATCTTCACGGACAACAACGGCTTCGATCTGCTCGACCGCAAGAAGGTCGTCGGGCCGCGTGAGTCGATCGAGTGGACTCGCCGGGTCGTGAAGGAGACCGGTCTCTTCATCGGCATATCGTCGGGGGCGATCATGGCCGCCGCTATCAAGTGTGCGGCGGAGATCGAGGAGGGCGTCATCGTCACCATCGTGTGCGACGGGGGCTGGAAGTATCTCTCCACCGGTGCCTATTCCGGCGACATCGACGAAGTCACCGAGCGTGCGAAGAAGGTCATCTACTTCTAGGCCGAGATGCGTCGTGTGTGACGTGTCGGCACATGTTCGCCCACCCTGGTGACTCCACACCGGGTGGGACGCCCCGAGTTGGCTCGCGCCGACCCGCACGTTGGAGTTGGAGTTGGAGTTGGCCCGCGGCGGCCCGCGAGTTGGAGTGGAAACTACAGTCGGGTCATTCGGGGCATCGCAGTTCGCTGGAATGCGGTTCTTTCCCTATGCCGAGTGGGCTCTGAACCGGTTGGCGTTTCACCCCGATCTCGTCGATGCCGCGGAACGCTTTCTCGGGTCGGTCGATCTGGAGCTGTACAAGATCGGGCTGTGGGCCAAGTATTCGGGGGCCATCGACTACGCGCAGCCCCACCACCGTGACTTCGGCAATCACTCATTGGTGGTGCTGCGCGAGGACGGCGCGTATCGACAGATGACCAGTTTCATTCTGCTTTCCGACGTCACGATCAACGATGGGCCGACGGCCATCGTGGCGTTGCGTGACGGCGCCCACGTCCCGTTCGTCCCGCCGCAACAGGACGCGCGCTCGGGGCACTCGATCCCGTTCGGTGAGCTGTTTGACCGTGAAGTTCCGGTGGTTGGGCCTGCCGGGACCCTCTTGCTTTATCGCACCGACGTGTTGCATCGGGCGACGGCGTTTGCCGAGCCGGGCCGCTCCCGCTTCGTCTTACTGGCCGACTATCAACGACGCGGTTCGCCGTGGGCCGGGAAGATGGCGTGGCCGAACAGTGCCCTGCACAAGAACTGGGCGGCGGTCATGCAACGTTGCACCTTGCGTGAGCGTGACCTGTTCGGATTCCCGAAGCCGGGTGATCCGTACTGGAACGAACAGACGCTGCGCGACGTCGGCTTACGCTATCCGGGGATTGATATGAGCACCTACGGTGTTGGGGTGTCGACCGAAGGCCCCGCGAATTGGGGGGTCAGCCGCCACCGTTGGTCGTCTTTCGCGCCCTAAGGTTGTGGTTATGACCTCTCCCCGTAGTTTTGACCGCACGAACGAACAGACGCGACCGGTCACGTTCACCCGCGATTACACGGAGTTCGCAGCCGGCTCGGTCCTGGTCACCTTCGGTCGCACCCGAGTGTTGTGCACGGCATCGGTCGACGAAGACGTGCCACGTTGGATGAAGGGTTCGGGGAAAGGCTGGGTGACGGCGGAGTATTCGATGCTTCCGGGGTCCACTCCTGACCGTGTGGACCGTGAGGCGGCGAAGGGAAAGCAGTCGGGCCGCACCCAGGAGATTCAGCGTCTGATCGGTCGAGCGCTGCGCAGCGTCACCGACATGCGGGCGCTCGGGGAGCGACAGATCATTCTCGACTGCGACGTGTTGCAGGCCGACGGTGGCACCCGTACGGCATCGATCTGCGGGGCGTGGGTCGCGCTGCACGACGCGTGCACCCGTTTGGTGCAGGCTGGTTCGATTCCGGCGAATCCCATCACCGCCGGCTGTGCGGCCATCAGCGTCGGGATCGTGGGCGGCGTGCCGATGTGTGACCTCGAGTACACCGAGGATTCAACGGCCGACGTCGACATGAACGTGGTGATGACGTCGGCTGGTGATTTCGTCGAAGTTCAGGGTACCGCCGAAGGCGCGGCGTTCTCGCGATCCGAACTGAACCAACTGCTGGCGCTCGCGGAAGGCGGAATCAATCACGTTTTCGGGCTTCAGCAGCAAATCGTGGCTGTCCCGCCCCCGGCACGATGAGACATCGGCGGGCCAACACACGGAACCCTCGGCGAGTCGGTTCCGGTGTCTTATCAACCGGCGTCCTATCAACCGGTGTCCTATCAATATGTGCACTGATCATCATCGGGTCGGGGTGTTCCACCTCGACCAGTGAATCGACCGAAGCGACGCCGACCAGCACCATTCCCGCCACGGCCCCGACCCTGGTGATCGACGATCAGACCGGCCTGGCCGTGGGACCCGGCGAAACGACGCAAGCGCCGCCAACCGACGTCACGTCGACCACCGTTCTTACGATCACGACCGTGGCTCCGGGCACGACGACCACGGTGCCGAACAAGGGCGGACCGATCGTCACCCTGGCGCCGACGGAAGAACTCCCGAGTCTTGTTGCCTTCACCGCAAAAGACATCTACCGAGCTGCCATCACCCGCGACTACGAGCGACTCGCCATCATTATCGGTGACCGAAAATTTCGCTGGGGCTTCGTCGGCCAACGCAAGCCCGCCGCCCAATGGCAACAGGACTTCATCGCCGGCACCGACGATCAGGTACAGCGAATCATTCTGCTCCTCGAGACCCCGCCTGCGGTCGACGATCGCGGCAACACCATCTGGCCGGGGATCGCAACCAAGGACCCCAAGGAATGGACCATCGACGACGACGCTGTGGCCGCGTCGCTCGGGTTCCAACCCGAGAACATCATGGAGACGAAGCTCAAGGGACGATACGTCGACTATCGACTCGTGATCGACGCTGAAGGTATCTGGACGGGAATGTACCTCGGTGGGTGAACATCGCCTGGAGTTCGTGATGGCGACCGCCAACCCGCACAAGGTGGAAGAAATCGCGAGCGTTCTTACGGCAGCCCTACCCGCGCTCGTCTTGTTGCCCCGACCATCTGGCGTCGCTGATGTGGTCGAAGACGCTGGCACACTCGTCGGCAATGCACGCCTGAAAGCAAGTGCGCTGATGAAGGCCACAGGCATGCCGGCGATCTCCGACGACACGGGTTTGTTCGTCGATGCCCTCGATGGAGATCCGGGCGTCGACGCGGCCTACTTTGCCGGTCCACATGCTACGTACACACAGAATTGTGAAAAGCTGCTCTCGGAGTTGGCACGAGTCGGTGCGCATGAACCCGAAGCACGTACTGCCCGCTTCACCTCTATTGCGTTCATCGCGTGGCCCGACGGCACGGAGTTGTGGACCGAGGGACACGTGATAGGTCGTATTGCCTTGCAGCGCGGCGGGACCGAAGGTTTCGGGTACGACCCCCTCTTTGTCCCCGACGAAGCCGACGGCTCGACATTCGCCGAGTTGGGCGCGGATGCGAAGAACAAACTCTCCCATCGCGCCCGGGCGTTTCGTCTGCTCGCCGAGGAGTTGCGTCGGCGGTCGTAGGACCGAGGACACACATGCGGCGCACCCAGTTAGCGCCCAGCGTGTCAGATTGCGGCGACCGCGCGCACCCACGCGGCATCGTGAAACTGTGGCCGCGCAAGACGCCCGAGGTCCCAGCGGACGACGCGTCATCGCGAGTACCAGATGTCCCCACGCGCGTATCTGCGAAGAGGACTTCGCCGTGAGGGAATCGTTTCCACTATGTGTACTCCCCTCCATGGCGCCCTCGACCTCGACCGGCACTGGTTCGTTGTTTCAAGCGAACTAGTTGTCAACCATGGAGTCTTAGGATGACGTCGTCAGAGTGCCGTGGCTCAACCCGCAGGGTTGCAGCAGGGATCATTCGGGCTAGTTCTTCATTGCCTCTTGGACTTCTCGCCATTCAGCCAAGTCGCACCCTTGTCGCTGAGCTACCAAGTTACGGGTCCAACAGGATCGCGGAAAGGGGGCACAAGTTTCGGGAAGGTTGAAGTCACGTCCAGCAAATCCACCGGTACCTAGTCCAGCACGTGGATAATGGCGAGATGCGGCGGCGATCAACGGTGGATTCCCACGAGTCAAGCGACCATTCAATTCGTTCTCGGAGGGGTACGGCCAATGCCCCACCCCGTCGACTGGCGAATTCGTCCACTCGGCCACCGGACTCCGGAAGCTCCCTCCAACGGCGTCGGTCGCCCACGGCGAGGCCGACGAACCGTTTTGTTGAGATGGTCAAGAACTGGCAACTGTCACAACAAGTCCTCGTCGGAGTCATTGCGACGCTCATCGCGACCGCCGTCCTCACAGGAGCGGCGTTCGGTTGGAATTGGCTGCGAGGCAAACCATGGAACCAGCGGCTTGAGTCGGTCGTAACCTACGGTGCTTTCTCAGCCGACGGCAACAACTTCCTGTTTGAAGAAGCTGGACAGATCTCGGAGGCGAACTTCTACTCGTCGGTTCGTATCGTCAAGGTCCGGACGAACAAGACGAGTAGGGCGGGCGTGACAATCAGAACCGGCCGCAGTCTGGCCGAAGCGCGCGAGGCTGCACTGAAGGAGATCGGTGACAATGTGTTAGGTGCTTATGGCTTCGCGTCGATAGTCCCACAACCGTTCCGGCCGAACGGTGAAACCCTCCCTGACGCCAAAGCCCTCGACGCCCGCCGAATGAGGCTGATGTTCAACTCACGAGAAGTCGCGGTGAAACTCGTGGAGAAGATCGCAGAGCCAGATCCTGATTGTAAGGGAGCGGAACGCCGCATGCTCTCTCTCACGTTGACTGACCTCCATCAAACGGTCGTCATCCAGAACGATGACTCGATCCCGTTAACACGGCGGTGTGCCACGTCTTATCAGATTGCGGGAGCGTTCACCTACGCGGATCGAATGGCCGTGATAATCCGAGTTCAAGGGACCCGGGAGCTTGAGCCGCGCTACCGGTTCATTGCTGCGACGGCCAGGATCCCGACAAAGAATCGGCAGTCGTAGTCGCAAGCGCGAGACGACAGCGCCTTTGGTCAGCTTCTCGCTCCCTGAGCGAGGAAGTGACCAAATACGCGTGCGCTCGCTTACCAAGCGCGCATGATAATTGGCCGACAGTCCGCACCTCGACGTCACCGAGGCTCAATGCGCGACTGCCCTTGCCGCCGACCTACCGGTCCAGACTTCTTACCAGATGGCACGAGTCGGTGCGCATGAACCTGTATACGCCCGGCCGAGTTCGCGTTCTTTGCGTTCATCGCGGGCCACGGACGGTGTTGTGGACCAGGGACACGTCACAGGGCGTATTGCCGTGTCGCTCGCAGCCCAGCCCCCGTAGGACTTATAGTTTTGCCATGAAACGGCGAGTTGGAACCCTGCTGGTAGGTGCGTTGGCGTCCATGTTTGTGCCCGGCGTTGCGAGGGGCCAAACAACGGCAAGCGTTCCGGTGTTGAAGACCGTCGCCGGGACGACCGGGTTTAGCGATGGGCTTCCGGGCGCGCAGGCGCTGCTCTACAAAATCGTAGCGAGTGCAGCTGACGGGCAGGGAAATACCTTTCTTTCGGTTCGAACGGGTTATGACAATCGCGTTGTACGGCTGGATCAAGCCGGAGTTGTAACCGTCGTTGCGGGTAACGGAGGAACGGATACGTTTCCGTATAATGGCCCGGTCGAAGGAGTTCCGGCCCGGAGCGTGTCGCTTCCCCCAGTGACGTCGCTTGCGACGCTGAGCGATGGAAGCCTTTTGATCGGCGGCGACAAGGATCTGTTTCGCCTTTCGACCAATGGAGTCATTGCGCCCCTGTACATGAACCCGAAGCCGTCAGCCTCGCTGGCCTGTCCGCGGGCTGCGCCGATTTATAACTCGACCATGTGCGACATCGAATCAATCGCGACCGACGCGAACGACAACGTCTATGTGGCCGACCGCTACTGGAACCGAATCTACAAGACCGCCTCCGACGGTACGACCACTCTCGTCGGGGGAGGCGGGACCGATGTTTCAGATGGCATCCCCGCGGTCAATGCGCGTCTCACCCCGCGTCGGGTGGTCATCGCGAACGGGGTGCTCTTCTTTGCTGATCCCTTTGGTGTTCGGACCATCAGTGCCACAGGCATCTATTCAACCGTCTTCCTCGCGTCGAACCCTCCGCCGGTCTCTGCCGGTATGGAGAGCAGCGAGCGCAGCGCGTATCTTTCGGCTGGATTGCCGAACGGTGACCTGTTGTTTCTCAATGCGACTGGAGTCGTCCGTTATCGAACTTCGGCTGGCGTTTTCGAACGGTTCGTCGGACGGCCGGGTGCGACTGCCGATCCGAGGCTGGGGGGAATGGCAATCGACGCAAGCTTCGACAATTCGTTCTTCGCTCCCAACGTCGTCGCGAGTGCGAACCAAAACGGTGCCGTGACCGTCACGAACGCCGAAACGGGCGAGGTGTTCCGTATCACCGATTCCGGTACCACGCAGCTTTTGGCGGGGAAGCGTTACGCGCTCTCCGAGCCTGCCAATGGGGTTTACCTCGGGTTCGCTCGGCACATCTCCAGCACCGGCACGGGCGTAGTCGTGCTCGTGGAGGGCGAGTTTGAGCAGCGAATTTGGCGCTTCGAGGGCGGTCGGTTCAACCTCGTGGGCGGAAGCCGGTTGCCGCTTCCCTGGCCGGGCTCTGTTGTCGACGGCGAGTCCGCCGAGCGTCCATTGTCTGTTTCTTCGGCCGTGGAAGGTTGCAACCAGGACGTCTACCTCGCGGGCGCCACATCGGGTCGTGTCGACTCGGGGCGCATCATCCATAGGTTTCGAGCCGACGCCAGCTACTCGGTGGAAGTTGGGACGGGCCCCCTCGAGCTCCGTTCGGTGTTTGGCGGTTGCGGGGGAGTTTTCGCCACGGTCAGCAACTCGCTCGTCCGCGTGAACGCCGATGACACGCTCACGAAACTCCTGACCCTTCCGACGACGGGCTATGTCGGGGGCGGTAGCGATGGAGCCGGTGGATTTTTTCTGACCTTCGACGCTGGCGCCTCACGGTTCAGCGGGGGCCCGTTGTCGACGGTGAACGCATGGGGTGCAGCCACGCCAACTGGTTGGGTGCGGTTCTTTCAACAATTCCTGACCGTGTTCGACGCGGCCGGCAACCAAACCGTCTTTCAATCTGCGTACTCATACCTTTCTCCCTGGGAAGAGTATCCATCCGATGGTCCCGTCACGGTTGGCGTGATGTATGCAGCCCTTTTCGCATACAACCACGTCCCGAGCGCTCGGGTAGCAATCATCGATCGGCTGTATCTGCGCCAAGTGTCCTCTTCCGGATTCCGCGATCCGGTCTCTTCGACGGCCTTCACTTCTCCACCTCCGCGGCAAGCGGCTGCTGGGGTGCCCGCGGTCGTGGCCAGTCCCAGGCGACCAGCGACCGGCGGTTAGTCACAAGGCCACGACCCGCCACAAGGCGCCACAACCCGCCACGACGGGTCACCACGCGACAACAGCGTTACGACGCGTCACCACGCGTCACCATGCGCGCATATCAATTGGCCACCGGTACGTGACCTCGACATCGTGCAGCGCCGAACCGTTGACCGCCATACTCGGCACGGTCCAGTACTGCTCGTGGTACGCCACCGTTGGGTCGCAGTGGGCCGGAACGACGAGCACGCGGTCGCCGACCTTGAGACCGGCGAGCGGACCGCCCGGATGCGGCGTGAAGGTGATGTGCTCGTCAGCGCAGAACATCACGTCGGCGCCCGGAACCGACGGGTTGCCATGGTCCATGCCGTTGGCCTTCAACCCGCAGTCACCGACGACCCAACCCCGCGCATTGGTGGAGATGACCGTGGCGAGCAGGTAGATGGCCTGACGCAAGCCGAAGCCATGCTGTGCATAGTGGCTGTCCATGAGCGCGTAGGAGCCGCATTGCACCTCCGTGAGTACGTTCAGTTCACGATGAATAGCGAACGTACCTGTGCCGCCGCCTGAGACGACGTCGCCCCCAACGTCGTTGTGGGCACGAGCCAAGAGCTCAAACGCCGCGGAAACTTTTTCTCGTTGCGCCGCCGGGTCCATGACCATCATGAGGTGTCCCTCGTACCCCATGACACCTCGAACCTCCAGGCCGCGTTGGCGAGCCAGGTCGGCCAGCGCTCCGGCCCTGTCGGCGTCGACACCGCAGCGGGGAAGCCCGATGTTGACATCGATGAGCACCTCACGAACCCCACCGTCGACCGCCGCAGCAATCGTCTCGGGAGAGTCCACCGCCACGGTGATTCGGGCTCCGGTTCGCTCGCGACTAGCACCCAGACGTCGAGCGTCGACGACCTCATTCGCCAGCAGCAGGTCCGCTCCTAGCCCGGCGTCGGCCAGAACTTCCACCTCGCGGATCGTGGCGCAGGTAAACCCCTCATGACCATATGCGCGCTGACGTTTCGCGATATCCGTCGACTTATGAGCCTTTACGTGCGGACGCTGCGCTGCGCCGGGGAACAACTCGGCCATTGTCGCCAAGTTGTGCTCGAAGGCGTCAAGGTCGAGCAGAAGTGCCGGAGTCTGCAATTCGTGGAGTCGCATATCCCCACTCTTGCGCGTTTTCCGTCCGGGCAATGGCAGGCTGTAGCCATGACCCTTCGACGTCGGTGCCGAGGCCTTATGGCCATACTCATGGGCGTCGGTGTTCTCGCGGTCGCCGGGCGGGCCTCCGCCGCCGATTCGGCGCCGAAGTTCACGCAACTCACCAAAGGTGCCGAGGTGACCGCGATTGCGTGGTTGCCCGACGGAACGATTCGATTCGCCGAACGCAAAGGCGCGATCGTCGACGTGGCGGCGAACGGTTCGCGGCGCCGTGTGGTCACGACCCTGGCCGCGAACACCGAGGGACAACGAGGGGTCCTCGGTCTCGACACCGACCGAACGGGATCCACCGCGATCAGCTGGGTACGCAAGGACACCACCATGGTCCTCTCCGTACTTTCGCCCAAGGGTGTTCAGCGGGTCGTGTACGAGGGTCGCAAGAGCAAGAACGGAGCCAATGGCGGCCACATCCTCTTCGAACCCGACGGCAAGCATGTGGTGATGGGCCTCGGTGACTTCTTGCGAGGGGGAAAGAAGGGGCGATTCATTCGGATCGATACGACCACTTCCGAAGTCGAAGAGCTGAGCGTGGGATGGAACAATCCGTTCGCGTTCGACTGGCGCGACGGCCCACGAGTCGGTGGCACGATCGTGGTTGCCGACAACGCGCCCTTCGAGGGCCCCGAAGAAGTTGCGGAGATCAACGGACGCCGCTTCGGTCCGCTTCCCAAGGACTCGACGCCATCGGCACTCGCGATGACCGCATCGGGATCTGTGCTCGAAGGCGTGGCGTGCAGTTACGTTTCCAATGAGCTCATCCGCTACCGCTTCACCCCACCCGTGAAACCTGCCGTGGTGGGCAAGGTCACGAAGAAAGACACGCTCGCTTCGGACTGCAGTGTCGCGGTCCGCCTGCTTCCAGATCGACGCCTCGTCTATGCCACCGAGACGCATCTGATGATTTCCCAACGGCCGCTTCCATGACGACAGGGTCAGACTCCCGAAGGAGTCACAACGAGGATCTGATCGAAACGGGCGACCTCGACGCGCTGACTGACCGCGTCGATTCGCTGTGTCTGGATGCGCTTTGGGAAATTCTTGTCGACCTTCGAAACGGGTGTCGGGCAGCCCTCGAACGAGGGAAGCAGCTCTGGCCGGCCGCTGCCTATGCCGAGTACCGACTCGCCCTCGACGCTCCGGGCGTGTTCGCTGCGTCGGTGATCGAATCGCCGTCCGAGCGGTTCTCGTTCGGCCCGTTCGCCGAAGTGATGGCAAGCACACATACTTTCGCTGATCTTTGCGACTACCTGCCTGCGGGACCCGCTCGGGGCAGCGTTGCCCAAGAGCGCGTGGCGCGTGGTGAGGATCTGCGGCGCGACGTGTGGCTGCGGTCGGAGGATCCGTTCGGACTTCCCCTTCAGCTCCTGACGTTCGAGTCGGCCTACCGGGCTCCGGTCTACGAACCGTCCCGGTGTGTCGACGACGCTCCCGACCTGCCGACGTTCGATCCCGTCGTGCGCGCCTCGGCGGCGGAGAGGCTCAACGAGTTCGTCGACGTCATCGACGCGCTCCGCGACCTTGCAACGACATGGTCGACGCAATCGAACGGACGCTCAGAAGCGGTAGCGGTCGACGGTGGGCCATCACAGGCCATCGCGGCCCTGGGCTGCTCGTCGCATCGCCTGGCCCGGGTTTCGCCTGCCGAAGCGGCCGGTTGGATGGCCTGGGCCGCGGCGTCGGGAGGAGCGCACGGCCGCCGACGAGGAATGGCGGCCGGACGCCACGGGGCCCTGTGGGCGCTGCTGTGTATGGCCGGCCTGTCCGACCCGGCGTACGAGATCTGCGATCACCCGCTCGAGGAGCTGTCCGAAGTTCTCGACGAATTCGAGTTCGTGCTGTTCGACGACGGCTCGCCGCCCAATGGTTGGAACCTTCGACTCGCCGTGGCCGATCCCGCCGAAGGTCTTGCGTTCGCGGTCTCCGCGACGGACGCCCGAATGGGTTAGTCGCTGAGCGTCTGCTCGTGTACCTGGGTGATGAAAATCCTACCTTTCGACCGTTTGCTCACCCGATACACCTGGTTAACGAGTGCCCTGAGGTCGGAAGGGAGGTTTTCAGAACCCTGGGAGAGGGAAGTGACAGGCAACCTGTTGCCCCGGACCAATATGCACGAGTTCCGGTTCGATCTGCGCGCATATGTCTTGGGCTTTCCAGCAGCGTGTCCTAAATCGACATCCCGATGGTGGGTCGGCGGCGTCGGGTGGATCACCGACGAGGACAATCTTCTCCCGATTGCGTTCGATCAGCGGGTCGGGAATCGGCGCTGCGGACAGTAGGGCCGATGTGTACGGGTGCGCCGGGTTCGTGTACAGGTCTGCGGTTCTCCCCAACTCCACGATCTTGCCGAGGTACATCACCGCAACGCGATCACTCAGATGACGCACGACGGAAAGATCGTGGGCGATGAAGAGGTACGCGAGCCCGAGGTCGTCGCGAAGACGCTGGAGGAGCCTGATGATCTCGGCCTGGATGCTTACATCGAGCGCCGAAACCGGTTCATCGAGGGCGATGAGATCCGGTTTGAGCGCCAACGCACGGGCAATTCCGATGCGTTGGCGTTGGCCGCCCGAAAACTGATGCGGGTGACGGTCGGCCGCGGCCGCACCCAGTTGCACGAGCTCCAACAGTTCGCGCACGCGACCGGTTCGTTCGTCGGTGGCAATTCCGTGCACCACGAGTGGTTCGCCGACGATTTCCCCTACGGTCATGCGCGGATTGAGCGACGCATGCGGATCTTGGAACACCATCTGGAAGCGCCGTCGGAGACGCCGGAGGTCTTCGGGCGACTGATCGCGTAGCTCGACGCCGTCGAAGCGGACCGATCCCGACGTCGGCTCGACAATACGAAGCACACAGCGCGCCGTTGTGCTCTTCCCGCACCCGGACTCCCCGACGAGAGACAGTGTTTCGTTGCGGTGCACGTCGAAGGAAACGTCGGAGACGGCTTGAACGCTCAATCGCCGGCGGTCGCGCCACGACCTCTTGCGGACCGGAAACTCTTTGATGAGGTTGCGCACCGTCAGCAGTGCGTCGTTCGACGGATTCGGAAGTGGCGTTGCGGACATGGCTATCGCGCCGACGTGAGCGGGAGGACATCGCACGCGACCTGTAGGTCACCGACGGGTTGGAGGGTGGGCAGGTGCTGGGTGCAACGCTCGATGGCGTACGGGCACCGAGGCGCAAATGCGCAGCCCTCCGGGTCATCTCGCAGACTGGGTGGTGTACCGCCGATTGGGGTCAGCTCGCGCTCGGGGCGATCAAGGCGGGGTAGAGAGGCGAGAAGGCCTGTTGTGTAGGGGTGGTTCGGGCGATGGAATATGTCGATGACCGGTCCACCCTCCACCACCTTGCCGGCGTACATGACGTGTACGCGGTCGGCCAGACCGGCGACGACGCCAAGATCGTGAGTGATCAGCACAACCGTAAGTGCACGTACTCTTTGTAGATCGCGAAGCACCTGCAGTATCTGCGCCTGGATCGTGACATCAAGTGCTGTGGTGGGTTCATCGGCAATCAAGATGTCGGGTTCGTTGGCGAGTGCCATCGCGATCATCACTCGTTGGCGCATGCCGCCCGAGAGTTCGTGGGGGTAGGTGCGCGCTCGGTCCTTTGCACTCGGCATCGCGACCATCTCGAGCAGTTCCACCGCCTTCTTCTCCGCGTCGCCGGGGCTTATGCGCTGATGGGTGATCACAGCCTCGGCGATTTGTCGTCCGACGGTCAGGACCGGGTTGAGCGACGTCATCGGATCCTGAAAGATCATCCCGATTCGTCCGCCGCGGATCTTGCGCAACACCGCGCCCGGTGCACCGATGAGCTCCAGGCCTTCGAGTTTGGCCGATCCCGTTACCGAGGCGTTGGGATCGAGCAGCCCAAGAACGGCGAGCATCGTTGCGCTCTTCCCGGAACCGGACTCGCCGACGATTGCGGCCACCTCGCCTCGTGCGATCGTGAGATCTAGCCCGCGAACGGCATGGACCGACCCCCCGGAGACTCGGAAGCGGACGTCGAGATCGCGGATCTCCAGGAGCGGCGCAGGAGAGCCGTTCATCGGCGGGCTCGAACGTCGAAGGCATCGCGAAGCCCATCGCCGAGAAAGTTGAACGCCAGTCCGATCGTAAGAATGGCCAGTCCGGGAGCGACGGCGACCCACCACTGGTAGAAGTACTTCGCCCCCTCGGTGATCATGGCACCCCATTCCGGAGATGGCGGTTTCGCGCCGAGACCGAGGAAGCTCAGTGTCGCTGTGAGGATCACGACCTGGCCGAGGTCGAGCGTGGCGTTGATCAATGCGGGGGTAAACGAAAGGGGGAGCACGTGTTTGCGCAGTATCCGGCTGGGGGTCGCGCCGATCGAGAGTGCGGCCTGGATGTGGTCTCGGTTCTTTATCGACAGGACCTGACCTCGAAGTAGGCGCGCATAGATCGGCCACCATACGATGACCATGGCGAAGAACGCGTTGCGCAATCCGGGTCCGAGCGCGGCGGCGATGGCCATGGCGAGAAAGATGGGGGGAAAGGCCATCGTCACGTCGACGAGGCGCATGATCACCATGTCGACGACCCCGCCGACGTATCCGGCCAGAGAACCTAGAACGCTACCAATAGTAACTGCACATATGATAACGGCGACGGATATTGGTAGGGTTTGGCGAGCGCCGTAGAGGACCCGCACGAAAACGTCGCGGCTGAGTGCGTCGGTGCCCAGCCAGTGGGCAGCACTCGGTGATTCGAGGCGTTTCCCGACCGACTCGAGTGGTCCGTAGGGTGCCCACCACGAGACGGTGAGAACGATGAACAACCAGATGAGCGCAACAGCGCTGCCGGCGATGATGGTCGGACGTCGAAGCTCGGGAGAGAGTTTCATGTCAACCGAATCTTCGGGTCGGCGACAGCGTAGAGAACGTCCGTGGCCAGATTGGCGAGGAGGAAGGCAACGCCCCCGAACAGCGAAACACCGCTTACCGCGGGGTAGTCAAGGCTGCTGGCGGCCTGTACCGCATAGGAACCGATGCCGTTCCACTGGAAGATCGTTTCCGTGAGGACCGAAGCGGTGAGCAATTGCGCGAAGGAGAATCCGAGGATCGTGAGTGTCGGGAGCCACGCGTTGCGCAGAACATGCGAACGCAGCACCGTTCGTTCGCGCAGGCCTTTCGATCGAGCCGTGCGAACATAGTCAGAATGCAACTCATCGAGCATCGCCGCGCGAACCAAACGCGAGATCTGGCCCATGTATGCCCAGCCGAGAACGAAGCACGGTAGCGCCAGCCGCTTGAGACACTCCCGAACAGATTGAAGTTTCCGTCGGCGAGCGCGTCGACGGTGTAGAACCCGGTGAGCTTGGGCGGGGCATCGATGCGTGGGGGAAGACGTCCGGGACCAGGAAACCATCCTAAGCGCGCATACAACACTGATAGGAACACCAGGCCGATCCAAAACACCGGGAGCGATGAGCCGAGGAGTGAAAAGAGCCGGGCCCCGTGATCGATCGGCTTATCTTTGCGGCTTGCGGCCAACGCGCCGAGTGCGATGCCGCCGACGCCTCCGATCAGCAGAGCCCCGACACCAAGTTCGAGGGTTGCCGGCAGTCGTTCCCAGAGATCGGTAACGACGCTTTGACGTGTGCGAAACGAGGTGCCGAGGTCGCCCTTCACCATGTTCTTCAAATACTTCACGTATTGCTCAGGAATCGACCCGTTGAGTCCCCAGCGGGCCTTCGCAGCGTTGACGATTTCCTCATTGCCCAATTGGCGTTCCCCGACGATCGAGGCGAGCGGGTTCGCCGGAATCAGTCGAGAAACACCAAAGGCAATGGTGACGATCCCCAGCAGCAGGAACGGCACTACGACTAGGCGTCGGAGGACGTAGCGCTGCAACGGGAGCCGTCAGCCCTTTACGCCAAGGAGCGCGAGGTCGAGGTTGCAGCAGGCGCTGTAGTGCATGCCGGTGATATCCGACGCGTGCGCCAGCACGAGTTGTGGGTTGACGATCGGGAAGATGACGGCATCGTCGATCATCGCCTGTCCGAGATCCGTGTACGCCTTGGCCTTTGCATCGCCCGAAGCGGCCAGCGCCGCGGCCAAGAGCTCAGACTCCTTGGGGTTGTCCAGAGGAGTGGCCTTTTCACCGCCAGCCGCCCGACCCGCCCACGACGATCCCGGAACGAGGCCGAAGTACTGCACGTACTGGCTCGAGTCGGAGTGGTCGGGAGCGAAGTACACGGCAGTCACCGGGATGCCCTGCTTGTTCATCTTCTCGGCCCACTGGGGGAACTCGACCGGCGTGAGCTTTAGATCGATCTTGACCTTCTTGAGGTCCTGTTGGATCTTCTGCATCATCAAGTCGAAGTCGACCCCGTACACGTTGACTTTGGGATAGGTGGCGTCGAGGGAGAACCCGCCTTCCTTTCCGGCAGCTTTGAGGAGCTCCGTGGCCTTGGCCAGGTCGTAAGTGGGCAGGGCGAGGTCCTTGCTCCCGAGGAAGCCGTTGGGGATGGGCGAGGCCTGCGGCTTGCCTTTGCCGGCCACAAGGGCATCGATGGCCCCTTGGTAGTCGACAGCCATCGCGATGGCCTTACGAACGTTGGCGTCTTTCATCTCCTCAGCCCCGACGGCCCCAGGGCTAAGTGCTATGTACACATAGTTGAACGAGTCGACCAGCGACGTCGTGACCTTGTCGTTGCCTTCGAGCTGTGAAAGTGAATCGACGGAGAGCTGCATCGCGATGTCGGCATCACCTTGCTGCAGCTGTTGGAGCTGCGATGCGGAATCCTTCACCTGTTTGAACGTGATCTTCGGGAAGACGGGTTTTGCCGAACCCCAGTAGGCGTCGTTTCGCTTCAGGATCAGCGAGTCGCCCTGCGTGTATCCCTCCAGGGCATAGGGTCCGCTGCCCGCAGAGTTCTTCAGGAACCACGGTTCTGCCTTATCGGCAGTCGCAGCATCGGCGGCCGCGCTCGCGCCCTCGGCTGTCGCCACGTCGCTGTTCACGATTCCCATGTACCCCGCGGCGACGATGGGAAGAAATGCCGAGTTGGGGGCGGCAAACGTCGCAACCACCGTGGCGGCATCAGGGGTCTCGATGCTCTTGACTCCGCTCATCAAGTACGACGCTGATCCCTTCACGTTCGCCAACCGTTCCCACGACCACTTCACATCCTTCGACTCCACCGCCGAGCCGTCGGCGAATTTCGCATCGGGGTTCAGGTTGAACGTGAACACCGTGTTGTCGGCGTTCGCCTCCCACTTGGTGGCCAGCCGGGGCAGCGCAATGTTGGGGTCCTTCGGGTCAAGCGTCATCAGCGTCTCATAAACCGCGGTGAGGAAGATCTGGCACGTGTCGCAATACGCGCGAGCCGGGTCGAGTGAGTTCGTGTCCATGTCGCGAGCGACGACGAGTTCGCGTGCGTTGCCGGCGGGCGCGGCCGCCTCGGTCGCCGTCGCAGCGGCGTCGGTGGACGGTGCTTCCGACGCCTCGGCTCCGGCTGTGGTCTCGGCGGCTGCGCTCTCGACGGCCGTGGTCTCGGCAACGGGACTCTCGGAATCTGATGACTTGTCAGACGAGCAAGCCGCTAAACTAAGTGTACTTAACGATGCGATAACGAGCACTGAGATCGCCGTGCGGCGGCGAATGCCCGATAGCGAAACCGAATGGGTCGAAGTTCGTGGCACCGGGACGCTCCTCTGTAGGCGATTGCGGTCACACTAAACACAATCACCGGAAAGATTCAATTGCGTTTTCAAATTGCACCTCTGCCCCCTGTGCTCCATCCTTGACGGAGAGGAGTCCCCGTGAAGCGCTGCGAATGCGTGCAAGGAAAACCGAACGTACCGAACGTCACAGACAGTGACCAAGTGGACCACTGCTGGGTTGGGTGGCGCAGATGAACGCGCTTGCGGTCGATCTGGGGACGACGGCAGCGAAGGTTTCCGTGGTGACGATCGACGGGGTCATCCTCGGATCGGGAACCGAACTCGTTCCAACACGATTCGGACCTCGACACGCTGCCGAGCAAGATCCTGAACAGGTCTGGCGGGCTGTGCTCCAGGCGGCGCATGCGGCACTCGCCCAAGCCGGATCACGTGCCGTCGACGATACGCGGGTTGTCTGTGTGACGAGCCAATGGTCGTCGATCATTCCCGTCGACGGAGAGGGACGGCCGGTGGGTCCCATGTACGTGTGGCTTGATGGTCGCGGCGGACGACATGCTAAGGCGCTGACGGCAAAGGATCGCGACGGAGGCGAGGCGACACGCGCACACTGGGCCGACGTCCACGGGCTTCACCCGAGCACATCGCTCGGCCACGTGCTGTACGTTCAACACGAGCACCCCGACATGCACGAACGTACGCGCGCATATCTTGAGCCCGCCGACTATCTCAACGCGCGTTTCTGCGGACGAATTGCCGCCACGGGATGTACTGCAATGCCCCTGGCCCTCACCGACAACCGAACCCTCGGACACCCGCACTGGTCGAGCGACCTCATCGCTCGAGCAGGTGTCGATCGAGAGAAGCTCCCGGAGATCGTGCCGTCACTTTCGACGCTCGGAACGATCTTGCCCGGCATCGCTGCGGAGCTCGGACTCCATGCCAGCACCGTTGTCGTCGCCGGAGCCAACGACAGCATCGCAGCGGCTATCGGTACCGACGCCCTCGGTCCCGGTCGCGGTACCGTCGTGATGGGCACGACGGGAGTGCTCACCGCGCACCATCGCACCCGCGTCGTCGACATCGAGAAGTTCGTCGTCACCATGCCCAGTGCTCTCGATGACCGGTTCTACGTGATGGCGGAGGCCGGTCTCGGCGGCAAGGTATTGGAGACGTTCCTCCACGAGGTTCTGGGTGCCGACGATGGCTTGCTCGACACGACAGCTCCGGCGGACGTGTTCGACCGACTCCCTCGACTCCTATCGGATGTGCCTGCAGGCGCGGACGGTCTGATGTTTCTTCCGTGGCTCATCGGATCCATGGCACCCAAGATCAACGGTGATCAGCGAGGCGCCTTCCTGGGAATGTCACTGGGCACCAATCGAGCCCATATGGTGCGTGCCGTTCTTGAAGGTATCTCGCTCCAGATGCGATGGCTTCTCGATGAGATAGAGGTATCGCTCGGTGTTGCGTTTCCGATGGTTCGCTTCGCGGGCGGCGGGGCGCAATCAGCGCAATGGTCTCAGATCATGGCCGATTGCTCGGACGCCCGGTTGAACAGGTGGAAGGCCCTCGCCATGCCAATGCCCGGGGAGCTGGCCTGCTGGGATTCCTGTCGATAGGTGAGCTCGGTGTGGATGATCTCGCGGCCCGTGTCCCGATTCGCCAACGGTTTGAACCAGACCCGGGGAGTGCGACACTCTTCGATGAACGGGTCCTGATTTTCCGTGACCTGCACGAACGACTCGCCGAGCCAATCTCCCGACTGGTTCGAGGGTAATATGCATACGTAGTTTCAATCTCGAATGGAGCCCATGATGGCCAAGCTGCCTCAGTACCCTTACGCCGATCGTTACACCGTCCTGCGTGGCCTTCCGTCGGAAGGTCGCGATCACGACGCCATCCTTGCGGAGCTGCACGAAATGGCCGATTCCGAAGACGTCTCGTGGGAAGCGGGCAAGGCGTCGGGCTCCTTCTACTGCGGCGACAAAGAGCACTACGCATTCATGGGCGAAGCGTTCGCCATGTACGGCCACGTGAATGCGTTGCAGCGCGACATCGCACCGAGCGCGACACGTTTCGAGGGAGAAATCATTGCGATGGGTCTCGACATCATGCACGGTGCCGAAGCTGCAGCGCGAGGGCACGATCCCGTCGGTCTCGTGACAGGCGGCGGAACCGGCAGCATCGCACACGCGATGCTCGCCTACCGCGAACAGGCATACGCAAAAGGAAACCGGACCCCGAATGTGGTCAAGCCCGAGACCGGTCACCCCGCCTTCGACAAGGCGTGTCACCTGTTCGGGATCGAAATGCGTCGGGCGCCGATCAACCCCGTCACCACTCAGGTCGACGTTGCGGCGATGGCCTCAATGATCGACGACAACACCGTCGCCATCATCGGCTCGGCCTCGAATTACGGTTACGGCACCATCGACCCGATATCGGAACTGTCGGACCTCGCGATCGAGAAGGGAATCGGCCTACACGTTGATGGCTGCCTCGGTGGCCTGATTCTCCCGTTTGGCGAAATGCTCGGCTACGACATTGCGCCCTTCGACTTCCGAATCCCCGGTGTCACGACGATCTCTGCCGATACTCATAAGTACGGCTATGGATTCAAGGGCACGTCGATTCTGATGTTTCGCGATCGCGCTCTGCGCAACGGTCAGTACTTCTTCATGACGAACTGGTCCGGTGGCAAGTACAGCTCGCCGGGAATGGACGGTTCTCGTTCCAGTGGGCTCCTCGCGGCCACATGGGCGTCGATGGTGGCAAACGGCCGGTCGGGCTATCTCTCCAAGGCCAAGAAGATCTTCGAAACGGCCTTCGCGATGCAAGAGGCGGTCCGCTCCCACTCGTCGCTGCGCATGATGGGTTCGCCCACGTATTGCTTCTCGTTCACCTCCGACGAGTTCGACATCTACCACGTGAACGATTTCATGCGGAAGCGGGGATGGCGCCTGAACGGGCAGCAGAACCCGAACTCCCTGCACATGGCCGTGACCGGACCGCAGACTCAGGCGGGCGTGGTCGATGCGTTCTCCGCCGATCTCGCCGACGCGGTCGCCTATGCGCTCGAGAACAAGGACTCGCCGGCAAAGTCGAGTGCGGTCTACGGCGGGGCTGGGCTGTCGCCCGACGAGGCCGACGCCGCACTGCGCGGCGTCATGGCGTCGATGCTCGACAAGTATCAGTCAGTTCCGCCGCTGGACTGAACTCAACTGTCCGCCCCAACGATCCGATGACGGGAGTGTGAATGTGGCTACTGCATCGCGTTCGTTTGCGTCACGGACGCTGACGGGACTTCGTGAACGGTGGCGTGACCGCACGGCGGTTCAGGCTGGCGTCGACGATCCGCTTCCGGTTTCGGATGCTCTCGATTCCGTTGCCGATCGCAGTCGCGTGAGCGCCCTGATGGAAGAATGTCTGGCCGCCCGGGGCGGAGAGGTCTCCGCTCGCACGCGGGCCCGCCGACTTGCCGGAACGTGGCTTCGACTGAATCTCGAAGGCCGGGCGCGATTCCTCACCGTCTTGGCCGAAGACTTCGCCGTCGATCACGGTGAAGTTCGCCGACTTGGCGCCGTGTTGGCGTCGGCCGAACCCGGAAGCGAACGAGTCGCTGAGGCGAAACTTCGCGGGGCCCTCGCCGCACGGCGTCGTGGTCTCATTCGTCAGCTGGCGGCGGTGCCGGCCGGCATGAAGCTGATCATTGATATGCGAGCAGAGCTTCTCGACATGTTGGCGTCGAAGTCGACGTCGAACTCCGTCGAACTTGCGGAACTCGATCACGACCTCTATGACCTGCTAGCCGACTGGTTCGACGTCGGATTTCTCGAACTTCGACGTATCTCCTGGGACTCCCCGGCATCGTTATTGGAAAAGGTCATTGCCTACGAGGCGGTGCACCGTATCGACTCCTGGGCCGATCTTCGCAATCGCCTCGACGCCGATCGGCGCTGCTTCGGCTTCTTTCACCCCCGAATGCCCGATGAACCTCTGATCTTCGTGGAGGTCGCCCTCGGTGTGGGCATCGCCTCGTCAGTGCAGGATCTGCTCGACCTGGATGCTCCGCAGAGCGTTGCGGCCGACATCGATTCGGCAGTGTTCTATTCGATTTCCAATGCCCAGCCCGGTCTGCGCGGCATCGGTTTCGGCGACTTCCTCATCAAACGTGTTGTCGAGGATCTGCGACACGAGATGCCCCGGGTCAGACACTTCGCAACCCTGTCGCCCATTCCGGGGCTTCGACGCTGGTTCGAATCCGCCTCTGACGCCGATGTGGCCAAGTACTCGTCGCTATCGATCGACGCCCTCGCGCGGTTGCGATCCAGGCTCGCCGGCGTGGGTGGTGACGTCTCCGGGCTGAGTGATGTGCACACGCAGGTTCTACGGATCGCTGCCGCCTACCTTCTACACGCCAAGCGAGGGGCGGAACCGATGGATGCGGTGGCCAGGTTTCACCTCGGCAACGGTGCGCGGGTCGAGCGGCTCAACTGGGCCGGTGACACGTCGGTGAAGGGTCTGAAGGAGTCCTTCGGCGTGATGGTCAACTATCGCTACGAAGTGGACCACATCGAGGCGAACCACGAGGCGTTCGCCACCGACCATCGTGTGGTCGCGTCACGGGCCATCCTCGAGCTGTTCGAGGCGCCCAAACGTCGCTGATCACGACGCGACGCTGAACTTCCTAAGGGGAGTTAGCTCCGCAGCGCTCGCAGCAGCGGCGGGATCTCCCGGAACGATGTGAGCTCCCACATGCGAGCACCGGGCTCATTGCGGGGAGTGGCGTGCGATGCCACCTTTTCGTGAGCCCAGGTGAACTGATACGGGATGTGGATCCCGTAACCGCCCAGCTCCACCACGGGAAGGATGTCGGATTTGACCGAGTTGCCGACCATGATGAAGTCGGTCGGCTCGATGTTGTGCGTACGGGCGATGCGGGCATAGGTCGTTGTGTCCTTCTCCGTCACCACTTCGATGGCGCTGAAGAAGTGCGCAACACCGGACCCCTGAACCTTTCGTTCCTGATGATGGAGATCCCCCTTCGTGATGAGGATCAGACGATGGTCTCGATGCAACGCATCCAACACGTCGGCGACGTCGGGAAGCAACTCTGCCGGGCGTTCAAGCATGGATTTCCCGCGTTCGAGCAAAATTCCTAAGTCAGCTGATGAAATGGATCCGGCGCTGAGTTCCATTGCCGCCTCGATCATCGAGAGCGTAAAGGCCTTCACGCCGTAGCCGAACAGGCTCAAGTTCTGCGTCTCAACGTCGAACAGGGCCTGACGGGCCTCAGCTTCGGTCGCCCACGGCGACATCATCTCGGCGAAGGAGTCCTCCGTCGCAGCAAAGTGATCCTCGTTGTGCCACAGGGTGTCATCTGCGTCGAAGGCAATGGAAGTGATCTTCATTGTCGTCGGAACAACGACACCGTCGGCCGGAATCTTGAGAGGTTTCTCATGCCCGCCCAGCCAACTTTGCGAGGTCCTCAGGGCCACTTGCGGGATAACCGCATGCGGCGCGAACGGCAGCCGACCAGGCGCCCAGGTGCGAGGTCACCGTTTCGAGGTCGGCGTCGAGCGCGGCGATCGGCCGAGCCATCTGCTCGTCTGTCGCCGTCTCGATCGACCCTCGCAACGCGTGACCGGCGTCGGTGAACTTTGCGTCGTCAAATCCGGTGGCAGCAATGAGGCCGCGCGAACGAAGCCGATCGAAGGCGGCACCGACCTGCTCTTCGGACCATGCTCTCGTGCGAACATAGGTGTGCGAAGGAATTCCCCACCACAGTTCGGTGAGCAAGCCAATCTCTACGGCATCGAGACCGGCGGCGATCCACGCGGCGGTGTGGGAGTCACCGCGATACTCACGCAGGCAGTCACCGAGGTGCCACACCGCAGCGAGCGGGTCGCTGGGAACAACGCCCGACACCGCTCCGGCGAACAACGGTCTGCCCGCATGTGCGCACGCATCGACGGCCCGCCGCAATGGCTGAACGAGCGCATCGACGCCCTCCGGGTGCGGGCCGAGAATTCGGGCGAGTTGATCGACGGCACCGCTCGCCCGCTCGGCGCGAATGGTCCCGGCGTCGGTGAGGGTGGCCCCGAAGGCCACCGACGCCACGACAGCTTCTGGGTTGAACACGCCGAAGGCGGCGGCAACCACTTCTCCCGGGACCTGCCCCATCAAGGCACCCCGACTCGTGAAGTATGCCGGTCCATCGGGAAGCGCTACGCCCGCCATCGAACGGGCCGACGGTGCGAAGCCAAGCGCGACATAGCGAGCATGACATTCGGGGGAGAAGTAGACCGATCCGACGAAAGGTTCGAGCGCCTGAGCGAGTGCGCGGGCGGGGACGGAGAGCGCAGTGGTAGACATCGCCCCCAGCGTAGGGCCGCTGGTCGGCAAAGACGAGCGCCTGGAGGCGTCAGCTGGCGAGAGCACCCGTTTCGCGGTCTGCCGCCACGTGGTCGAGGCTGAGGTACTCGTCGCCGGTGTTCGCCCAATCCTCGAACTGGATCACGCCCAGTTCGGTCCACTTCTTGCGCAACCAGCCGTCGCCGGCGTCGAGCAAGCCGAGCTTCTTGCAGTTGGGCACGATCTTGGAGAACAGAAGCTGCTGGAACTGCTGGAGTTCGTTGGGCATGTTGAGTTGAATCTCGACCATCTTGCGAACGTCGACATCCATACGTTCCCATACTTCCTGCATGAGGAAACGATCGCGCATCCGAATACCGGCTTCGAAGGCGAACTCCTGACGCTCGCGAATCTCTTTGGCGCCCATGCCTTCGTAGCATTCCTTGAGGGAGAGTACGCCGAAGGCAACGTGGCGTGCCTCGTCGGACATCACATAGCGAAGAAGGTTCTTGAGGAGTGGTTCCTCGACCAGCATGTGCATGAATCCGAATGCGGCAAGGGCAAGGCCTTCGACCATGACCTGCATACCGAGGTAGGTCATGTCCCAGCGAGGATCACGAATGATGTCGTTCAGCAACGCCTCGAGGTGGGCGTTGATCGGGTAGTAGCCGGAGAGCTTCGTGTCGAGATACTTCGCAAAGACCTCGACGTGTCGCGCTTCATCGACGACTTGGGTCGCGGCGTACAGCTTGGCGTCGTACCACGGCACGGTCTCCGTGATTCGGGCGGTACAGATCAGCGCCCCCTGTTCGCCGTGCATGAACTGGGAGAGTCGCCAGTTCTGGCTCTCGATTCCGAGTTCGATCCACTGCTTGTCGGTCCAGTTCTTGAACAGGCCAGCAGCTTCACCCTGCTCGCGTACCCACGCCGCCTCAGGCGCAGCCTGTGACAGCTGCTGTGCCACTTTCTCCGGATCGACGTCGATCGACCAGTCGAGATCGGTCTCCCCGTTCCACTGGCTCTGTTTGGCCTTCTCGTACAGCCTGTTCAGCTGCGGGCGCTTTCCTTTTGCGTAGTCCCACGTGAAAAGGGAATCGAAATGCGATTCGACGAGTGACAGCTCAGAAGCCATGTCACGGTTCGTGAGCGCCATGATGGATTCGACGTCGTTGACATCGCCTCGCAAACGCTCGCGGTCAGTGAGGTAGATGTTGGGATCGAGTGCCATGGGAAACCTCTGAGGAGACCGTCGAAAAACCGAGTAAGTATTCGGATTATCGACAGTGGACGGGGCGTTGTCAACCGGAAATGTTCGCTTCGGTTGTTTCCCCGGCTCGTTCCTGCAGGATTGCTTCGAACACCGATCCGTTGACGGCGCGCCCGTACAGGAATCCTTGGAACGAATCGCAGCCCATCGCAGACAGGACATCGGCAGTAGATCTGTTTTCGACACCTTCACCGATCACCTTCAGGTTCAAGGAGTTGGCAAGTTGCACCGTGGACTGCACAATCGCAAGTGCACGCTCGTCTGTGCACACAGCTTCCACGAACGAGCGGTCTACTTTCAGCGTCGAGACCGGAAGGTCGCGAAGCCACGAAAGCGAGGAATACCCGGTACCGAAATCGTCGACTGCAGACGTGATCCCAGCTTCTCGGAGGCGAAGTAGCGCAGTATGGGTCTCCTGCTTGTGGGCGACCAGTTCGATCTCCGTCAACTCGATAGTGACGAGGTCCGTCCGGATTCCTCTGGCCTGAACCTGCCCGATGAACCAGTCGATGAATGCAACGTCGATCAGATCCGTCGCCGAGAGGTTGATGGAGACCGGCAACGCAATGCCGAGAGACTGCCATCGCTCCAGATGGCTGAGCGTCAGATCCGTCACCGCGCGGGCCAATTCGACCGATAGTCCGGCGGCATGCGCGAGCGGCACGAATTCCGTGGGCGCGATCAAACCCCGTGTGGGATGTTCCCAACGTACGAGCGCCTCGCACGACGCGAGAGTCCCGCGGGTCCCGTCGACGATGGGCTGGAAGAACACCCGAAGCTGGGAATCGGTGATCGCCGTGTGAAGCTCGGCCGCCATGGTGAGTCGGCGAGCGCTTTCCGGGTTCATGGTGGCGTTGTAGACGGCCACGCCTGTCTTCGTTCGCTTCGCGTGGTACATCGCAACGTCCGCAGTACGCAGGAGGTCTTCCGGCGTTTCGGCATGGAGGGGAAACAGCGAGAGCCCGATGCTGACCGATGCGAACACCTGCAGGTCGCCAGCGCTTTGCTGCTGCCCGATTTCTGCTCGCATTCGTTCGGCGATTTCGCGCGCTGTTGGCAGGTCGGTATCTTCGAGCAGCACCGCGAACTCATCGCCCCCAAGACGGGCCAACGTGTCGCCCTCGCGAAGCACGCTGCCCAGTCGACGGCCGATCTCGACGAGAAGCGCGTCGCCTGTCGCATGGCCGAAGCCGTCGTTCACGTCTTTGAAATTGTCGAGGTCGAGCAGAAGAAACGCGTGACCGGTTTCGCTGCGCACAGACCGGCGCAGCGCGTGTTCGAGTCGGTCGCCGAGGAGTGCACGGTTTGCGAGCCCGGTGAGGGTGTCGTGAAACGCTCGGTGTGCGAGTTCGCGTTCGACGCGTTTTCTGGCCGCAATGTCGAAAAGAATTGAGCGCATACGAAACTGCCCACCGACCTCGGTAAACGTGGTTCGCATTTCCATCTCGATAGTGCGGTCCTGGTCGCAGACCCGAACTTCGGTGGTCAGGGGAGTGCGTGACGCCATTGCGTGGCGCGACTGCCGCTCAACGCGTTCGCGGTCTTCGGGATGAACCAGGTCATAGAGGCTGCCGTCGGCGTAGCCATTTCGGGCGCGCAGAACCGTTGCACTGTGGTTGGCGTACAGAACTTCCCCGGTCTGGCAGTCGTTCTCGACCACGAAGGCATGGATGCCGTCGAGCAGGCTCTCGAAGCGCGTTTGTGCCGACTGACGCTTGTTGTAGGTGTACGCAACAAGGTTCGAGACCATCACGGCGGATGCGCCGATGGGAAGAGCAAACAGCATCAGGGATTTGTCGCCGTGAATGAACGCCGCGGCGAGCAGGATCATGGTGCCCATCGCGATCGAGCGATGCACCCGTCGTGCCGGTTGCCCGATCGACGCTCCCACTGCGCCGACCAACATGCACATCACGGTGCCGGGCACAGCCGACGGCGACATGAGCGAACAGGCTGCGGCAAGACATTGATCCATCGACAGAAGGACGTGCGGGTTACCGCTGATTCGATGGTGGCGAGCCATGAAGATGTTGTATGGCACCACGACGACCACGATGAAGATCGAGACCGCCGGTGCGTCGAGGATCGCGACGAAGGCGCTCAACACGAGGAGCATGAGTGTGCGGGCGTTGTAGAGGCCCGGCCAAAGATGCCCGTCCTCCCACTGACGCCACGCGTTCGAACGCGTCAAAAAGGTCATATGCCAACCGCCAAGATGTTTCCCACGGTTGTTGATCGCCGAATTCGAGGCATTCGTGAATCATCAACAGTGATGATTCACCGTCGTCGTGACAGAGACCCCGGAGCGTGAGAGGCTGAAACCGATGGTCAGCGAGGCAAAAGAACCAAAGCGAACCAAGGCCAAGACGACGTCGGCCGAGGGACCGTCCCTGGCTCACGGTGCGTCGTTGCGTCGACGGCCACGCCAGGTCCGGTCACAGGAACGGATCAATCGAATTCTCGACACCGCTGAGCAGGTGTTTGCCGAGATCGGCTTCGACTCGGCGACCACGAACCTGATCGCCAGCCAGGCGGAAACCTCGATCGGCTCGCTGTATGAGTTCTTTCCCAACAAGGAAGCAATTGCTCATGCGCTCGCTGAGCGATACATCGAACAGATCGTTGGCCTGTACGCGAACCTCTTCTCGATGGCGTTGTCATTGGAAGGAACCCAGGTCGTCGAACGCATCGTCGAAGGTCTCGATCGCTTCTACCGTGAGCATCCTGCCGCGATCCCACTGCTCAACGGGCAATTCACTTCACCGGAACTCGCCGCAGCAGGAGCGAGTTTGCAGCTTGCCCTGGAACGTCGCATCGAAGAGATCATTGCGATCCGCCGCCCCGACTTTCCGCAGGCGAAATGCCACCTGATTTCGATCGTCATCGGCACCGCTTCTCGATCGCTCCTCGTGCGAGCCGACCAGGTTCCACTTTCGCAGCGCCGTGCGTTGGTGCGTGAAATCGACCATCTGGTGACGGGGTATCTGCGCCTGGTCAGCGAGGCGTTCGACGCACCGCTTCCTCGCTGACGCACTCGGATCTGTCGAAGCGGGAGCCGCAGCGGACACCGACCTGCCTGGTCAAGACTCCCAAGCACACTGCCGATAGAACTGGAATGAGGAAACGCGGGTCGAATGACACGACCCCAGTGGTGACGTCGACCGGACGCGTCCGCACGCGTTACGTCCACACGACCCGATTCCGAGCAGCCCATGATCGGCTCAAAGAGGTTTCCCTCCGAACTGTCGGGTCTCTGGTCTCGATCGTCGTCGTTCTTCCGATTCTCCCGTTGATTCTTCGCGATCGTTCGGTGCCTTTTGTGCAACACGAGTTTACCGTTGGTGAACCCCTCCTCACCGGTGAACTCCGCATCGTCGACACGTCGGCCGATAACGCTGAGGCATTGGCGCGACCTCTGCGCGAGGCGGGTCTACCGGTGGTGACCTATGCCCCGGAAGTGTTGGAGGTCCTCGGCGCTGAACCGCTCAAGTCGACGTGGTGGATCACGAACCGTGTTGCGGCACATACGTCGATCGACGTGGTGAACGAGATGCGGCGGCGCGGTGATCGGGTGTTCCTCGACGGTGACAGCCCCCTGGCTCGCACTGTTCTCGACCTGGCCCCACCAGCGACGCGCCACCCAACGCTGCCGCGAACCGCCACGGGCGCAGTCATGCGCGGCGTCCGTGTTTCGTGGGAGGGCGACGTGAACCCGCTCGTGCCTCGGGTGAAAGGTCGTTCGATCGGGACGACGTACCGAGGAACTACCGCGCTGTTCATGACTTCGGACTCGAACGTCATGTGGTCACCGATTGCCTTGACGAACGAGGAGTCGCTGACCCGACTTCCGTTCCTGGCCCAGGAACTCGCCGAGGAATGGAACGTGGGACCGAGAGCCGAGCGGGTC
>JANOWU010000278.1:0-2110 GCA_031418035.1 Acidimicrobiia bacterium
TGACAAAACCGTTCCTTTCTTCAGATCTGGTGGCATTTCTCGATGGCATCGAACCCGTGGGATGCGAACCGCTACTGGAAGCGAAATGACCAAAGTAGTGGTCGCCAAGGTAGCGCCGCGGGGGACGACGAGATCGTCCTCCGCCGATCGTTCGTCGAAGGTAACGGCATTGGAAAGCACCGCCCGGTCAGCGACGATTACCGAACACGTGCGACCGTCGAAACGAGCTGATCCTCCGAAGAGGGTTCCGAGTACCAAAGGCGCACCCACGGAACTCAAAACCACGGTTCGACGCGCACGCACTCCAGCGGCAGAAGCAGTTTCCGAAACCTCGCCGACGCGTGTGGGCGCGCCTAGTCCAGCGGCAGAAGCAACGCCTTCAGAGGACGTGTCATCCGAACACACGATTTCTGAAGACGCTGTTTCCGACGAGGTTCGCGAAGTCGAGATTCCCGGCACCCCCCGAACAAGCGACGCGTCGACCCGGGAGCGTCGAGCCATACTGCTGGTGTTCCTTCTGATCACCGGCGCCGTCGGATCGATGAAGGTCCTCGCTGCAAAGTCGGGAAGCTCCGTTGAGACCACTGCCATCGCCGGTAGCGCTCCCATCCTCACCGAAGATCTCGTGCGACTGCTCGCCGGGAGCCCGGGTGTTTCGCGCTCGATCGGGTCATATGTGCCGGGAATCGGCATCGTGTTGTCCGTGACCACGTCCCAAACGGGCCCGGAGGGTGTCTCGACGTGGTGGTCGACCGTGACGGAACCCATGGCTGAACGATTTGCGACCGAGCTCCCGAATCAGCGAATCATCGCGGTAGTCGACGCCGACGGCAACGAGTCGTTCGCCCGAGCACTGATCATTCCGACCGATTCGATCGCCGAACCCGCCAGCTTTCGACTCACCGCGGCCATCAACCAATTCCGATCCGCCGCGGCGACTGGCGAATCGATCCCGGCCACGGAACCGGCGACAGCTGTCCCAACAACCGCTGCGCCGCCCCCCACCGCCGCACCACCGACAACGCCACCGACAGCAACAACGCCACTGACAACGACCGCAGCGTCGTCACCGGAATCAACACCGGCTGCCGGAGGCGCGTCCACGGGCGCTACTGCACAAGACGTGTCTGCTTCCGGGAGTACTGCCGGAGCCGCTGCAGCCGCCCCCATCACGACAGCGTCGGCGCTGCCGACTTCGCCGGGGAAAGACACCTTCGAAACCGATAGCCGGAAGTGGACACCCCTTTCAGGCCAATGGAAGTTGGTCGACGGCGCGTATCAACAGCTCGACAACTCCGGATTCGACTTCATCAGTCAGTACAAGGAGGCGCCCGGCGAAAACTATTCGGTGAGCGTCAAGATGGCAGCGATCGAAGGCGACCTCAACGGCGGACTCATCCTGTTCCAGCAAAAGATCGGCAAGCGAAACGAGGCCACGATCATCGACCTGACATCGAAGGCGACATATCTTCGGTGGGGTCACTATGACGCCGGTGGCGTGTACGTCTTCGATGGCGGCGCCAAACTGGCGACGCCTCTCGTGTCCCCAAAGGGAGGCGAGCTGAAGGCCGAGGTCAAGGGAAAAGCAGTCACGGTGTTCCTCGACAACGCTCGGGTCGGCGAGTTCCAGGCGACCAGGGCCGGCGGGAACCCAGGGCTCGTTTCGTCACAAGCCAAGATCTTGTTCGACGACTTTACGGTGGGAGCGTTGTAGTGAATGCGCCCGACCTCGGGTCGACCAGCGTGCGTGTCAAGGTACACGAGAGAAAACCTGCGGCACGGGAAGGTTTCCTCGACACCATCCGCGCCATCGCAACCATTCGCGTGATCGTTTGGCACGCCTTCGGAACACCAGTGATTTCGTTCGTTGTTGCCTCGATGCCGACGATGTTCTTCGTTGCGGGCTCGCTGTTGAGCGCTTCGCTTTCTCGTCGCGACTACCAGACGGTTCTTCGAGATCGACTCCGACGACTGCTCATTCCCTTTTGGTTGTTCGCCATGTTCGTTCTCACGGTTGTCGCAGTCAGCCGAGCCACCGTTGGTGGTTCCGACACGGCGCTCAGACCGCATCAGCTCGTGGCCTGGATCGTCCCGCTGATTGACCCGACGG
>JANOWU010000279.1:0-6990 GCA_031418035.1 Acidimicrobiia bacterium
CGAGTCGGCGTTGCTGTCGATGCTTGGCGCAAAACGCATGATCTGGGTCGATGGACTCGCCGGTCAAGACATCACCGACGGACACATCGACACCCTTGCCCGCTTCGTGAACCCGACAACGATCGTGGTCGACAAGCCGGCGTTCAAGGATCCCGGAGATCCGTGGGTCAAGGTCGCGGCCCGGACCCGTCAACAGGTCGGGCAGGCCCGAACCGCATCAGGCACGCGTACAAGGTGCTGGAGATCGTTCAACCAACCACCGTCCGCGGAACTGGCGATGACTTCCTCTCCACCTACATGAACTACTAGGTGTGCAACGGCGGAGTCATAGCCCCGCAATTTGGCGACAAGAACGCAGACGCGGCCGCCCGCACTGTCCTCGAAAGACTGTTCCCCGACCGTGACGTTGTCCTGATCAATATCGACGCGCTCGCGGCCGGAGGCGGTGGCATCCACTGCGCAACCCAGCAGCAGCCATCGACTCGACGATGACCCGACGATGACCCCACCCACGCGCTCCAGCCGCATCAACAAGTCCACGGTCAGGCTCGCCGCATCTATCGCCGTCGTGTGCGTGATTTCGATCACCTCCCTCTTCACGCTCTCCACGCTCCGCTCTGGCCGCGTGTCGATCGACATGATCGGAGCGACCCGCTCCGTGACCGATCGTGTAGACGCCTTGCTGTTGATCCGAGACATCGACACCGCCCGTCAGGAAGCCAAACTGCGCCTCTATCTCGATCCGGCAGGAGCGCTCGCCGACAGCGCCGGACGTTTCGCGAGAACGGTGGTCGTCGACTCGTCGAACGAAAACACCAGCGGCCTTCTCACTGCCGAGAGTGGAAGCACGACGCTCATCACGGACTTCGTTACGACCTTTGATCGCGGTGACGACGTGTCGTTCCCGTTCGACAAATACACCTCGACGATCTGGCTTTCGGCGACCCTCGAGAACGGCGACAGCGTGCCGATCCGTGTGAAATTCGAAGCAGCCGACTCCACCTACCGTTACGACGCCGTGGACCTATCGGGCACCGACGCTGACACCGCTCCCACCTTCGACTTGGTGGTAGCCCGTTCGGGACTCGCAAAGACCATTGCGCTCGTTGTCGTCGTCTTGATGTGGGCGTTGGCCCTCGCCGTCGGCGCCGTCACCTGGCTCGTGATTACGCGCACGCAATGGCGTCAACGAGCATTCGAAGTCCTCGGCTGGCTCGCCGCCATGCTGTTCGCCCTGATCCAACTCCGAGGAGTCGCCCCCGGAGCGCCCGGCTTCGGCACCCTCTTCGATTTCCTTGGCTTCTGGGCCGAACTCATCACCGCCGCCGCGCTGTGCCTCATCGTCGTCATACTCATCCGATCCGAGATGACGATCGGTACATCGGCCACAACCGGCGAACCACGAACACATACGGTTGATACAGAAGTAGTTGATACAGAAGCCGTTGATTCACTAAAGGTTGATGCACAAACCTAAACAGATGTGCGCGTGATCCCGGAGCGCCCGAGGACGATGGGATCGACGCCCGAAGTGATGTTGGTTCGGCCCTCCTACGACGACGCTGGTTGAAAGAGTTCGATCAGGTTGCCTGCTGGGTCGACGGCGAGGACTTGCTTGCCGCCGGGTCCGGTCACGATGTCGTTGCGGAAACGAACGCCTTCGGCCGTAAGACGGGCGGTCTCAACGACGATGTCGTCGACGATGAGGTGGATGCGATTCCATCCACCGGGCGTCGGTGTCTCGCCGTCGGCCATTGCCCGTCCGGCCGAACTGAGCGGCCCCGAGAGCAGAAGACGAAGGTTGCCACGGGTGACGTCGGCAAAGGCCGGTGGGGCGTTCATCCCAACGGTGAAGCCGAAGTGTCTCGTGTAGAACTCGACGCAGGCTGCGACGTCGGTCACAATGTAACGTACGCTTACGATATCGGTGGCGGTCATGTTGGTACCTTTCTCGTTGGTCTTGGTTGCTGGTTCCTGGTTGGGTTCACATGCAGATCGGCGAGCAACAACATGACACGTCCTTCGATCTCCGCAGCGACCCGACGGAAGGCGTCGTAGGACGAGTCGTAGGACGATTCGCTGTCCGCGGTCTTCGTGGCTGGGTCGGCGATGCTCCAATGTGCTGTTGTTGGAGACCCTGGAAACTCCGGGCAAACTTCGCGGACTCTGTCACAGAGTGTGATGACTCGATCGAATCGGCTGCGAACGAAGCGACTGAGCGGCTTCGTTTCGTGCATCGAAATGTCGATGCCGTGTTCCGCCATGACCCGCACCGCATTGGGGTGCAATGGTTTCGGATGACTCCCCGCGCTGCGTGCCTCAGCCGCGCCTGATGACCGGTGGACCACGAATGCTTCGGCGATCTGTGAGCGGGCACTGTTGCCGGTGCACAAGAACAGCAGTCGTTGACGAGCTCGGTGTGCCGCAACCGCGCTGGACTCTTTCTGGGCGATCGAGAGGGCTGGGTGCAGCGAAAGTCCAACTTCGGCCAGAAGTTCTCCGCAGCGGAAGAGATCGGCTCGGTAGTACACGTCTCGGCCATCGGCGGAACTACGACGTGCGCTGACGATCCCGGCGTTTCGGAATTCCGCCAGATGGTACGACACGAGGTTTTGTGGCTTCCCCAGAATCTCGACGAGTTCATTGACTCGGCGATCGCTGTAGCCAAGCTCGCGAACCAGACGCCAGCGCACCGGATCACTCAGCAGGCCCAGAATCTTTGGTGGTGCTGTCGGAATCACGCCCTTATTACATCAGTGTTGATTGATGCAATGCAACTCGATGAGATTTCGCCTTCACGTACGCAAGCAGAACACCACGAGATCAGAGCACAGGTGCGGCCCGGGGGTGACACCCGGGCCGCAAGTGCAGTTTGCCTAGTTCGTCACAGTGATGATCGACGGCAACGACGTATCGAATCGGGTGTCCGGAAAGCAGTAGGCGCAATTCACGATCGTTGGCGCACGGCTCGCCGTCACGGCGAAGGACACCGTTGTTCCGGGCCCGGGACGTTGAATGGTTGCTGCGAGCGGATTGCTCGGTTCGCAATACACACACGTAACTTGGCCCGCTTGAATCGTCGGGCCACCATTGACGGAGTAGTCGTAGCGCGCAGCCGTCGGCACCGCATCCCACCCAACAGTTACCGTCGTAGCAGTGCGACTGAGTACACGAAGGTTCTGCGGCGATGCGGGGCGTAGGGCGTTCCCCGTCGGCGAACGAAACGAGAATGTGACCCACGGTGAGAACACGAATGAAGTTCCCCCGATCCAAATCTTGTTGCGGTATCGAAAGGTATACGCGGTGTTCTCGATCAGTCGACCAAACCGTAAGCGGCCGCCGTCAGCGACGAAGACGTCACGAACCCCTCCCTGGGTTGCGCCACTCAGCAGTTCTGCATCACCCAGTTGCGTCGCTGGCGAGACGGTCAACTGCACGTAGTCCGGAAAGTTCTCCACGACCACGAAAGACGAGGGGACGGGCACGGGGGTCGGCACGACCGTGGTCGTCGTCGTGGTCGTCGTGGTGGTGGTCGGTCTGGTCCTTGCACTTGCGCTCTGCGCCGAGCCTGCGCCAAGTGTCGCAATAGTTGCTCCAACGAGTACTGCCGTTGCAACGATTCGAGTCTTTCGAGTTGTCATCACCGTGGGTCTTGTCATCACTGTGGGTCCTTTCGAGCCGAAGCGAGCGCTCCGGACCTGCCGATGGTAGATATGCATACGAACACCCGAACCTGAGAACGCGCCGTAACTCACAGGATTCTCAAGGAACGTTCAGGTGCGGGAGGAAGGTTCAGGTGCGGGCCTGGACCGCTCGCCGGTGCGTCAATGTGCCCAGCAGTTTCATTGCGGTGCGAACGGGTACCGGAATGCCATGAATGAACTCGATTCCCCAAAAACCATCGATGAACTCCTCGAGCCCGGCATGACGTTGATGGTCGGTACACAGTCTGTGCTCGATTCCCATGGCGAAGTCGGGATCAGCTCGCGTCCGCTCACCGTCGCCGACGCGTCAGGCGACCTCGTGCGGATCATCGTCGATTCCAGCGCCGAGTTTGCCCGGCAGGCAATGCGAGGCGAGAGAGCGCACGTCACCCTGAGCGACAATCGGAAGAACGTTTGGGCGTCGCTCGACGCGACCATGGCGATGTCGACCGACACGGACGAGATCGACGAGCTCTGGAGTCCCTTCGCGTCAGCCTATTTCCCCGACGGTCGCGAGTCACAGAACATCGGCGTGCTGCACTTGCGCGTTCTCCGAGGCATGTACTGGTCGACTCCGGCGGGAAGAATCGGGTCGGCCATCAGTTTGCTCAAGGCGGCGCTCGGCAAAGAGAACGACAGCGGCGAGCACGGAGCTGTGGTGGGTCAGGAATGAGCACAAACGCGCTTCACCAAATCTGCGACAACGAGTCGAAGTTGGCGCGCTACGCGATCGACTATGCAGCGTCGCCCTCTCCTGTCGCCGCCACAGCCATACGCGCGCTTATTGGACGGAACCTCGCTATCGAATCAGACGTTCTTCGGCCACGGGCAATGGAACTCGGGATAGCGGATGTATTCGTCGATTCCGTGGATCAGTTGGCCGAGATGCAAAAGGCGCTTGCCGATGGCGAGACATCTGTCGACGATGTCGCCGACGAACTCATGACGATCACGAGTTCCCGCGCGTCCTACTTTGGCGAGGTGATAACGCCACGTTTCGAAGAGGTGTTGACGCCTGAGCTTCTCGACAGGCTGGCCCTGCAAATCGCGCCATACGGCGACGATTACCACGTACACGCGTAAATCACCGCCCAATCCTCGGACCGCGGACCCGGGCCGCTCTCCAAAGAACGGGGACAAAAAACGGTTTAGTCACGTTTAGCATGGGTATATGTGGCTCCTCTGGCGCCAACGCTATCTACGCGAGCGTCACCCCCCCCCCAACAACCAAACGGAGTGAACCATGACCAACCACCGCATTCTTGTCCTCGGAGCTGCCTTCACTGTCGGGGCGCTCGTCGTTTTCGGCGCCTGCTCGAGCGATGATTCCGATTCGACCTCGGTCACCGTCGAGTCGATCGTCTCGGACTCAGCCGGAGGTGTGATTTCATCTGACGCCATGACCTCAGACGCCATGACATCGGAAGCAATGGGCAGCGATGCCATGACCACCGATGCAATGACGACCGACGCTACGAGCAGCACCGCAATGAGCTCGGACGCCGTGGGTTCGCCGTCGGAGACGGCAATGTCAGCACCGTTCGGTCCGGGCTGCGCATCAGTCCCCGCTGACGGGGCGGGTTCCTTCGCTGGCATGGCCGCCGATCCTGCGGCGACCGCAGCGTCGAACAATCCTGACCTCTCGACCTTGGTCGAAGCGGTCAAGGCTGCCGGGCTCGTCGACACGCTCAACGGCGAAGGTCCGTTCACGATCCTTGCTCCTACCAACGATGCCTTTGCCAAGGTTGACCCAGCCGCATTGAGTTCCGCAATGGCAGACCCGAAGGGTGCGCTGTCGAACATCCTCACCCTGCACGTCATCGGCGGAAAGGCCATGTCGGCTTCTGATCTTTTGGCGAGCGGATCTGCGACGTCGGTTCAGGGCGGCGCCGTTACATTTACGGGATCCGATCAGGACCTTTCCGTCAACGGGAATTCCAAGGTCGTCTGCGGCAACGTGAAGGTCGGGAACGGAGTCGTCCACATCATCGACACCGTTCTCATGCCCAAGTAAGTCCAGTAGCAGTGTTGCGCCCAGGTGCGCCCAGTAGCACCGTTGTTCAAACAACACCGCTGCCCAAATAGCAATACACACGGCCCGTTCTCCTGTTGTTCGCAGATCTCTGCGAACATCAGGAGCGGTTCTTTTTGTGCCGTAGTTCGCCTGGTCTTGTGGGCAGCGGCGTCGATGTCGTCGGACCGTTAGGATCCTCTGCGAGTCCGATGGCACCATCCTCTGAACCAGAACCATCCTCTGAACCAGTGCTGTCCTCTAAACCAGTGGACACCGGCACGCAGCCGGGTGAGCGTCGCCGACGAAAGCTGTTACCTGTTGTTCTTGTCGCAGCGCTTCTCGCAGTAACAGTCGTCAGCCTGATCCTGACGAACATCACAGCCCCGCGCTACAACGATGCCCAGCGGGCGAACAACGTTCAAGACTTCCAGACGACTGTGTCACCACGTGCCGTTGAAGACTTCCGGCTGGCCGCGTATTTCGATCTGGTGTTTGCGCTCGGCTACGGACTCCTTGCGCTCGTTGCACTCACGTGGGTCGTGAAACGTTCTGGGCGGTGGTCCCGCGTTGGACAGGTCGTGTTCATTGGTGTCTTTGTGGCAGCTCTGTTCGACGAAGCCGAGAACCTCGCGCTCCTGCGCAACCTGTCTAACCGGGACAGCGTCAGCGAATCCGCCATAGACGCAATGACGAGAATTGGCCTCGGCAAGTGGATCTGCGTGATCCCTGCCCTCCTGGTCGTGTTGGCCAGTCCCATACTCGTACCTGCCTGGTGTTGGCGTGAACGCTCGCGTCGATCAGGCTAAGGCTCGAAAAGCGATAGCGAGTTTGTCCGACGGCCCTGGTGGATTCATGGCTTGCGTGGGTTTGAACCTCCTTTGGCGCCGGACCGTGCCACCGTGTTGACCACGTGGTGATCGTTCCATTCCCGATGCGCGTTTTCCAACCCCGGCCCGTCAGGCCGCGTGTTGTTTGGGCGGTCCGGTGGACATGGTTTGCCCGGTCGGCAAGATGATGGTCAGTTCACGGTTCGGACCCAGCGTGAACACCCAGCCATTGCTATGGGCGTTGGTGTGGTGCCGAGCACACAACGGGATCAAGTTGATGAGATCCGTGGTTCCACCGTTACGCCACCACTTGATGTGGTGTGGTTCGGTGAACTCGTATCGCACCGCACATCCCGGCACGGCACACGTGGAGTACAACGCCCGTAACGCTCGACGCTGTGCGCGGTTCGCGAGACGGGTTGTGCGTCCCAGATCAAGTGCCCCG
>JANOWU010000280.1:0-3135 GCA_031418035.1 Acidimicrobiia bacterium
TCGATCTTGTCGTATTCGATCTCCGCGAAAATCAGCTGTTCGGTGACACCGAAGCTGTAGTTCCCGTGGCCATCGAACTTGCGGGGGTCGAGTCCACGGAAATCGCGGATACGAGGAATGGAGATGCTGATCAGACGATCAAAGAACTCCCACATACGATCGTTGCGAAGGGTGACCTTTGCCCCGATCTTCTGTCCTTCACGCAGCTTGAAACCGGCGATCGACTTGCGAGCTGCGATCACCTGTGGCTTTTGGCCGGTGATGCGCTGCAGGTCGTGGATCGCACCCTCGAGCAGCGAAGGCTGCACGGTGGCCCGACCAACGCCGGCGTTGAGGACGATCTTCTCGAGGCGGGGAACTTCCATCACGTTCGCAAGGCCGAGTGAGGCCTGCAGCTGCGCGCGGATCTCGTTGTTGTACTTGTCGCGAAGACGCGGTGACGTCTTGGTATCCGTGCTCACAGCGTGGCTCCCTTACCCTTGCCCCGGGCGATACGAGTTTTCGTACCGTCGGCAGCAACTTTGTAACCGACCCGAACGGCTTTCCCGGAGGGGCCAACGATTCCAACGTTCGAAACGTTGATCGGCATTTCGATTTCTTTGATCGAACCGGCTTCACCCGCGGCCTTCGGCTTGGTGTGCCGAAGCGAGATGTTGATCCCTTCGACGACCACCGTGTTGTCCGTTGGTTGCGCCGACAGAACCGTGCCCGTCTTGCCTTTGTCTTTTCCGGAGCGAACCAATACGGTGTCGCCCTTTTTGATCTTCATTCCGGCCATCTCAGATCACCTCTGGTGCCAGCGAAACAATTCGCATGAACTTCTTGTCACGGAGCTCGCGACCGACTGGACCGAAAATGCGGGTCCCGCGTGGTTCGAGCTTGTCGTTGATGATCACGGCAGCGTTCTCATCGAATCGGATGTAGCTACCGTCCTTGCGACGACGTTCCTTGCGTGTACGTACGACTACGCAACGAACGACCTCACCCTTCTTGACGGTGCCACCCGGAATGGCGTCTTTCACGGTCGCAATGAAGACATCGCCGATCGAGGCGTACCGACGGCGAGTGCCACCGAGAACCTTGATAACGAGAACTTCTTTGGCGCCGGTGTTGTCGGCAACACGAAGTCGGGACTCCTGCTGAATCATCGCGCACGCTCCAGGACCGTCACGAGGCGCCAGCGCTTCGTCTTTGACAACGGACGGGTCTCTTGCACCTGCACACGATCGCCAACTTTTGCGTCGTTGGTCTCGTCGTGCACGTGCAGCTTCTGTGAACGCTGAATGGTCTTCGAGTATTTGTCGTGGCGAACTCGCTCGACCACCGTGACGACGATGGTCTTGTTCATCTTGGCGCTCGACACGATGCCCTCGCGGACCTTGCGTTCGTTCGGACGTTCTACCGGACCCGCTTCGGCGGAATCGGTGGTGGTGTTGTTCTCACTCATCGTTTCGTCTCTCTCTGCGCTCACTTCGCCAGTGCTTCGGCAGCAGCGATTTCTCGGCTACGAAGCAGCATGTTGATTCGAGCAACGTCTTTCTTCAGCGTGGCGATGCGTGCGTTGTTCTCGAGCTGACCGGTCGCCAACTGAAAACGGAGGTTGAACAACTCCTCCTTGGTTTCGCCCAGCTTGGTTACGAGTTCTGCAACGCCAAGGTCTTCGAACTGTTTGATTCGCTTTGACATCAGAGACTCTCCTTGCGAGTCACGAACTTGGCTTCGATCGGAAGCTTCTGAATCGCCAACTCCATTGCCTCACGAGCGAGTTCCTCGGGAACGCCACTCATTTCGAACATGATGCGGCCTGGCTTCACGACGGCGACCCAACGCTCCGGGTTACCTTTTCCTGAACCCATGCGGGTTTCGGCCGGCTTTTCCGTGACGGGCTTGTCGGGGAAGATCTTGATTTCGATCTTGCCACCACGCTTGACGCGACGGGTCATGGCGATACGAGCGGCTTCGATCTGACGAGCAGTGATCCAGCCCGGCTCCATGGCCTTGATGCCGAACTCACCCTTGTCCAGCTCGAATCCACCCTTGGCGACGCCGGTCAAACGGCCTCGCTGTTGCTTACGGTGCTTTACGCGACGGGGCATCAACATTGGTTACTCATCTCCCGTGCGGAAGTGGGGGGTGTCGGAGCCGCCGCGTGCACGGCGCTCCATGTCCTCGGCCTCGTTGAGTCGACGCTCGAGATCCGGGTCGGCCTCACCGAGCAACGGCGCAGCGACTGCGGGGTCGGCGGCGGGGTCGACGGCGTCGGTTGCGATCTCCTCGACGCCTTCGGTCTCCTTGCGCTTGCCGCCACCGGCACTGATCATGCGTCGTGGCTTCGGAACACCGGCGGTTTCGCCAACGGCCATCGCTGCTTCGCGGGTGGCCTTGTCGTCGTTCGAGGTCTTGTAGGGCAAGATGTCGCCCTTGTAGATCCAGACCTTCACGCCGATGCGACCGTAGGTGGTCTTCGCCTCACGGAAGCCGTAATCGATGTCTGCTCGGAGCGTGTGCAACGGCACTCGGCCCTCGCGGTACCACTCGCTTCGGCTCATTTCGGCGCCGCCGAGACGACCCGAACATTGCACGCGGATGCCGAGTGCGCCAGCCTTCTGGGCCGTTTGCACGGCTCGCTTCATGGCCCGTCGAAAGCTCACGCGTCCGGCAAGCTGATCGCCGACACCCTGCGCGATGAGCGCAGCGTCGAGTTCGGGTTGCTTGATCTCAACGATGTTGAGCTGAACCTTCGGGTTGCCGGTGATCTTCTGCAGACCAGCAGTGAGACGCTGGCTTTCTGCACCCTTGCGGCCGATCACAATGCCCGGACGTGCTGTGTGGACGTCGACGCGGAGACGGTCGCGTGTGCGCTCGATCTCCACGCGGCTGACCGCAGCGCGTTCCAGTTGGACCATCAGGTAGTCGCGGATCTTGTGATCCTCGATCAAATAGGTGGTGTATTCCTTGTCGCTGAACCAGCGGGACTTCCAGTCGGTCGTGATGCCGAGTCGGAAGCCGTAAGGATTGACTTTCTGTCCCATAAGTACGCCTAGCTATCCGTTCTCAGGAGTTCTTCGTGCTTGTGTCGACCCAGGTCCCGTCAAGGATCTGCTGTGCTTGGGTTCGCCATTCCGAAATCTGTTC
>JANOWU010000281.1:0-10199 GCA_031418035.1 Acidimicrobiia bacterium
AAATCTTCGCCGACGCGCTGTCGAATCGCCTCGACGTCTTGCTGGTGTCGCCGGAGCGGCTGGCCAACCCGCGTTTCGCCGGGCTGCTCCCTCAACTCGTTGCTGCCGCTGGACTCGTGGTGATCGACGAGGCGCATTGCATCTCCGACTGGGGTTTCGACTTTCGACCGGACTACCAACGTCTGGCCACCACGCTGGTGCGGATCTCCTCCAACACTCCAGTGCTGGCGACCACCGCTACTGCCAACATGCGCGTCACGCTCGACGTTGCTGCGCAACTCGGGAGCGACACCAAGACCTTTCGCGGGTCGCTGGCGCGGAGTTCGCTCGCCCTGTCGGTGGTCCCGGGGCTTTCGGCAATAGAGCGCTACGCCTGGGTGTTGGAGGCGATCGCCGAGATCGAAGGCTCGGGAATAATATATACGCTTACTGTTGCAGAAACGGAACGGCTTGCGTCGTTTCTGTCGTCGCACGGATTTCGGGTTGAGGCGTACTCCGGCGCTCTCGACGCCACCAGGAGAGAGCGGATCGAGGATCAGCTTCGGTCCAACGAATTGAAGGCCGTCGTGGCGACGTCTGCCCTCGGCATGGGATACGACAAGCCCGATCTCGCGTTTTGCATCCACGTCGGTTCTCCTTCGTCGCCGGTGGCGTACTACCAACAGGTCGGCCGCGCCGGGCGCGCTCTCGACGATGCCAAGGCGGTGCTGCTGCCGGCCGAGACCGACGATCAGATCTGGAACCATTTCGCCACCGCAGGCATCCCCGACCGGGATCGAGTCGGCATGATTCTCGATTCGCTCGCGCATGGCCCGAAGTCCGTGCTTGCACTCGAATCGGCGACGGCGATTCGTCGTGGTCGACTCGAGGGCCTGTTGAAGATCTTGGCGGTCGACGACGTCGTGTTCCGCGAGGGTACCCAGTGGCACGCCACAGGTACTACGTGGACATATGATAGTGAGCGGTGGGATTCGCTCGCGGCTGTGCGCCGCAACGAGGCTGATCTCATGCGTCGATACGCTGGTGGCGCGTCGTGTCTGATGAGAACGCTACAGACGGCTCTCGATGATCCGGACCCAGCAGATTGCGGGCGATGTTCGGTCTGTACCGGCAACGTCCCTTCCCCTGGACTACGACCGTCGGCCGACACGCTCGAATCGGCTCGGGTGTTTGCTCGCGGTCGCGACGTGGTGATCGAACCTCGGAAGATGTGGCCCTCTGGGGGCGCTCGCAAGGGAAAGATCGTCGGGTGCGACGTCGGCCGGGCGTTGGCGTTCGCCGACGACCCGGGTTGGGTGGAAGAGATCAGGGCCATGTACGCAAACCCGGCGGGTCCGGTTTCGATCGAGATCGCGAAGGGCCTGGTCGAGGTTCTGGGGCGTTGGCGTTCGAGTTGGGGTGCTCGTCCTGTGGCTATCGTGCCGGTGATCTCGATCGGGCACGGGCGTCTGGTGCGTTCTATCGCTGAGCATCTCGCCGAGGTCGGAAAGCTGGCGATTCTCGACGCGCTGGTCATCGACGGACAGATCCCCGGTTCCGAGGTGCCGTCATCGAAGCAGGTCGAGGCACGGCTCGCCGGCATGCATCTCCGCGACGACGTGGATATTCCGCGTGGGCCTCTGCTGGTCGTCGACGCGCTGTACCGCACGGGGTGGACCATGACGGTCGCTGGTGCGCTGCTTCGCGGAGCGGGCGCTACCGGTGTACTACCCCTGGTGGTGCATCAGCTTCCCTAGCAGGTACAACTAGTGGGTCATTCGAACGATCCGCCACGTCCCTTTCCGGCGGCGAACGACGCCGCGCCGCGCTGTGTCTCCCCGGACCCGATGGTGTCGAGTCCGAGTTGGGTCTCGCGCAGCAACGACGCCTGGTGGTCAAGCGTCCACTGGTCGTAGACCGATCTCCGATCACTACGTACACATAGTTGTGGGAACGCCGCGATGGAACGGGCGAGAGCCTGTGCTTCGGCGAGAGCCTGCCCTTCGGGGACAACCCGATTCGCCAGCCCCATTCGTTGCGCTTCGTCGGCACCGACACCTCGCCCCGTGAGAATCATGTCGAGCGCATGTGACTGGCCGATGAGCCGGGGGAGCCTGACCGTGCCACCGTCGACCAGTGGGACGCCCCACCTGCGGCAGTACACGCCAAACATCGCACTCGTCGAGGCAACTCGGAGGTCGCACCACACGGCGAGTTCGAGTCCTCCCGCGACCGCCGGTCCTTCAACAGCAGCAATCACCGGTTTGCTCAGGAGGGACCGCGTTGGCCCCATCGGCCCGTCAACGGACGTGTCGGCAACGACTCGGTTCCCGCGACCTTCGGCGACGGCCCGAAGATCGGCGCCGGCGCAAAAGAAGCCACCCGCTCCCGTGAGCACGGCGACAGCAAGGGAATCATCAGCGTCGAACGCGTTGAAAGCGTCGACCAGCGCATCAGCCGTCCGCCGGTCAACGGCGTTGCGGACCTCGGGCCGGTTGATCGTCACGGTCAAGATGTTGTCCGACACAGACGTGAGGACAAGGGGCTCGGTGCTTTCGGTCATGGTTCCCCGGTTCTTCGCGAAGAGGTGTGTACGGCTCAGACGACGTCGTCGGGAAGTCGAATTCGCGAGGTGGCGGCGCTGGCGGTACCGGCGGTTGCGTAGTGCACAAGAAAGCTGGCAATCCCGGATGCACCCTGCATGAAGCCCGTTTGGGTTTGCACGAAACGGGGCCGCGAACGGTGTTCGGCCTGGAGCCACGATCGGCCGCCGTGTTCGGCCGATGACCGTGATTCGACGACGCCGGCACAGCGCGCCGCGAGCTCGTTGAGGCTTGCCCGCCATTCGGGCTCAGGCGCGAGGTTCTGCGCCGCCGCGTCAGCGGCGACGTGGGTGCTTCCAAGGAGCAGCGCGGCGTCGCCAAGACCGGCGTCGCCGCAGCATCGCCCGTGGTTGTTCCACCAACCCCAGGACCGTTGTTCGGGTGCGCCGAGCGAGCGCATACCGTTGATCATTGACGTAATGGGTTCACGATGAGCCGGGTCACCGGTGACGTCGGCGAGGAGGTTGAAAAGACGCGCCGTCCCGGCCGGCCCGTGGCACTGACCGAGGTAGAACTCCGGCGGATGCTGTTCCTCGGTGTGGCAAACCAGCGCCCCTTCACCGACCGGGTGCATTCGGCTCTCGACGTATCGGGCCGCGTCGAGCGCGGCGTTTAGAAAGCGACGATCATCAGTGGTCTGGTAGAGACGCGTGAACAGGTAGCCGACGCCGGCACCGCCGTGCGCAAAATTCGGGGCGGTGAAGGGGTAGGGCATATCGGACATGAGCCCCCACCTCGTACCCGATTCGGTATGTTCGCCTACTTCTAGGAGGCGGTTTCCGACCGACACCGCGCTGTCGAGGAGTTGCGGCGTTCCCGAGGTTTCGTGCAGCGTGAGGAAAGCAAGGGCTGCCCCGGCGGCTCCTACCGACACGTCGAAGATTTCTCGGTCACCCGTGAAGCCCGTGATATCGGAGAAGGGCATGGGCTCAACCCATCCGATACCCGCCCCGATCGGCGATGACTGACGAAGGAGCCGTTCGATGCACGTGTTCGCTGCGTCCAGGAACACCGTATCATCAGTTCGCTTATAAAGTTCGGAAAACACGAACGCGTAGCCCGGCCAACCCGTTGCGAACGCCACCGATGCCCACGACTTTGCCGCCGTCGCCTCAACGAGTGCCCGACCGGCGTTGACAGCGTGCTGTTCGTACACCGGATCGCCGGTCGCTGCGCCCAATTCGAGGAGGAAAAGAATGATTCCCGCTGTCCCGTGATAAAGCGTGTGATCGATCGATGCATCCGCCTCAGGGGTACGGGCCCAGAACGTCCCACGGCGGCAACCCTCGAGAAAGTCCGCAGTTTCAACCGCAAGTTCAAGGGCACGGCCGGGTTCGAGGAGTTGCATGGTCGCAGCGTACGCCCGATAGGCGCGCCGTAGCGAACCTCATGACGCCGAGAATCTTGGGAAATCGGGTTACCTTGGATCCATGCCCGTAGCCGCTGCTGCTCCCATCGCCGCGCTCTCTCTGGCCGGTGTTCGGGCACATCGCGGCCGGTTTGCGTCACTGGTCTTTGCGATCTTCGTCGGTGTGCTGTTCATTGCTGCGACGCTCGTCATCACCGACACCGTCAAGGCGGGGTTTTCTTCACTATTCGGCGACGCGTATCAAAACGTGGCCGTCGTCGTGCAGGAGAAGTCGACGGCCCAACGTCAGGGCGAAGTGTTTCGCGGACGAATAGATAGTGAACTTACCAACGCCATAGCGAAGGTGCCCGGGGTTGATGCCGTTTCGGAGCGCATTGCCGGCTACGCGTATGTGGTCAATCAGGCTGGTGCTGCACCGCCGGGCGTTGCCGGTGAAACCTCCGGTGCTCCGATCGCGGAGAACTGGATCGCCGATGCGAAGATGAACCCGTACACCTTGGTTCGCGGGCGAGCACCGAATCGACCCGGTGATGTCGTCATCGATCGGGGTACCGCGAACGCACTCTCTATCAAGATCAACGATCGGGTGCGGGTCGTTGCGAAGGACGGCACCACCGATGCCCGGGTGGTCGGAGTCGTTCGGTTCGGAGCGGTAGACAGTCCCGGCGCAGTACCGGTGGTTCTCTTCACGAGTTCCGACGCACAGCGTCTCCTTGGGGAGACAGGGCGAATCGACGCCGTCTTTGCCAGCCGCGACCCCAAGGTGGCGCTCGACGATGCGGAGCTGGCCAGCCGCATCTCGAAGGCGATTCCCTCCACGGTCGAGGCCGTCACGGGCGAGGCCGCAGCGAAGGAGCGTGAGAATCAAGTTGCCAACAGCCTTCGGTTCATCACGGCGTTTCTGCTGATCTTCGCGGTGCTGTCGCTGGTGGTCGGGGCGTTCATCATTGCGAATACCTTTGCCATCTCGATCAGCCAGCGCTCGCAAGAACTTGCGCTCCTTCGCGCCATCGGCGGATCACGTTCACAGATCTTCCGGATGGTGATCGGCGAGGCCGCCGTGATGAGTGTGGTGGGCTCCGTGGCCGGGCTCTTCGGGGGGATCGGGCTGGCCTCCCTGATGCGATCGATTCTGCGCGCAACTGGTGTCGACATTCCACCCTCTCCACTGGTTGTTCGGCCGACGACGGTGGCGTGGAGCTTGGGCATCGGGATTCTGGTGACGCTGGGGGCGGCGGTGTCGCCGGCGATCAAGGCCGGTCGCATCTCACCGGTTGCGGCGCTGCGCGACAGCGAGATCGAACCGCCACCGCTCATGCGACGCACCATCGTCGGCCTGATAGTCCTCGTACTAGGTGGACTTGTTATTCGACGCGGCGCAACCATGCCGAGCCTGCCTCAAACCGGGATCGGGGTCGGGTTGCTCCTCGGCGGATCGCTGCTTGTCGCTCCTGCGGTCAGCACGATCGCTCGGCTGCTGGTCGCTCCCGTCGAGAGGATCTTTGGGCCCACGAATGGCCTGGCGGTTCGCAATGCAACCCGTAACCCACGCCGAACCGCGTCCACGGCACTTGCCCTGTCGCTCGGGTCGGCGGTCGCGTGTTTTGCCCTCATCTTGAACGCGTCGCTACAGACTTCTCTTGCTGGTGCGGTCGGCGGCGGGCTCAAGGGAGACCTCGTCGTTCGGTCGGGTTCCTTCGGGGTCGGCGGCCTTCCCATATCGCTCGCCGACGAACTGCTGGCGATCCCGAACGTCGAGGCCGTGACCGGAGTCCGCTACGGTTTCGCCTCCGTGACGGGGCCGAAGCGCCCGGCCCGAAAGGCTTCTGCAGTTCGTCGGACGGGGGCGCGCCCGATCGCTTCGCTGAATCCACGGTTTGCCGATCGGCTCGTCGACTTCGGGAACGAGAAGGGAAACTTCGCAACACTCGGCGAACAGACCATCGCGCTTTCGCGGCGTGAGCTCGACGACCACGGATGGAACGTCGGTGACCGGATCACGTTGGAGTTCCCGGGAAAGCCTCCGGCCACCTTCACGATCTCAGCCGTCTACCGCCAGGGGCTGGCCTTCGATTTCGCGATTGGCCACAGCGACTACGAACGTCTCGTTGCCGATCAGTTCGACTTCGTCGAATACGTCGGTGTGAAACCTCAGGCCGACGTCCTCGAAGTCAAAGCGGCGATCGAAAGCGCAGTTGCGAAGTACCCGACCGCTCGCGTCGACGACCCGAAGACGTATACCGCTCGGATCACGAGCTCGCTCGATCAGCTCCTGAGCCTGATCTTCGGTCTGCTCGTGCTCGTCGTCGTGATCGCTGTCATCGGTATCGCGATCACGCTTTCGCTGAGCGTCGTCGAGCGACTGCGTGAGATAGGAATGCTACGTACACTTGGCATGTTCCGGTCGCAGCTTCGAGCGATGCTGCGCGCCGAAGCGATTGTGATCTCGCTGATAGCCGTCGTCATCGGCGTCGCCCTGGGCACCGTGTCGAGCTGGGGGCTGCTGCACGCCCTTCGCGATGAGGGACTCACCGCGTTCACCGTGCCGCCCGTGGGGATCACCATGCTGGCGTTGCTCGCCGCATTCTCCGGCCTTCTGGCCTCGATCGTGCCAGCTCGACGCGCCGCTCGACTTCCGATGCTCCAGGCGCTCGCCGGGATTCGAAACATCACGGCCCAGGTGCGTCGCCAACGCTCGGAAGCGGAACGCTTCTCCCGTAGCCATGTTCGTCGCGTCGCCGCGACCTCGGCAGGGTTCGCCGTCCTCGCCGGGCTCGGCGTTGGCTATCTGGTCGGACGCTCGACGTCCTCACCGGCGGCAAGCTCATCGGCCTCCGCGCCCGCGGTGAGCTCATTGGCCTCCGCGCCGGCGGTGAGCTCATCGGCCGCCGCTCCTGCATCGACGTCGTCAGCCGCATCGTCGGCTCCGTCGGCTCCGTCGGTGTCCGCCGCGGCGGGAGCAGTGACTGACGGGGTGCGATTCCTCAACGGTTCCTATCCGGTGCCGCCGGACTCGGGAGTACCGCAACGCGGTCGTCTTCGATCGGCCACGCCCATTGATGCACCGGAGGGCATCAGAGGCTGGCGCGTGCTGTTCGACTCCACGCTTGGCGACGATCAGCCGACCGTCGTGAGTGGTCTGGTGTATGTACCCATACGATCGGCACCCGCCGCTGGTTGGCCGGTGCTCTCCTTCGCCCACCCCACCACTGGACTTGCGGATCGATGCGCCCCGTCGAAAGCGCCGGGCGTTCTCGAGACCACGGTCGCCTCGCTCGCTGGACAAATCGGTATGGCAATGGTGGCGTCGGACTATCCGGGTCTTGGCACCGCAGGCCTCCACCCGTTTCTCGACGGCGTCAGCTCCGGCCGTTCGGTTCTCGACATCGTTGGTGCGGCCGGTGACATCGATGGCGTGAACCTGTCCTCCACCGTCGTCGTGTGGGGTCACTCCCAAGGTGGTCACGCGGCGCTCTTTGCCGGGCGCCAGGCACCCAGCTACGCACCCGAACAACGTGTTGTCGGCGTGGTGGCCGGGGCGCCTCCGTCGCAGCTTCGTGACCTCGTGGGTCGTCTGCAGTCGACGCCCGAGCGCGGCTACACCTTGCTCGTCGCCAATGGTCTCGCCGCTGCCAACACGTCGCTGAACACTACCGACGTCCTCACGACCCGGGGCCTGGAAGTGTCGAAGCGTCTCGAGACGCAGTGTTCGGGCGAGATCATCTCCGCCACAAGCAAGGACACCTTGCGACTCCCCGGTCCGATCCCCGCGGAATGGGCCCGTGCCCTCGACGCCGACGAGCCTGGCGCGGAGAAAGTTGAGGCACCGGTGTTCATCATTCACGGCGGACTGGATGAACTCGTGCCGGTTGCGTCGTCGGATGTTTTGGCCAAACAACTCAGGGCCCTCGGAACGTCGGTGGAACGCAAGGTCTATCCCGCAGAGGGTCATGCCGACGTCGCCCTGACGTCGTTGACCGACGTATTGAATTGGATCTCGGCGAGGGCCATCGTAGGAGGCCCCGCTACGGCCGCCGCCACCACGCCGACCCGGCCCACCGCGAAAACCAAGTATCCGGGTGCAACCGGGCGTCTGCGTGCCGCACTCACGAAGGGAGAATCGAAAACCTTGGTCGTCGCGCACGCCGGCGGTGACCTGGAGGCGCCACACAGCACACCGTTCGCGTTCAAGCGAGCACAGAAGCTTGGGGTCGACGTCCTGGAAATGGGCGTACGCTTATCATCGGATGGAGTCCTGGTCGTGCATCACGACCCCACCGTTGATCGAACGACGAACGCAACAGGGCCCGTCGCCGAGCGAAGCGCCGCGGAACTCGGTGCGCTTGACAACGCCCACTGGTTCACCGGCGGTTGTTGGGATTGCCGCACAAGCGGGAAGGTACCGCCCTATCGAGGGGTACGCACGGGGAGCGTGAAGCCACCCGCTGGCTACGTCGCCGAAGACTTCCGTATCGCCACCTTCGACGAGATAGCAAACATGTTTCCCGACATGGTTCTCGACATCGAGATCAAGACCGACGGGCCCGACGCCGGACTCGAAGTGGCACGCGCACTGGCCGCGCGATTGAAGGGAGATCCATCGCGCGATCGTTTCCTCGTCGTTTCCTTCGACGACGTTGCGCTCAACGAGTTTCGCAAGCTTGCGCCCGCCATCGCGACATCCCCGGGCTTCTCGGCCATCAGCAACTACGTGTTGGCGGGGACACCGCTCGCCAACGTCGCCGTGCTCCAGGTACCTCCGCAGGCGCAGGGACTACCGGTCTTCACCGACGAACTGCGCACCAAAGCCGCAGCCGACGGAATCGCCATCTGGGTGTGGCCGAGCGACCCGGAGACCGACGATGCGGCGAACTACCGCAGCCTCCTGACATCGAAGCCGAACGGCATCATCGCCGGCCGGCCCAAGGTCCTTCGCAGCCTGCGGTAACTCGCCCGCTCTGCCTGGGGCCACGGGTGGATTTCTGAGGCACGGGTGGAGTTCTGGAGCACACCCTGTGCTCCAGGAGTCCACCCGTGCCCGAAGAGTCCACCCGTGCCGCGTCGTTAGGAACCGCGCCGAAGCGGCGTGAGTACCTGCTCGACGACACGATCGATATGCTCCGTCGTGAGCGGGTGCCCAAAGTCCATCACGAAGTGCTGAACACCAAGCTCACGCATTCTCGAAAGGTCTGTGTACATAGCTTCGGACTCTGCATCGGTCGTCGGGAGCGGCCGTTCGACGGTAACGATGACCTCGATGGAGAACGGATCGCGGCCCGCCTTCTCTGCCGAACGACGCACGATGTCGAGTTTGTGAACCCACTTGGCTTCGTCGCCGTACCAGAACGAATTCCACGCATCGGCGAGGCGCCCCACCAACGGGAGACCGACCTGTTCACCAGACGCCCCGACGCAAATCGGAGGGACCACCGATGGCAGAGGAGGCGCCGCCGCTTCGGTGATCGTGAAGTATTTCCCCGTGTAGGAGGGCATGTCCTGCGTCCACATTGCCCGACAGATGTGGATCACGTCTTCGAGCTGGCCGAATCGCACGGACGGCTTGGGGAAGTCGTAGCCGTAGCTCTGATACTCCGACTCGCGCCACCCCGCACCGATGCCGAGCATGAAGCGACCTCCGGAGAGCGTCTGGAGCGTGGCAGCCATCTTCGCCGTGAGCGCCGGCGGCCGATACCCGTGACCGAGGACGTGGTGACATAACAACACGTCAGGAAACTTTGCGGCGAGCCAGGTGAGCGTGGTCCAGGCTTCGAGAAACGGATCGGTCTTCGCGTCGAAGCCGTAGAAGTGGTCCGCCACCCAAAGCGAGTCGAAGTGCACGAGCACGGTGGGGAGGATATGGCGTTCCTGGTGCACCACGATCGGTTGGTGGTCGCTCCACTTGTTTCCGATCACGGGCGACAGCCATCCGAACTTCACGTTTCGTTCCATCAGGTCACGTTACTTCGCGTGCCGCGTTCGCGGTCGCGGTGCCCGCTACGGCGCGTCAATGTACGCGCACCGGTGCTGGGAGACTGTGACGGTGCCCAAGGACGATCGAGCGAAGGCACGGCGTGTCGCGATTGCGGCCTTCGCCACCATCGCCGCTGTCTTGTCGATCGTGACGCCACGCGGCCAGGCTGCGGCGCAGTCCACCTCCGAAACGGTGCCTGCGGTCCCCGAGACTGCTACAGCAACGACAGCAACGACCGTCGTGTCGCGAGCGATCGGCAAACCCCACCGCGGGTCGC
>JANOWU010000282.1:0-6349 GCA_031418035.1 Acidimicrobiia bacterium
GACGACGTCGAGATACTGAGTATCAACGCAGCCTTAGGGAGGCGATCGACTCCCGGCGCCGGGTCGTTCGCCGAGCGTCCGGTTGTCGCGCCCCCTGAGGAATGCCCGCCGAGGATCTTTCGCCGGTCGCCGGAGGACACCATCAACGAGCACATCGAAATGCGCGTGGCGGCCGGGCGCTCGTGGGAGGATCTCGATGGAACCGCCAATCCGCTCGGTCGGTCGGCACTCTGGGCGCGACTGCCTGCGGTCGATCACATCACTGCAGGGACCCTCGCTGTTCTGGGCGACTTTGTTCCCTACGGTATGGGGCAGGCACTCGGTATGAAGGCCGGGGGATCGTCGTTGGACAATTCCATTCGAGTCGTACGCCTCGTTCCTACTGAATGGGTGCTGCTCGACATTCGCATCCACGCAATCCACGCTGGCTTCGGACACGGTCTCGTTCATCTATGGGCAGATGACGGCACACTGATGGCGACGGCGAGTCAGACTGCGGTTCTTCGTTACCGAGGATGAGATCGGGTTGAGCCGTCCGTCGAATTCGTGAAACACGGGATACAACCGCATGGCCTCGACGAAATGTTCACCCCAGTTGGAGAGCGCGTACCAGGGATGCCAAGGGCCTTGGTGTCGCGAAAGATGACAACTACAGGCGAAGGGAGGCGAGGACGTCGCTCGCCAGGGTGGAACGGTCGTCGCTGATCGGTGTGGTCGCCGACATCGGCGCGAACAGGCCGAACGACAGGACTGCGGCCACAGCCGGAACGACTTCGCGGAGGTCGCGTGGCGGCGGGAAATACTCGTCTTCGTCGGTGACGTTGACAACCTCGACGCCGTGGCGCGGGGCAAGTCGGCCTATTACCTCGTTGACCAACTCCTCCGGGGCGGATGCTCCGGCGGTGACGCCGACGACGCCGGAGAGGCCGTCGGGGAGTTCGTCGGCGCTGTTGATGCGATACACCGCAGCACAGCCGTTCGCTAGGGCAACCTTGGCGAGTGCCACCGTGTTCGACGAGTTCGCAGATCCCAGAACCACCATGGCGTCGACGCGCGGCGCCATTGCCCGTAGGGCGTCTTGTCGATTCGTGGTGGCGTAGCAGAGGTCGGAATGACCCGGCACCCACATGTCGGGGAACTTCTCGCGAGCCGCCTGCAAGATGTCGGACCAATCATGGTGGGAAAGGGTGGTTTGGGCTAAGAGGGCAACCGGAGCGTCGGGGATATCAAGTGTGCGTACTTGTTCCGCGGTTTCGACGAGGTGCATTGCTTCGGGCGCAACGGCCATGGTCCCCACCGCTTCATCGTGGCCCTCGTGGCCGATGTAGATGATCTCGAAGCCCTTGCCGGCGCGGACCTTTGCCTCGTGGTGGACCTTCGTGACCAGGGGACACACGGAGTTGACGACGTAGCCGTTGTTGGCCCGAGCTTCGGCCACGACTTCGGGTGCTGTTCCGTGGGCACTCAACATCAGCGGCATGCCTTTGGGCACCTCATTGACGTTTTCCACGAACACCACGCCGAGGTCTTTGAAGCGTTCGACCACCAGTCGGTTGTGCACGATCTCGTGGTAGCAGTACACCGGTGGCTCGAACATCCGCACCATCCAGGTCAACGCCTTGATCGCCATCTCCACCCCGGCACAGAAGCCTCGGGGCTCGGCGAGTAACACCTTGTCGACGTCCACACCTTCGAGGGTAGCGGCCGCGCCGACCGTACTTGGTGACCCGGCCTCGTGACCTAACCTGTTTCCATGTCGTCGACCGAGCGGGGTACCGTCTCGACCCCCACTCGCCCCGTGGTCGTTTCCGTCGTCCCGCAGTCACCTGCCGACGTGGCGGGATTGCTTCCCGGAGACGAAATCGCCCTGATGAATGGCGAGGTGGTTCGTGACGTCATCCAGTATCGACTGCTCGCCGACGACGCGGACCCCGAACTCGTCGTGATGCGTGGCGGTTTGGAGTTCGACGTGATCGTCGAGAAGTCTGCGGGGGAGACGCTCGGCATCGAAGTGCAGTCTGCACTGTTCGATCAACTTCGAACGTGTGACAACCACTGTTCGTTCTGCTTCATCTATCAGCTACCCCCGGGGCTGCGACCGAGTCTGTATCTGAAGGACGACGATTACCGACTGTCGTTCCTGTACGGAAACTTCACGACACTCACGCGCTTTACCGAGGCTGACCTCGAGCGGGTCGTGACCGAAGGACTCTCGCCGCTCAACGTCTCGATACACGCCACCGATCCAGAGGTCCGATCCCAACTCCTCCGAAATCGCCGAGGAGCGATGAGCCTTCGGTGGTTGCGGGCTCTTCTCGACAATGGCGTTGAGGTTCATGGGCAGTTGGTCGTGTGTCCGGGCATCAACGACGGCGCGGTCTTGGAGGACACGCTGGCCGGCGTCTTCGATCGGTTTCCCGATCTCGCGAGCATCCACGCCGTACCCCTCGGGATTTCCAAGTACAACCGGGAACCGGGCCTGCGACTACACACGAGGGAAGAGGCAAACGCAGTCGTCGAGTCTGTTGAACGCTGGCAGAAGGTCTTTCTCGACTCACTGGGCCGTCGTCTGGTGTTTGCCGCCGACGAGTACTACCTGATGGCCGGCCGCGAGTTTCCCGACGTTTCGGAGTACGAGGATTTCTGTCAACACGAGAACGGGATCGGTATGTTCCGGACTTTCGAGCGCGAACTGCTGGGCGAGGTCGAAACTCCTACCGCGGTGGCGTCGGGTTTCTTCGCCTGGGTCGAAGGTGCTCCTGCGGAGGGGTACCGAGCACCACGATCAGCGCCGGTTGGCGGACCAGTTTCCGCAGCCGTTTCCGCGTCAGTTTCCGCACCGGGAGACGCTCTGCGTGGCGTGTCGATCTCGTTACGGCCGAGTGCCACCGCACCAATAGGTGTACTTACGGGTGAGTATGGCGCGACCGTTCTGGAGGCACTGTTGCCGCCCGTGTTGCGTCAGCTGGGGCGATCCGACGTTCGAGTGATTGCGGTACGCAACGAGTTCTTCGGCGGAAACACCGCGGTCGCCGGTCTGATGGTGGGTGCGGACTTGGCGCGAGTTCTGGGTGAGCAACCGGAAGGTCACCGTTACCTCCTTCCCGACATCTGCCTCAGCAAGGGCGTATTCCTCGACGGCACCCGCCCCGAAGACCTTCCGCGGCCCGTCGAGATCATCGAAACGAACGGACTTTCGCTCCGCGAGGCGCTTCGTGCCGCTTCGCGTGTCCCAAGTGATCGCTGATGGCCGCACGGCGTAGCTGTGACTTCGGCCTCCCAGGAAGGACTTCTGGCCGGTGCGAACGAATAGGCAGGTAGGATAGGGCGTCCTGTTTTTGGACCCCGACCACTGGACCCGTCGACATGAGTGAGCAAACCAAACGCAAGGCGAAATCCCGAACGGTGAGCCGAGTGTCGCTGACGAACCCGAACGGTCTCCCTGTCGTGGCTATCGTCGGCCGGACCAACGTCGGCAAATCGACGCTCGTGAATCGCATCATCGGTCGCCGAGAAGCCATCGTGGAGGATCGTCCGGGGGTCACCCGTGACCGCAAGGACCTTGCCGTCGAATGGTCGAGTGTGCCGTTCCTGTTGGTGGACACCGGAGGGTGGATGGTCGAAGGCAGTACCCTCGACGATAAGGTTTCCAAGCAGGCGGAGAAGGCCATCGACGATGCCGACGTCGTCCTTTTCGTATGTGACGTTACGGTTGGCATCACCGAAGAAGACGAGCGATTGGCCGACATTCTCCGCCGACGTCGTGAAAAGGGCACCGTCATGGTGATCGCCAACAAGACCGACGGCGAAACCCGCGACTCCGACGTGTGGGCGTTTTCTGCTCTGGGATTGGGCGACCCATACGGCGTGAGCGCCCTTCACGGGCGAGCCACCGGCGACATGCTCGACGACGTCATCGCCAAGCTCCCGGAGCCCGAGCTGCCGCTTGTCGATGAGGACTTCGACCACGAAACGGCCGTCGACGAGGCGACGTTCTCCGACGTCACCGGCGGCATCGGTCTCGGGGGCGGCAAGGTTCCTGCGGTCGTTATCGCCGGTCGTCCGAACGTCGGAAAGTCGACGCTGTTCAATCGACTCATCGGTGACGATCGCTCGATCGTGCACGACTTGGCGGGGACCACTCGCGACTCGATCGACACTGTGGTCGAAACACCCGAAGGGCAGATCCGGTTCGTCGATACCGCCGGTATGCGTCGCAAGAGCCGCATGGACGATGGGGCCGAGTACTACTCGATGGTACGAGCGCTGCAGGCCATCGACTCCTCCGACGCGGCGCTGTTCGTGATCGACGCGACCGAGGGAGTGACGCACCAGGATCAGCGTTTGGCGGAGCGTATCGATGCCGCCGGTTGTCCGATCGTCATCTTGTTGAACAAGTGGGATCTTGTCCCCACTGAAGCTCGTCAAGACATCGAGTGGAAGGTCGAGGATCGTCTGGCGTTCCTCGGCTACGCGCCGGTTCTCAAGATAAGCGCGCAGACTGGTTTGGGCGTTCACAAACTTCTTCCGCTGCTTGCCGAGGCTGTGTCGCAGTACCACATGCGCGTTCCGACTCGCGAGCTGAACGAACTGATCAGCGAGGCCCAGCAAGCTCACCCGTCACGCGAGGCCAAAGTGCTCTACGCAACCCAAGGCGCCACCGACCCGCCTACCTTCACGCTGTTCGCGAACCGAGAACTCACCCCCCAGTACCTTCGATATCTCGAACGAAAGATCCGTGAGCGCTTCAACTTCGGTGCGACACCTATCAAGTTGCGGGTGCGTAAACGCGGTTCCTGACGCTGGCCTAGCCATGAGCATTTCCCGTGCCCACGTCTTGTTGTTGGCGGCGACGTCGGTTCTGCTTGGTGGTGTGGCGGGCGTGGGTCCGTCGAATGCCGCGTCGACCCCGAAGCCCAGCGTGGCGTTTGTCGTTCAGTGCGGGTTGTCGCACGAATCAAACGACGACCCGATCGTTCACCCGGGCCGCGCGGGGATGTCGCATCGCCATTCGTTCTTCGGGAACCGTTCCACGAACGCGTCATTGGATGCGAGGTCGCTCCAATCGGCGCGGATCACAACGTGCGACAACACCGACGATCTCGCTGCGTATTGGGCGCCTTCTCTCGTGGACGGAAAGTGGGACAGTTTGCGTGCGTATTACGACGCCGGCGTCGTGGATCCCCAATCCATTGAGCCGTTCCCGGTCGGGCTGAGTATGGTCGCGGGTTCCGGCGTCGGGTCCGTCGCATGGAGCTGTGGGCGCTCCGTTGGGGCAGCAGGGTGGGCACAAACGCCGACCGATTGCACGGGGGGTCGAAGCGTCACGGCCCGGATCACGTTCCCACAGTGTTGGGACGCCAAGCACGCTCTGCTCGCGCAGAGTCGACACATGGCTGATCCCGTTGGGGGTCGCTGCCCGTCGTCGCATCCCGTCGCTGTGCCTCAGCTTCGGATCGTGCTTCGAACCGATTCGCCCCGCGTACCGAAAGCACTGTCGTCGGGTTCACTCACCAGTATGCACGCTGACTTTCTGAACGCCTGGCGCCACGAGGCGTTCGCCGAGTTGGTCGATCGTTGTATTCGCGGCCAACGTACGACCAGCGCCGAGTTGCGGTCGTGCCGGTCGAAGACCTCGGAACCTGCGCCCCTTTAGCCCTCAGTCCCAGCCTTAGCCCAGCCGGATTCGGAGCGTCAGGGTCAGCCGGATTCGGCGACCGCCGGCGAAGAACGTCGACGAATCGCTGGGGCCCATTCGCTGATCCAGACCGCCAACAGCACGATGATTCCGGCGACCGCGTCGCGAACGCGTAGTCGTTCGTTCACGAACAGCCAGGAGAAGAACACGCCGAACATAGGCGTGAGAAACATCGACACGGCGACCCGATTCGACGGCTGGTTGGCCAGCACCACACAGAGGAAGAGGTACGCGGTGGCCGAACCGAAGCCAAGGAACAGCACGCTTCCCAACGCCTTTGGGGTGATGTCGCCGCGGATCATTCCGCCGCTGCGGAAATCGAGCAGACACGACGGGATCACCAATAGGAGCGCGCCGAGTTGGGTGCGTCCGGAGATGACCAACGGATCGACGCCATGCCCTGTTCGGCGGACGAACGCGGTGTATATCGAAAACGTGATCACCGTCGACAGCAGCAGGAAGATCGAGGCGACCGGCACTTGGGCGATGGGTTCGGTAAGAAGCCCCGACGCCACGGCGACGCCGCACACCCCGACCAGCAGGGCGAGCCACGAGTTCATCGACGGTTTGTCGCCGACGAGCAACACACCGGCCAACGCAACACCAACGGGTTCGAGCCCCACGATGATCGACGCAATAACCGCAGAACCC
>JANOWU010000283.1:0-32397 GCA_031418035.1 Acidimicrobiia bacterium
TCATGCCGGAAACCGTGAGGAGGGTGCACACGGCGAGCTCGGTATCGGCGCGGTCCTGACGTTGACGCTCCTCGACCGGAGCATCGACCGGAGCATCGACCGGAGCATCGACCGGAGCAACGACCGGAGCAACGACCGGAGCATCGACCGGAGCATCGACCGGAGCATCGACCGGAGCATCGACCAGAGTCGACTCGTTGCTCACGGCGCTCATCGGCGATCCTCCAGCAACGTCGAGCGCCGGTACTCGATCGCAAGGTGGATCGCATCGGCGGGGACGGGGCCGTCGATCGACGCATCGTCGAGGTCGGCGATCGTTCGTGCCACACGTCGAATCCGGACCATCCCGCGAGCTGTCAGTGAACCCGCCCGGAGACGCTTTTCCAACAGGGCCCGGCCCGCCGCGTCGACCCGGGCCAGGGCGTCGAGATCTCGATCGGGAATGAACGCGTTCGCCGTCACCCCTCGTTCGGCGGCGATCACCCGTGCTTTGCGAACACGCTCGGCGATGACCGATGACGGTTCGGCCGACGGCGCATCGAGGAGCTCGGAGGCATCGGGTCGCTCCACGGCGACCCGGAGGTCGAAGCGGTCGAGTAGTGGGCCAGATAGTCTGCGCGCATAGCGCTCTCGCGCTGCCGGCGAACACTGACACTGCGGGCCGTGGCCGAGCGGAGTTCCCAGCCATCCGCACGGGCACGGATTGGTGGCTCCCACCAACAAGAACTGCGCTGGAAAGATCACCGAACCTCGAGCGCGATCGACTCGAACGATCCCCTCCTCGAGCGGTTGGCGAAGCGCGTCGAGAACAAAGGGCGCGAACTCACCCATCTCATCGAGAAACAGCACGCCGTGCTGCGCGCAGGACAGCTCACCGGGCCGCAACCATGCTGATCCTCCGCCCAACAGCGCCACCGCACTGGCCATGTGATGAGGGGCACGAAGTGGTGCCGTGAGCGGAAGTGTGTTGCCGACGCGAATCGCCGCAGCTGAGTGAATTCGCACCACCTCGATCGCTTGCTCGGTGGTCAAGGGAGGAAGCAATCCCGGGAGTCGCCGAGCGATCATCGTTTTCCCGGACCCCGGTGGGCCGCACAGCAGCAGATGGTGACCACCGGCCGCGGCGATCTCGGCGGCGGTGCGGGCCAGGGACTGGCCCCGGACGTCGGCAAAGTCGGGAATGACCACCGGCGGAGCCGGTGCGTCGTCGGCGCGATCTTCTGGCCATGGCGCAAGACCCTGGAGGGCCGCGACCACCTCACCGAGGTTTGCGACGCCTCGGACGCGGCCGCGCTGGATCAGTCGCGCTTCGCCGGCGCACGCATGAGGCACCACGACCTCACTTCCGGCGAGCGCGTCGACGAGCGGAATCGCACCGGGAATCCGGCGAAGCGACCCATCGAGTCCGAGTTCACCGAGAAAACCCAGACTGGCGACGCGCTCGCCCGGAATCTCGCCGGAGGCAACCAGAACACCGACGGCGATCGCAAGATCCAATGACGCACCGGCCTTGCGCACTTCGGCCGGCGCGAGGTTGACCGTGATGCGGGTTTGGGGCCACGCGAAACCACTCGACAACAACGCTGCTCGCACCCGGTCACGCGCCTCGCGACATGCAGTGTCGGGTTGCCCGACCACGGTAAACGATGGCAGCCCGTTGCCGATGTGTACTTCGACGACCACAGGTTGGCTCTCGACGCCCCACAGCGTTGATGCCCGAATTGATGCCAACATGGCGCCCTCCGAAACGATGGTGGGGTTCACCCACGGAAACTGTTCAGGAGAGCCGTGGTGCAACGTCGGCCTCGACACGTTCGCCCATCGCATGAGCTCGGCAGCGGCACCGGCTCACGAATGAGAGACGTTTCCACGATAACGAGGGGGTGTGACAGGATCGGCTCGTGGGATTCAATCCGTACCGAAAACAGAAGAAGCGCAAGAGCGACGTTGTGCTGGTCGCGCTCGCGCTGCTTCTCACCGCGGTGTTGGTCCTGTGGGCTGTCGGCGCTTTTCAGTAATCGCCATCGCGATCAATCAGTCACCGACGCGCACGCCGATGCGGTTCGCTTACGTCTGAAGCACGGCAGCGTCGGGCTCGCGACCCGTCACGTCCCATAGGTGATGCCACGGGTCATGAACCATGTACACCGCAAAGGTTTCGATCGTGAAGCTCTTGTTGTCCGAGCGCTTCCCCGTCCGCGCCCAGTCCTCGAGGCCCACTCGGTCGAAGGCTTCGGCCAGTGAGTCGCCCGCCTCTCGAAGTTCGTCGATCACGACGCCAAGATCTTGCGCGAGGTAGTTGTCGGTCACGGCCGTCGCATCCTGATCCCAGTTCGGAAATGTCGGATCGTCATTCGCAAGCATGAGGCCCAAACGATATGTGTACAGACGAAATACATCGCGCACATGGCATGCGTATTCGAGAGGGGCCCACGTTGCGTCGGTCGGACGACGAGTTGGCGATGGGTGCGCTGCGAGGACGGATGGCCAGTGCCGAGCCAACCCCCGGACCGTCCGAGCCGTATCCGTTGCCCGAAACGAAGAACCGTCATACCCGCAGTCGGGGCAACGCGACCGTATCGTCCAGGTCCAGTCTTTGTCGTCGGGAATGATTGGCATCGCGCGATCGTAACGATCACGTGATCGATACGTGCACGAATTACGTGTTGCGGGCGAGCACTCGGATCGGGAGGACGCGCGGGCCCCGCACCTGTCCGGGCGCCCAGGTCACCTTGGTCGGATCCTCGAGTATGAAGTCGGGAACGCGGGCCATCCAGCGTTCGATCGCGACCGAGAGTTCGAGACGAGCGAGATTCGATCCGAGGCATCGATGAATGCCCAGTCCAAATGCAGCGTGGCGGTTCTCTGCGCGGTCGATGATGAACTCATTGGCGTCGGTAAACGCCTCAGGGTCGCGGTTCGCCGCCGGGAACGGCAGAAGGCACCACTGGCCCTCCTTCAACAGCGTGCCGTTGATCTCGACGTCTTCCTTCACTATCCGTGCCATCGTGACCGGCGCGTAGGCACGAAGGAACTCCTCGACGGCAAACGGAAGCAACTCGGGCTCGCGGGCCAGACGGTTCCGGTCGTCATCATGAGTGGCGAGGTGAAACAGTGCTGCGCCGATAGCCGACCACGTGGTGTCGATACCCGCGATCAGCAACAACACACACGTGCCGCGGACGTGCTCGTGCGCCAACTTGTTGCCGAAGAGCTCGGCGTTGAGGAGAAAGCTCATCAGGTCATCGCGGGGGTTCTCGACGTGGTCCTGAAGGTGCTTGTCGAAGTACGCGTCGAGTCGGGCGAACGCTTCGGCTCGTTGTTCCTGGGGAATGTCTGGTGAACCGATGGTGTCCTGAATGAATTGGCGGAACAGCGCGCCGTCTTCGCGCGGGAGGCCAAGCATTTCGGCGATGACGGCCGGCGGAATGTTCTGTGCGTAATCAATGGCGCCATCGACGACGTCGCGATCAAGAAGTGCATCGATCAATTCGTCGCACAGACTCTCGATCTTCGGACGAAGCGCTTCAATCACCTTCGGACCGAATGCGGGGAGCAACAGTTTCCGTGCGTGCTGGTGGAAGGGCGGATCGCTCGTGATGGGTGGAGCGTTCCCGATTGGAGCTTCGGCCAACACCACGCCTGTGCTTACGATGACGTTCTTCGACGTGAAGTGCTCGGTGTCGTACGCGATCGCCGCAACATCTTCATGACGCGTCGGGAGATACACACCGTTGTAGCGATCGGAGTGCGCAATCGGGCAACGCATACGGAGGTCGTCCCAGATCGGGAACGGGTTGTCGACCCACACCGGATCGGTGTGATCGAAGTCGCTGGCCCAGTCGATGACCGGAGGTGCAGTGCGCGTAGGAGACGTCATTTTCAAGCCGATCAGTCGGTGAGGGAGATTGCGTATTCGGGACAATTCGCAACGAGCAGTCGCGCCTTCGCCTCTTGTTCCGGCGAGATGGTGCCGTCACCGATTACGACAGCCATTCCCATGTCGTCGACGTCGATCAAGTCAGGGGCCAGGGCATAGCACCGGTTGTGGCCCTGACACTTTTCGCTGTCTATCGAAACTCGCATGCTCGCTCCTTCAGAGAACCTGAGCATACACTCGGTTTTACGCAATCGTCGAGTCTCTGGGCCGGTTCTGCGGTCAGCACCATCAAAACGCGTCCGGAACAACCTGCACTGCAATGGGACGCGTCGACACGTCGATCGCAACAACATCGAAGCGCACCGTAGCGACGCCGAACATGGGATGCAGCCGCAGCCAGTGATACGCGAGCATACGGACCTGACGCTGCTTCTCGACAGTCACCGCGTCGAGCCCAGTACCGAAGCGGTTTCCGGTGCGGGTTTTCACTTCACAGAACACCAGCACCTCTTCACGCCGCGCGATCACGTCAATCTCGCCTTCGGCGACGCGCCAGTTCATGGCCACCACGTCGTACCCTTCGGATTCGTACCAGCGAGCAGCGATACGCTCCCCCATCGACCCGAGTTGTTTCCGTGCGATGGTCATCACAACAACACTCGTACGTCGACGACACGCCACGGCCATTTGCCACGCGTTCGACGCGCCTCACCGCGCCTTTACCCCCCAATGCTGCGTCCTGGACACGCACGGCAAGTCTCTTCTCGCTACCAACGCGAGCATTCGACCCGTACCCCATTCGACGGCGAGTTGCAGGGTCGACGGCCAGTTAACCCCACCAACAACTGGCCGTTCACCCTGCAACTCGCCGCTGAGTGAAAGGGGCGGAGCCGAACCGAGGTGAGTGAAGGAGCGGAACCGAACCGAGCTGAGTGGAAGGAGCGGCGCCGAACGTTGCAGAACGCGACTCAGAGCACGCGTGGACTACTCGCCGGGGCGAGTGAGTTCTTCGATGTTCACGTCCTTGAACGTGAGTACGCGTACCTTGGCGACGAAACGCGCCGGACCGGGTCGGTAGATGTCCCACACCCAGGCGTCGGCCAGATTCAACTCGAAGAACGTGCGTCCGCCCTCGGTCTTGGTCGTGAGTTCGACGCCGTTGCAGAGATAGAAGCGACGCTCAGTTTCCACCAGGTGGGTGTAGGTCGAGACGATGTCTTTATATTCGCGAAAGAGCTGCAGCTCGAGTTCGGATTCGTAGCGCTCCAGGTCTTCGGGGCTCATTGCGACATCCCTCGTCGCCGAATCACGTCAGAGACCACCGAATCGCCCGAACGGATACACCCGCACAAATGCTCGACCGACCATGGCCGATCGTTTCACCAGACCGAACACACGCGAATCAGCCGAGTAGTCGCGATTGTCACCCATCATGAAATACTGGTCCTTGGGAATGGTGATCTCCTTGCCGCCAAACTCCCCGTTGTCGGCAGTGGACACATCCTTTTGCAGCCACGGCTCCCGGAGCTTGATGCCGTTGATGTACACGGCATTGTCGTGGATCGAGAGCTTGTCGCCCGGAAGGCCGATCGCACGCTTGATGTAGTACTTCTCCTTGGGTTGACCGATCCCGAGGAGCTCGAAGGCGTTGCGCCCAATCCGAGAGATCGGATCGCGCCGACCGCGATCAATGAAACCGGGATTTTGGAACACGACGATGTCGCCGCGATCAGGATCACCGATCTTGTAGCTGATCCGCGAAACGATGACGCGGTCCCCGACCTTGAGCGTCGGCACCATGGACTCCGATGGAATCCAATACGCCTGCCCGATGAAGGCTCGGACGAACGACGCGAGGAGTATCGCAATGACGATCAGCATCCCGTATTCGCGTATCAACTGCGGGCCGCGGCCTCGTCCCTCGGGACGGTCCTGGCGGCTGGTGCGCTGTTGCGGTGCGTCGCCACCGGGTGGATTCGCGTCGACGGAATCCTCGGCCTGATCAGACAGCGCTTCGAACGCCGTTTGTTCGGGGACCACACTCACCCTCTCGACCGTAGCGGAGCAGCGGCACTCACGAGGCGACGATCACGAGAAACTTGTCGAAAAATGGCGGGGGAACCTGCGACTGCCGGAGTCAGCGGGCGACGGGTGTTCGCTTTTCGCGAATCTTGGCCGCTTTGCCCTGCAGATCGCGGAGGTAGTACAGCTTGGCCCGACGCACGTCGCCTTTGGCCATGACTTCGATCATTGCGATCGTCGGCGAGTGGACGGGGAAGGTGCGCTCGACCCCCACGCCGTAGCTGATCTTGCGGACCTTGAAGGTCTCACGGATGCCGTCGCCGGCTCGGCCGATCACGTACCCCTGGAACACCTGGACACGCTCTTTGTTGCCTTCCACGACCCGGACGTGCACCTTGACGGTATCGCCGGGTCCAAAGTCGGGGACGTCGGTGCGAAGGTGTACGTGGTCGATGAAATCGGTCGTGTTCATTGCCAAGCTCCTGGAGCGGACTGAAATGCCAGTTGGATAGCCAAGTTCTGGAAAGAACAGAGCCTGAAAAGGTTAGTCGATGTTCCAAGGCTCGAATTCCATCGCCGTATGAACGGGCCTGTCGCCGCCAGCGTACCTAGTTGTCAGTCCTGTTGCAGTCCTTTCGCAGTCCGGTAGTCAGTCCGCGAGCTCGCCCTTTTCAGTTGTTCACAAGTTCTTGCCACCCTGGTCACCAACAGATGGGAAACTTTCACCATGAGTACTCCACGACGCTTTGCTCGCCTCCTGTTTACCGGCCTGCTCGTCCCGGCTGTCGTGGGGCTCGCTAGCCCGGCGGCCCTTGGCGCCGACACCGATTCGCCCGTGACCCCCGCCCCTTCCACGACGGTCGCTGGCGCAACCGCCACCACCAAAGCCGCCGCCGCGGCGAGCCCCACCACCGCGGTCGCCGCTGCGCCGACGTCGGCCGCAGGTTCGCCCGACGCGGAGTTCATGGCCGCGGGACGGGCCGCTGTCGCGAAATCGGATTGGAAGACGGCGATTGGGCAATTCACGTTGGCCGTGGGCGCCAATGCCAAAAGCGCCGACGCCAACAACATGTTGGCCTACTCGTATCGCAAATCGGGCGACCTCACCAACGCGTTCAAGTACTACAAGGTCGCACTGACAATCGATCCGAAACACAAAGGCGCTCTCGAGTACCAGGGTGAGGCGTTCGTGATGGCCGGCAAGATGACCGACGCGAAGGCGAACCTGGCCAAGCTGAAGGCCGCCGGGTGCGCCACCACCTGCGAAAACTACAAAGACCTCGCAGCATTCATCGCCAAGCCGCCGAAAAAGAAGAAGTAAACCAAGCGCCGTGAGGCGTCAGCCGGCGGCTCGTTTGCGTGGATCCGCCGGCGCGGCCTGTGCGACCAGGATCGCATCGCCGATTCGCTGTGCGGCCGCGACGAGTTCGTCCCAGCCCGGCTGGAGGGCGTCGACCACTCGTTGCTGCGCAGTGTCGGTCATTGCCTCGATCTGTTCACGGGCCTGGCGTCCGGCGTCGGTCAACGAGTTGTCCGCACCGAACCAACCTCGAGCCCGAAGTCGCGAGGCCGCCGCTTCGAGCTCATCGGGCCCGAAGCCCCGCGAGCCGGAGTACTCGCCGACGGGATATCCCAACCACACCTCCGTGAGCACGTTCATCTCCGTCATGTCGAGATCGGCACTCACACAGGCCGCAAGATGGGAGTCACCACGATGTTCACGGAAGAGCTCCGCACCACGCCAGACGCGAGCGTAAGGGTCGGCACTGACCGGAACCGACTGCAAGGCACCGAAGAGGTGCCGCGGACCCGGCTCGATCGAACCAAGCACGCGCATGAGCGCGTCGCCCACCAGCACGACGTCGTCTTGGGCCACGGACTGTGTCGCGGCTCGAAGTCCCTCGATTGCACCCTGCTCACGAGCGGCGAGCACTGCGTCTCGGGTGGAGGTGCTTCGACCCTGTTCGTAGACCGGGACCAGCAGCGCAGCGCTGAACACACCGAACGCTGACACAACCACCGATGGCGTGCAGTCTGCGCCAAGTGCTGCAGCGCGTCCCCACAGGTATCCGTCGAAGAATCCGTGACCGAGCGTGGTCCACTGCTGCGACGCGGAGCGTGCCCACCACCCGATCGTGGCAATTGGCTCGACGGCATCGCGCAACACGCGGGCAGGCGTCGTTGGAACGAGAGGTGTCGGCGCAGGCGTCGCCGTGGGGGTGAGAAAGTGCGCGGCTATGGCGTCGTAGTCCATGTTCAGGGTTCCTCAGTGGTGGAGCCGGGATTGTGCCCGGACAGAATTTCATCTGCGCGATTACGAATAGCACCGAGCATCTCGGGGTGCGACAGGATCCAGAACCGTCTGGCCAAGATCGCGTCGTGCACCATATTTGCGATCTCCGCTGGCGCGAGGCCCGCGGCCAACACTGCAGCAATGTATTCGGCCCGTTCGGCGTCTTCGGGACGCATCGATCGTTCACCGAGTTCAGGCGGACGGATTCGACCGCTCTCCCCGATTCGCGTGTTCACCCAGCCGGGGCAGAGTGCCGACACGCCGACGTTCGTGCTCGCCAACTCGTGAAACAACGATTCCGACAGCCCCACGACAGCGAATTTGCTCGCGTTGTACGGTCCCATGCCTGCCATACCAATGTGCCCGGCCATCGAAGCCGTGTTCACGATGTGGCCTTCCTCCCCGCTGGCCAACATCTTCGGGAGAAACGATGCAATCCCGTGAACGACACCGTGGAGGTTGACCCCCAACACCCAGTTCCACTCCGCCACTGACAACGTCGCCTGAAAACCGCCCCCGCCCACTCCGGCGTTGTTGCACAGGACGTGCGCCGCTCCGAACCGCTCGAACGTGGCGACGGCCAAGGCTTCCACCGCCTCGGCGCTGGACACGTCGACACACGTGGCCAGCACTTCGACCCCCGCCGCGCGAATGGTGTCAGCCGCCGCGGCGAGCGGCCCCTGCTCGATGTCGGCCATCACGATCGACATGCGATCGCGGGCAAACCGTTCGCACAGGGCGAACCCGATACCGCTTGCTGCACCGGTCACCACGGCAACGCGGTTGGAAAGATCTTTCATGAGCTCGATTGTCTCACCCAATGCGCGGAAGATTCCATCCGCCTTGGTTCGCCTCGTATTCCGACGTCGGCAGCAACACGTAGATCGGTTTCTTCGCCGGGTCGAGCCAGGTCATCAATCCTTCGATCGCCTCATCGCTCACGGACGTGCACCCAGCGGTCGGCTTCGCGCCGTTCGCCCGCCAGATGTGAAACAGAATCGCACTCCCTTTGCCGGCGACGGGGGCCGGAGTGGTGTTGTGCTCGATGGTGATCTTCAGGCGATGCATCGGGTCGGACTGCTTCATCTGCTGCTTCTTCTCGAACTCCGTGATCGGGTCATGATCTAAGCGCACATATTTGTTGTAGAGGGGCGACGACGGGTCTTCAACAAGAAGATCACGAGGCCCAACCTTGACGTATGGCAACTTCGTCTTCGACTGCCACAGCGCGTCGTAGCCATAGCTACGTCCGATCGCAAACGCTCCCGCGGGCGCTCGTCCATCGCCCTCCACCTTCTCGGTGAGATCACTTCGCCGGGGATTGAGACCACGACCCCACACCAAACCGTTCACGCCGACTCGGCCGGGAAAGGGCTCGCCAATCTGTTTCCACGTGCGGCCGACCTTCTCGAACCGACGCAGAGTTACCGTCGACGCGTTCCAATCGGCGGTGAGCCCCACCACCAATTGTTTCGTGGATCCGGGAACACGCCACGATGCCTTCGAAGTCTGCGCAGCCGGTACGGTCTGTGCCATGAGGTTCGCGCCAAAGCCGACACTAAGAAGCACACATATGATTTTGATAGCTCGCCTTCTCATGAACTACTGACCGCAGAGTTCGTCGACCGCACCGACGAGCGCGTCGACGTCGGCCATCGTCGTATGACGAACCACCCCCGCCCGCACGGCACCACCGTTGGGTCGTAGTCCAAGGGCATCGATGAGTTCACAGGCGTAGTTGTCGCCGTTCCACACGGCAATCTTGCGAAGGGCCAGCGCCTCCGCGACCTCCGCCGGGGTTCGACCGGCGATGTTGAAGATCGTGGTCGGCGCGCGCCCTTCGGCACTGACCGGGGCATGAACGGTCACGCCCGGCAGGCTCCGCAAACCCGACTCCATCCGGGCCAGTAACGCCGACTCCGTCGCCAGCACAGACTCCACGGAATGCTCCATCATGAATGCAACCGCACCGCCGATGCCAGCAATCACTTCGAACGCTTTCGTGCCCGCCTCCCAACGCTCAGGCCCGTGGTAGTCCGCCGGTCGGACACGATACGGCTCGACGCCGTGCATCAACTCCGGCTGCAGCACGAGCACGCCGGCGTGAGGGCCGAACCACTTGTACGGTGACGTGACCAGCGAGTCGATGCCGGTTCCGTTTACGTCGACGGGGAGATGCGGCATCCTCGCCACGGCATCGACATGAAGCTTCGCGCCCGCACCGTGGGCCATCGCCGTTGCCGTACGAAGATCGGGTGCGAAGCCTGTCAGGTTCGACGCTCCCGACAGTGCGACCCAGGCGACGCCGCCCTTCTTCAGTTCGGCATCGAGGAGCCCGAGGTCCAGCGAACCATCGTGCGCGTCGACCGGCAACATAGTGACGCTCGCACCGGAGTCGCGAGCGGCCAGGACCCACGGCGTGACGTTCGAGTCGTGATCCAATTGGGTACAGATGATGCGCGTGGAACCATCCCAGTGGCGGGCCAGCGCCCGCGTGTAGTGAAAGACCAGTGCCGTCGAGCTTTGGCCGAAGATCACCTGATCGCCCGTGGCCCCGAGCATGTGCCCAACGGCGATCCGGACATCGTCGACCAACGCTGCCGTCGACACTGATGCGTCGAAGTAGCCCCCGGTATTGGCCGGACGGCCGCTCATGAGATATGCGTGCATAGCATTGATGCAGGTGTCGACGGGCAAGGTGCCGGCCGGGCCGTCGAGTCGAATCCACCCGTCGGCGAGGCCAGGAAAGCGATTGCGAAGATCGGGAAGTGCCATGTCCCGAGCTTTTCACAGCACACGCCGTCCGTTGACCCCGGCAAGACCGCGGGCCAACTCCAACTCCAACTCGGGCGGCATCGCGGGCCAACTCCAACTCCAACTCGACCCTCATCGCGGGCCAACTCGCCGATTTTACGTCGAAAACAGGCCCGAAATCACGAGTTGGAGTGAAACCACCACCAAGTTGGAGTTGGAGTGGAACCGGCCCTGGGTTGGAGTGGAGGGGCGGACTACACGTCCAGAAGCAACGCAGAATACGATCTCCGTATGACCGACACGGCAGAACAGACCCTCAGCCATCCGACGCCCAGGCCTTCCGCGAGAAATGCCGGAAGTTCCTCGAGGAGAACGTGAAGAGTGCCGGAGTCACCCGAGCCAACAGCAAGCACGATCGCGGCGCCAGCGTGATGGCTCTCACGAAAGTCTTCCAGGGCAAGCTCGCCGATGCTGGCCTCGCCGGCCTCACATACCCGGTCGAGTTCGGCGGACAGGGCCTCTCCAAGGCCTACGACCGAATTTGGCGAGAGGAATACTCGAAGTTTCCCGACGTCACCTTCGAGTTGACGATCAGCCACGGCATGTGCCTGCCGATGATGAACGACTTCGGGACGCCGGAGCAGAAGAAGCAGTTCCTCCCCGACATCATCCGGGCCAACACGGTGTGGTGCCAGATGTTCTCCGAGCCCGGCGCCGGTTCCGACGTCGCGAGCCTCCAGACCAGAGCGGTGCTCGACGGCGACGAATGGATCCTGAACGGCCAAAAAGTGTGGACGACGCTTGCGCACCTCTCCGATTACGGCCTGATCGTCGCTCGCACCAACCCCGACGCACCCAAACACGCGGGCATCTCGATGTTCATCCTCGACATGAAAGCGCCGGGGGTAGAGATCCGACCGATCCACCAGATCGACGGCGGGAAGCACTTCAACGAGATCTTCTTCACCGACGCCAGAATCCCGAAAGACCACCTGTTGGGTGAGCTCAACAACGGGTGGAACCAGGCGACGGCAATGCTCATGTACGAGCGCGTCGCCATTGGCACCGGCTCCTCAAGCGGGGTCAGCCACCCCAACGCCGATCGACTCATCGAAGACGCCAAAGCCATCGGGAACATATCGAGTCCGTCGATTCGCCAAGGTCTGATGAAGCTCTACTGCGAGGAGACAACCAAGTCGTTGGTGTCACTTCGCACTCGAGCCGAAATGAAGGCCGGCCGTGCCCCCGGTCCCGGTGGATCACTCGGCAAGCTTCATGGCGCGAAGATCGCCCGAATGCTACGCACACTTACCAGTGAGGTTCACGGCGCTTCGATCATGGCCCATGCCGCAGGCAGCAAGTCCGAGTTGCTGGCTACTGGCATCACCGGGAGCTTCGCGGCAAACATCGCCGGTGGCACCGATGAGATCCAGAAGAACATCATCGGCGACCGTGTGCTCGGCCTCCCCCGCGAACCAGCTGTCGACAAAGACGTCCCGTTCAAGGACCTCAAGGTCGGCACCCTGCGCTGACCACCCGCCCCACGACGCCGATTGCGAACCCACGACGCCGATCGCTACACCGACGTTGTGCGGCGCATCCGGCGTCGTAGCGACGGCGACGCCACAACCGTCGCAATGATGCCGGCCACCGCACCCCAGAATGGCGCGCCCACCTTGGCCACGGTGACACCGGAGAGCGTCACGAGGAACGTGATCATGGCGGCTTCGCGTCGCGATTCGTCCTTCGTCGCCGCGGCGAGGTTGGCGCCTATGGTCGGCAAGAGTGCAAGCGCCGCGATGATGTGCACGAACTCCGAGGGGAAGGCCTTCAGGGCGCCGGTGATCGACGTGCCGAAGACACCGGCCACCAGGTAGACGAGCCCGTTCGTAATCGCTGCCGTGTAGCGCCGAGCCGGATCTTCGTGCGAGGCGGGTTCCATACAGATCGCCGCAGTGATCGCCGACAGATTGAGTTGATAGGCACCGAACGGCGCCAGAACCGCCGTACCAACACCCGACATGCCGACGACCTTCGAGATCGGTACGTCGTACTTCGCGTTGCGGATTGCCGCCACCCCAGGCATGTTCTGTCCGGCCATGGTGACGATGAAGAGCGGGATTGCGATGCCGATCAGCGCCGACAGGGTGAACGAGGGAGCGGTGAAGACCGGGCGAGCCACCGACCATCGAAGTTCGTCGGTCTTGAGCGTGTTCGAAACGACGGCCACGAGCACACCGACGACCAACACCGCCACGACGGCGTAGCGAGGGGCGAGCTGACGCATAACAACGTAGGTGAGCATAGTAATGATGATCATCCAGGGCGCCGTAGCCGCATCGGCGAAGCCAGCAATTGCGAACCGGGTTAGTGCGCCGGCGAGTAGCGCACTGGCGAGTGCGACCGGAATGCGGTTCATCAGCCTTTCGAACAGCCCGCTGAATCCGAAGAAGGCAATAAGAAGTGCACTTACGATGAAAGCACCGATGCCCTGGGCCATGGTGAAGTCACCCGGCTTCAGCGTCGCCAGAATGGCGGCACCGGGGGTCGAGTAGGCAACCATGACCGGCATTCGCAGGTACAGCGAAGGCACGATGGTCAGTGCCGCCATTCCGATACAGATCGCCCACACCCACGACGTCAGCATTGCGTCGTCGGCACCGAGGGCTCGGGCCGCGGAGAAGACGATTGCAATCGAACTCGTCAGCCCGACCAGCGAGGCGACGAACCCAGCCGTGATGGTCGATATCGAAAAGTCCCGCAACACACGCACAGCCAACGACCTTAGGTCGCGAATTCCTCGCCCTGCGTACGTTTAGCGCTGCTCGAGAATTGCCGTATCCCCCACGGTTACAACCCCGGGCGTGATGACGGCGGCGTACATGCGCGAGACGCCCGCCTCCGTTGCGTGATGCATCCGGCTGAACTTCCCATCGAGAAACCAAGGGGCATTCTTCTTGCACGGCAGCGTCGCATTCGTCACCTCAGCGACGACCGTGCCGACGCGCAGCAACGTCCCAGGCTTCGCTTCTGCCCAGTCGATGCCCTCGAGGAGCACGTTTTCTCCTGCGAAACCGGGCGCCACGGGGTGGCCCTCGCCGTTCAACCGGTCGATGACATCTTTCGACCAGATACACAGGGCTTGCCATGGACGTCCGTGGTGCACCCGGGATGCCTGCTTGTCGCCCTGGACACCACGCGGGCCCACCACCGCAACGTCGATCGGCTTCTTCGGCACCCCGCCCGCCGACGTGAACAGCCCAGCCACTGATCCACGCAAGTGCGTCGCGCGTTGGAGCCGTAATCGCTTCGCCGTTGCTGACCACTCCGCGAGAATCTGCTGCAATGCTGCGTCGGAAGCTCCCCGGAAACCCTCCGAGGAAACCAGCGTCGCCAGCATCGCGCACGCCTCGGTGAACGAGTCGGACATCGGCGTTCGATCCAGGCGTTTCAGCGTCGTGCGGACCGCCGCCTGCACATCGTTGCTCACCTCGACCGTCTCCAGGCCCCGACCATCCTCGGTCAGCAGCTGATCGAATAGAGCCGGCAAGGACATGATCGTCGCGCTCAGGTCGCGATCGTTGTACGACGAGGGATCCAACCACACGGGCGTGGAGGAACTCACTCGACGGTCACAGACTTGGCAAGGTTGCGGGGCTGATCCACGTCGCGTCCGAGTGCGATCGCACAGTGATATGCCAACAGCTGCAGAGGGACGTTCAGGATGATCGGGTCGAGTTCGGTCGCGACTGACGGAACAAGAATGACCTCATCGGCCAAGCTTTCGTCGATCGGGCGCTGCGTGATGGCGATGACCGGACCCTTACGTGCGCGTACTTGTTGGATGCTCGACAGATTCTTCTCGAAGAGATCATCGTTGAGCAGCACCACCACCGTCGGCATCGCTTCACTCACCAACGCGATCGGACCATGCTTCAATTCGCTGGCGGCGTAAGCCTCTGCGTGGATGTAGCTGATTTCCTTCAGCTTCAGCGCGCCTTCGAGTGCGATCGGGAATCCGGTGTTGCGTCCGAGGAAGAACATCGACGACGAATCCTTGTACTTCTTGGCAATAGCCTCTATCTGCGTATCGAGCGTGAGAACGGACCGTACTGCTTCCGGTAGAGCTTTCAGACCCTCGATGATGCGTTGACCGTCGTGGGGACTGAGGTCGCGAACCCGTCCGAGATGCAAACCGAGCAAGGCAAACGACACCAGCATCGACGTGAACACCTTGGTACTGGCCACGCTGACCTCAGGGCCGGCGTGCATGTAGATGCCATCGCACTCGCGGGCAATCGTCGAGCCAACGACGTTCACGACCGCCATGACCTTTCCGCCCTTGCGCTTGATCTCCATCACGGCAGCGAGCGTGTCGGCCGTTTCGCCCGACTGACTCACTGCGATGTAGAGCACATCGGGTTCGATGACTGGATTGCGGTAGCGAAACTCACTCGCCGATTCCGCGTCGGCGGGGATGCGGGCCATGTTCTCGATCATTTGCGCGCCGGCCAATCCAGCGTTGTACGCCGTGCCACAGCCAAGGAACTTGACCCGACGGATCCCCATCAGTTCTCTGGCCGTCATGTTCACGCCACCCAACTTCGCGGTGTTGAATCGCTCGTCGAGGCGACCTTTGAGTGCCCGATCGATCGCCACCGGCTGTTCGTAGATCTCCTTGAGCAGGAAGTGATCGTAACCACCCTTATCAAGTTGCTCGATGTTCCACGTGACGTCGAGAACCCGCTTCTGAGTCGGTGTCGCATCGAGTGCAAACGTGCGGTAACCGTCGCAGGTGAGGACCGCCATTTCACCATCGTCGAGCGGGATCACCTGCTTGGTGTGGCGAACCATGGCGCTGACGTCTGAGCCGACCAACATCTCCTTGTCGCCGATACCCAAGATGACCGGTGAGCCATTGCGGGCCACCACGATCCGGTCGGGTTGCGTCGCATCGATCACCACGAGACCGTAGGTACCTTCCACTTCCGCGAGGGTATGGCGAACGGCGTCTTCGAGATCTTCACCGTTGTCACGACGGCGACCGATCAGGTGCGCAAGCGTCTCGGAATCGGTCTCACTCGTGTAAACGACTCCATCGGCCTCGAGCTTCATCTTCAATTCGCCAGCATTCTCGATGATCCCGTTGTGCACGACGGCGACGCTGCCGCCCTCGTTGGAATGTGGATGGGCATTGGCGTCGGACGGCTCACCGTGGGTGGCCCAGCGAGTGTGCCCGATCCCCAGGTGGGCGACGAGCTTCTTCGGAAGAACCGACTCGAGCTCTCGAAGCTTGCCCTTCTTCTTGAAGGTGGTCATTGCCCCTTTGGGCTTTACGACCGCAATACCGGCGGAGTCATAGCCGCGGTACTCGACGCGCTGAAGACCCTCCAACAGAATCGGTACGCAATCCTTCGGCCCGATGTATCCAACGATTCCACACATGTAGATTCCCTCTAGCCGTAAATGATGCGTCTGATCTGTCGTTGCGAAAGTTGCGGGGCGGCGACGCGCCACCATCGCAACTCTGCGGAGATCTTTTGGAAGATCTCCGGATTCGCCAAACCTCGGTGTTGCAGTTCGCCATGGCGACGCCGGACGAACGTCTCGACGTCCTCGTCGAAATAGGCGAGGACCTCGAGGACGATCTGGTGAGCCTCCTGGCGCCCCAGCGTCGTACGGCGCGTCAGGTGGTCCAACAGATCGTCTGGTGGCGCCGGGTCGACAGGTTCGTCGGGGTCCGGCGTCATGGCTCGACCATAGTTACCGGTTTTCACTCCAGGGTCAACAGTTTTGCCCGACATCGGGCAAAACTCGCGTTTTTCGGCGAACTCTGAAGCGTTCCGGCTTCGCGTGCTACACCCTTAGGGTGACTTTGCCGCCCACCGACGATGATCTCCGCGATCTCGGCGAGCGCTCGTCACAGCGCCAACCGACATTTCTCTCCCTCCAGTTTCCTGGAACAAAGCTCTACTTCGCCGGCCTGACCCTCTCAATGGTCGGCACCTGGATGCAATCCATCGCACTGTCCTGGCTGGTCGCCAAGAAACTCGGCGGTGACGGCCGCGAACTGTCGCTCCTCCTGGTGTCCCAGTTCGTCCCAATGTTGCTATTCGGCGCATGGGCGGGGGCAATCGCCGACCGGGTCGACAAGCGTCGGCTCATGGTCGTGACACAGAGCGCGTTGTTGCTCACGGCCTTTGCACTTGCCATCCTCGACTTCTCCGGACGCGCAACCATCGGCGCCGTCTTTGCGATCTCCGCTGTTGCCGGACTCGCCAGTGCCTTCGACACGCCGACGCGACGCGCCCTCATCGGCGATCTCGTGCCCAAGCACGCGCTGCCAAACGCCATGGCGCTCAACACCGGCGTCATCACGTCGTCGCGCGTCGTCGGCATGGCCATCGGTGGCTTCGTCACGCGGTTCGCAGGCACGGGCTGGTGCTTCGTCATCAACGGCCTTTCCTATCTCGCCATGATGTTCGCCCTCAACGGACTGCATTCGCGTGAGCATCGGAGCAAACCCGCCAGCTCGGACTCCGGAGTGCGCGACGCCATTCGCCACGTGTGGAGCGTCCCTGCGCTGCGAATCGCCATGCTGGCCACGGCCGTCACGGCGACGTTCGCCTTCAACTTCAATCTGACGTTTCCGCTGTTGGTCAAACACGTGTTCAATCGCGACGCCGACGCCCTCGGCTGGCTTCTTGCGACGACGAGCGTCGGGAGCTTCAGTGGCGCCGTGATTTCGGCTCGGCGAAGACAGCCCACGCTCGAGCGGTTCGTGGCTGGTTGCGTGATCATGGGAGTGGCCGCCGTCGCCGTCGGCATGTCGTCGTCGTTTTACGTCTGCGCGCTTGCGAGTCTCCCGATGGGTTTGGGTGGCGGACTGCTGATGTCACAACAGACGGGCCTCATCGCCGCGCTGACCCCATCCACCATGCGCGGTCGCGTGCTGGCTCTGCAGTCGGTCGTGTTTCTGGGCTCGACGCCGATCGGCGGCCCGGTCATCGGGGCCGTTTCGGATGCGTACGGGGCTCGATGGGGATTCGGAATCGGTGGAATGGCGGCACTGAGCGCCGGGACGCTGGGATTTCTCGCCGCCTACCGACTCCGAAGGCGCAGGCCAATACCCGTCTCGTGAGCTGGCTCAGGAGACAGCTGCCCTACCAGGGCGCGTCGGTGAGCGGGAAGCGGTCCGGCGCATGCCCCCTTTTCGCGACAAGGAAGGTCCGGGTGAAGGTGCACACGATCTTTGCGTCCTGGTTCAGTCCTCGTGTCTTCACGCTGACGATTCCTGCCGTCGGGCGGGTCGACGATTCACGCTTGTCGGTGACCAACGATTCGGCGTAGAGCGTGTCTCCGACGAACACCGGATTCGGAAGCCGAATCTCGTCCCAGGCCAAGTTCGCCTGCGCGTTCTGCGTCAGATCGGTGACGCTCATGCCGGTGATCAATGAGACCGTGAACGCGGAGTTCACGAGTGGCTTTCCAAAGATGCCACCCTCGGAGTAGTGGTTGTTGAAGTGCAGTTGATTGGTGTTCAACGTCAGGTTCGTGAACCAGATGTTGTCCGTTTCGCAGACGGTGCGACCCAGAGGGTGGCGATAGACATCGCCTACGGCGAAGTCCTCAAAGAAGCGTCCCGACCAACCCGGCTTCACGGTGGGTTCCGGGTTCGACGGGTCCGGGGTTGGGCTTGACATCGTGCTCCTTCAGCAATCACGCGGTGAGGTCCCGACGCGAACCTCACTCCTTGAACCAGGCGACCCTACTTCGTCGAGCGCCGATGCTTCGGCGTCCCCGGCGGAACCCCCAGCCGCATTTGGGGGATTTCGGCGATGGTGACTGCCGCCGGATATCACGACCATGGATCCATGACGACAACGCCGTTCGACCCCAGTGAACCAACCTCCCAGCAGCCGCCGACACAAGGATCCGACGCAGGAACGAGAACGGTCTTCTTCGGGCCGCCATCGGCACCGCCGCTCGGTTCGCCCGCCGAGCCGACCTGGTTCGATCGCGGCGTCGAGTCGGCGATGGCATGGTTCCGTCGCAACTCGCCGGCGAAGGAACCGAGTCGATGGCTGGCCGGCGTCGGCGCACTGCTGCTCCTGGTAGCCGGGCTCTCCATGACCATTGCCAAGTGGCAGTCCATCTCATCGCCGATGCGCCTGGGTGGCCTCGTCCTGATCCACCTCATCGTTGTCGTGTTGGCCGAACGGCTCCGCGCAACGCTCCCCGACGTCGCTCGGGCGCTCGTCCATCTCGGGTCGGGCCTTTTCGCGGCGACAGGAATCCAGGCCGTGTCGACACTCGGCAAGGCGGTCGGATACGAGCCGATGGGCGGACGCTGGCCACTGTGTTGTTTCGTGGGAGGAATCGCTGCGTCGATCGCGCTCGAGGTTCAGCGGCGCCGCTGGGCGGCGCGGTGGATGCAGGGAGAATTGGTCCTCGCCGTCGGATTGGCGGGCGTCGGGCTCTCCGCCCTCTCCCACATTCCCGTTGGAATCATCGCTGCGTGTTGTGCTGCGTCGGCCTTCTCGCTCCGTCGCAATACGGAGAGTATTGCGCTAGGCGCCACGTCCCTCGCGTGCCCATTCATCGGTGCACTTATCATCGATTGGGGTCCTGGAACGGGAAGGGCACTCGGACTCGTCGGCGAAACATTGGGATGGGCCGCGCCGATCGCCGGTGGAGTAGCGGCAGCGACGTTGTGGTTGGCGGCACAGGCTCGACGCTCTACGGACCCGACACTCGGACGCACGCTTCGGACCGCGGCGACGATCGGCTTCACGTTAAACCTCCTCGTCGGCTATTCCCATTCCGACATAGACCTCAGCGTGTCGGCATGGGCATGGATCGTGTGGTTGTCGTTGGCCGCCGTCGGTATGTGCCGCAAGAACGCAATGATTTGTGCACTTACTAGCTTTGGGGCATCGGCTCCGCTGGCCATTCATCTCGAATCTCTCCACGCAGCGCCCCAGACCTATGCTCTGAGCTTCGCCGGGTTGTCGATCGTGGCGCTCACAACGCTGGTCGTCGCTAGAGGATCGGCATTTGTGTCGAAGGTCGGGTACGCCGGCGTCTGCGGAGCCGCCGTTGCCCTGGGTCTGGTTGCCGACAGCTTCGACCCTCCCGTCGACCTTCGTATCGTCGCCATGTCGCTGATCATCGCCGGTCTCGGCACCTCGCTTCGAGGTCGCTTCGTCGATCGCAAAGACATCGTCTCGATCGGGGCGGGAATCGGCGCGCTCGGGATCGTCGCCGAACTCCTGAGTTTCCCCACCGACCACGCGTTCGACATCTGGCTCCCGACCGCCGCAGTAGCGGCGGCCGCCGTCGAATGGACGCTTCGCGCCAAGGACCGGATCAATGCCCGGTATCCATTCGTCACGTCGGCGGCGACGCTCTCGTTCTATGCCATCGTCGGGCAATTGGCTCGCGCCGGCAACGGCCGAGTGATGATTGCGGTCTTTGTCGGCCTGCTGCTCCTTACCGTTGGCACGTTGCGATCATTGAACAGTGTGGCGGTTGCTGGTGTCGTAACACTGCTCGGCTCCCTTGGTCTCGCCGTCGGGCCACAGCTGGCCACCATGCCCCTGTGGGGGCAGTGTGCGCTCGGTGGGCTCGTCCTCTTTGCCCTGGCCGCTGCATTGGAACAGCGTCGAATCGCTGCTCGAACGGCCCAAGCCGGAGCAAACCAACAAGAAACTGGTGTTTCCCCCAGGTGACATTCGGCCCGAAAATCCGTACCGTAGAAGATGGGTGAAGCACCGAAGACGTCTCACCGACGTCGACGAAGCGTTGCTCATCGCCGGAGTTCGCGGTGATGATCGGCGAAAGCCTCACCTCACCACGGCCGGGTGCAGTGCAGCGACGGGCACTGGACCCGCCGGTCGGGGCGACCCGTTCCGAGCGTGACAGCAGACGCGACGGGTTTGACCGTGACGTCGCGGCGACGCTGTGGACATGCCGGGGAGCCGCTATCGATGGTCCGATGGACAGGGGTCCCTACACTGGAACCATGTCAGCTCGCGTTTTGGTAACCGGTGGAGCCGGTTTCATCGGTTCCAACTTCGTTCACGTTGCGCTCCGGGAACGTCCGCAATGGCAGATCACCGTGCTCGATGCGCTCACCTACGCGGCGAACCCCGCGAACCTCGACGGGACCGACCCCGCCCGATGCCAGCTCATCAAGGGCGACATCTGCGACGTCGAAACGCTCGACCCACTCGTGAAGGACCACGACCTCGTCGTGCACTTTGCCGCCGAGTCCCACAACGACAATTCGCTCGAAGGCCCTCGGGTGTTCGTCCAAACCAATGTCGTCGGCACTTCAAACGTGCTGGAAGCCGTTCGTCGATACGATAAGCGCCTCCATCACATTTCGACCGACGAGGTATACGGCGATTTGGAACTCGACGATCCGAGTCGATTCACCGAGTCGACGCCTTACAACCCGTCGAGTCCGTACTCGTCGACCAAAGCCGCCTCCGACCTGTTGGTTCGGGCATGGGTACGCAGCTTCGGCCTCCACGCGACGATCAGCAATTGTTCCAACAACTACGGGCCGTATCAGCACATCGAGAAGTTCATCCCCCGACAAATCACGAACGTGCTGAGCGGGATTCGCCCAAAGCTGTACGGAGCAGGTCTCAATGTGCGCGACTGGATACATGCCGAAGACCACTCCCTCGCTGTACTTACGATTCTCGACAAGGGCCAGACCGGCGAGACCTACCTGATCGGCGCCGACGGTGAGGTGAACAACAAGACCGTCGTCGCACTGGTCCTCGAACTTCTGGGCCAGCCTTCGGATGCATTCGATCTCGTCGCCGATCGCCCCGGACACGACATGCGCTACGCCATCGATTCGACCAAACTTCGGCGCGAACTGGGGTGGGCGCCGCGCTTCACCGATTTCGGGGCCGGCCTTGCCGATACCGTTGCGTGGTATACGGACAACCGAGCGTGGTGGGAACCACAGAAGGCCGCTGTCGAAGCGAAGTATGCGAGCAAAGGGCAATAGTCCTCGGACCGGAAGGGTTTCGCCATCGGGCAACGCAACAACGTCTGCGCCGGGTGGCCTTCGAAACGAATACGCCGACCATCCCGAGGGCGCAAAAGGCTGGTATCGCGATCACGGTTCGAGCTATCGCAACCCACACGCACCAGCCGTGGACGCGACAATGCGTGTCGCTGCCGAACACTGGCCCGAACTCTTTTCACCGCCCGGCCGAATCCTGGACTTCTGCTGCGGATCGGGCGAGGTAACCCGTGCCCTGATGGGCCTCGGCGTCGACGGAGCTCGAATCGACGCAACGGACCCCTTCACGAACGACGCGTACGAGGCGCGGTGCCCCGGTCGCTCTCTGCTGGCACGCTGGACCTTCGCCGACATCGAACGTGGTGCTGCGCAGCATCATCGCTGGACGACGATCGTGTGCTCCTACGCGTTTCATCTGTGTGAACAGTCGCGTCTCGCAGGAGTGTGTTTGCAACTCGCCGCCGTCGCCGATCATCTGGTGATCGTCACACCGCACAAGCGTCCGGAACTTCGTGAGTCCTGGGGGTTCACGCTGCACCAGGAAGTACGCGACACCACCTTACGGGTACGCCTCCGACGTTTCGACGTCGAGACCCATTAGGTCGAATCAGTAGCTTCTTGCTCCGCGACAACGCCCCCGGGCTGCGAACTCGATTCTCGGCGATCTCCACGCTACGGTACCGCTATGACGATTCAATATGTCGATCCCCGCGGCGTACCCTCGAAACCGGCTGATCCGTATGAACTTGGCGTTTCGTTGGGTCCCGACACGGTCGTCGGACTCCTGGCGAACAACTTCCATGACTCGATAGCCTTCCTCGACGAAGTGGAGGCCGCACTCCACGCGCAATACCCGAGCATCGCTACCAAGCGCTACAAGAAGCGAAATGCGAGCGACATCGCGTCCGACGATCTGCTAGCGAAGATCCGGTCCGAGTGCCACGGACTGATCACGGCATACGGTCATTGAGGGAGCTGCACCACCGGCACCGTGCGTGACGGCATAAACATGGCTCGCCTCGGCACCCCGGCCGTCGCGTTGGTGACAAGTGAGTTCTGGGAACAGGGTCACTTCGTCGCCCGCGCTGCGGGCATGCCCGATGTTCCACGTATTCAGCTACCCCATCCAATAGCCAGCAGCGGCCGAGAAAACATGCGGCGCGTTGCGAAGGAGCTAACCAGCGATATAGTAACTGCACTTACGAATGCCGGATCTGTCCGATGACCCTGCTCGAAGCGCGCGACGAGGACCATGCATTGGAGACCTTGCATGAACTCGGCTGTACCGACGGGCTCCCCGTCGTGGTTCCAACAGCGAAGCGCGTCGAGAGGTTCGTGCTTGCGACGTCACTCGATGCTTCCTTGAGCCTTGGCGTCATGGGACCCCTCGGGGGCAACGTCACTGTCGAGCTCATGGCGGCGTGCGCCGTCATGGCCGGCTGCACTCCCGACTACATGCCCGTGGTGCTCGCCGCAGTGCAGGCCGTTCTCGATCCGAGCTTCGACGCCACGGAAATGCAGGCCACCACACACTGCACTGCGCCGCTGGTGATCGTGAACGGCCCAGTTCGGAAACAAACGGGAATCGCCTGCGGCTTCGGCGCACTCGGACCCGGGCATCGAGCAAACGCATCGATCGGACGCGCGCTTCGCCTCACGATGATCAACGCCGGTGGCGTGAAACCGGGTACCAGCGATATGGCGCTCCTCGGCCACCCCGGTAAGTTCACATACTGCTTTGGTGAAGACGAGGAGAACAGCCCGTTCGATCCGCTTCACGTCCAGCGCGGATTCGAAGCAGATCAAAGTGTGGTCACGGTCATCGGTGCGGAAGCCCCCCACTCGGTCTATTCGATTGTCGACGGCGACGATCCCGACGGCCCCGATCTGCTGCTGCGTCAACTGGCGCGATGCCTTGCGACGATCGGTTCGAACAACGCCAACTTCCGCGGTGGGCAGGCTGTCGTGGTGATCAACCCGGACCATGCCAGAATTCTGGCAAAGGCCGATCACAGTGCAACGTCTATTCGACACACCATCCACGCCTACGCAACCAACCCGCTCTCACTTCTACGCCAAGTCGATCGTTCGCTGCCCCCAGGTGACGACGCGACCGATCCGTTGATCGCCGCGTTTCGTTCACCCGACGACATCTTGGTCGTACACGCCGGAGGCGGAGGACTGTACGACATGGTCATGCCGTCGTGGGCTGCGGGCCCCCACGCGAACAGAGCAGTGAGCGTCGTCGTCGAAACTGACCAAGCGTGTGCCGTGCCCTGGGTCACCACGCGCTGACAAACACCCCGCTCACCCGTCGGCGCCCGACGAAATCTGCAGAGTGCGAACACCGCGACATGATCGCGACAAAGCACTCGAAATCTCCTGCGGGTATCACACTCCGTGCCTCCTACCTCACCGCGCGTGAACCAAACGAACACCGAATCATCACGCGAAAGCGTCATGGCACGCACCTTGTCTCGCCACCGTAGAGGATGCCACGGAGCAAAAACGAGAAGGCAGCGTCGCCCTCGAGCTCCGACGACAGCGCCACTTTCACAAAGGGGTACCGCACATGAAGCAACTCATCTCTATTCCTTCGCATCCCTCGTTGCCGGTTGCGAATCCGCTCATCTCGACGAACCGAACCCGCGCCACTCACCTCACGGCCTCGATTTGCATTCCGGCCCGGAACGAAGAAAGGACCATTTCTCGGCTGGTCACGGAACTCGACCACACACTCAAGTCGACGGGGATCGTTTCGGAGATCGTCGTTCTCGACGATCGCTCGACCGACCTCACGCGTCTGGAGGCCGAACTCGCCGGAGCGACCGTGTATTCGACCGCCGACGTCCTCCGGCACTTCGGTCCAAGTCATGGAAAAGGCGATGCGATGTGGCGTTCGTTGGCGGTTTCGACCGGCGACATCGTTCTGTGGTGCGACGGCGACCTTCAAGATCTCGATGTCAGCCTGATGGGGTCGCTCGTACAGCGTCTTCGCTACGACCAAGCATGCATGCTCGCCAAGGGATACTTTCGCCGCATCGACGCCGATGGTGTCGCTTGCCACGGAGGTCGAGTGACCGAGCTTGCTGCTCGCCCGCTTCTATCGCTCCTCTTTCCCGATGCGGCGCACATCCACGAGCCACTAGGCGGGATATACGCCATGCGTCGATCGGCCGCAGAGTCTGTTTCGTTCGAGAGCGACTACGGCGTCGACGTCGGGCTCCTGATCGATACTATTCGCACATATGGAGTCGGGGCCGTAGCTCAGATAGATCTCGGCGATCTCCGACATAGAAATCAGAGCTTGGAGGCCCTTGCGGTCCAGGCCGCATGCGTCGAGCGAGCGATCCTGACCCGTAGCGGATTCGACCCCCGGCGCCTCGGGCACATGATTTCTCGACGCGATCTCGGGCCAGCCAACATATCGGCACCGCTTCGGCCGCCACTCGACACCGTGTTGACGTCCGGAGTGACCGCTCGGCAACCGGACCCTCGAAGCTCGAGGGAGTCGGCGTGCACGTTTTGCGATATCGGCTAGCCGAAATCGCTCCAGATGTTGGGGTGTCTTCTTGATCGCGTCTCAAGGAGGCGCCCCAACACCGCTGTTCAAAGCTTCGAAGCGCCGAGAGCACGTGCACCGCTCGAAGGACAGTGCAGCCGGGCTGGTATTTGAATCTCTACAGCCGTCCGTCATGTTCACGTGCATCGACCAACCGTTGGCGCATACTCTGGGTCGGCCATGAAATCTGCCGAAGCCATCGCCGACCTCCTCGCCTATCTCGAGAACTCGCCCTCGCCGTACCACGCTGTAGGTTCTTCGGCCTCTCGACTCCTGAGCGCGGGCTTTCGTGAACTCGACACGCGTTCGTCGTGGAGTCCATCCGATGTCGCCGGTCCTCGTTTCGTCGTTCGCGGTGGCGCCCTTCTGGCTTGGGATGCTTCCCCAGATGCCGACCCGATCAGCGCAGGATTTCGCATTATAGGCGCACATACTGATTCACCAAATCTGCGAATAAAGCCCAACCCCGAGGTCTCATCGGCAGGATACCGACAGATCGCAGTCGAGGTCTACGGAGGCATTCTTTCGAACTCCTGGCTCGATCGAGATCTCGGGCTCTCCGGACGCCTGGTGCTTCGCAACGGATCCACCCAGCTCGTGTCGATCGAACGACCCATCGCGCGTATCGCACAGTTGGCTATCCATCTCGATCGCGACGTGAACGAACGGGGCCTGGTTCTCGACAAGCAACTTCATCTGGTCCCGATCGTCGGTCTCGGAAAGATGTCAGAAGGCGACCTCCGGGCGTTCGCAGCCAAAGCTGCGGGGGTCAAAGCGAAAGATGTCGTGAGTTACGACCTCATGCTTCACGATCTGACCAAGCCGTCGCTCCTCGGACTCGACAACGAGTTCCTCGTAAGCGCACGTATTGATAACCTGTTTTCGTCCTGGGCCGCTACCGAAGCACTAGCCCAGCGAGGAACTGCGGCCTCGGCACGCAAAACTGCGAGCTCGCCGAGGAAGACCCCAAAAAGTGGAGCGGTGCCGATGATTGCGCTCTTCGATCACGAGGAAGTGGGTTCTGCGTCCACATCGGGAGCGGCAGGACCGATACTGGAGCAGGTCATCGAGCGAATCATTGCCAGCTTCGACCCGTCGACCGACGCTCGCGCAAGGTCACTCGCTGCGTCGTCGTGCATCAGCGCCGACATGGCCCACGGCGTTCACCCCAACTACGCCGACCGACACGAACCCGGGCATCGGCCCCTTCCCAACGGCGGTCCGGTCGTGAAATTCAACGCGAACCAGCGTTACGCCACCGACGCGCTCACTGCGGCGATATTCGCCGAGGCATGCACGACAGCCGGAGTACCGCTGCAGACCTTCGTTTCGCGCAACAGTCAGCCGTGTGGTTCGACGATCGGTCCCGTCACCGCTACTCGTCTCGGTATCGACACCGTCGACGTCGGGTGCGCGATGTTGTCGATGCATTCTGCTCGGGAGTTGTGCGGCGCTGACGACGCCGACCTCTTCCTTCGTGCGCTTCGCGCGTATCTGGCGTGAGGGTCGCCCCATCGACCGGTGCGATGACGAATCCACCAATCAGCGCACCGATGGCGAGCGTTCCCACAACCCACCGGTAGTCGCCCGTCGTGGTGCGAACCCATCCTGCACCATACGGCGCAACAGCAGCCATCACCGAGCCGATCAGCGCTATCGAACCACTGATCTGTCCATAGGCCGCGGGCCCGAATTGCTCGGCAGTCATCGTGGCCCGGCTCATCGTGACGGCGCCGTTCGCCGCTCCGTAGCAGGCAACGAAAAGAACCACTCCGACGCCGGCTACCGCCAACCACAGCGACACGAACCCGAAGAAGAACATCGCGAAGGTCAGCACGCTCAGCGTGCGCAACCTGACCCGACTGCTGAGTGGCAGAAAGATCACTCGTCCCAACACCTGGATGGGACCAATCGATCCCGCGACGACAGCAGCGAAGGATGCACTGTGGCCCGCCTCACGAAGCATAGGAACCGTATGTGAACCTATGGCAGATGCAAAGAACCGAGCGAGACCGAATGCGATCGCCATGCGCCAAAACACTGCAGAACTCCGGGCGACCGCCGCCGATACACTCGACTCGTTGCCCAGGGATTCGACGGAGACTCGACCATCGACCTGCAACGAGAGCGACGCCGGATCCTTGCGCACGACAACGGCATGAAGTGGAAATGTGAGCAGCACGAGCGCAACCGCGAGCACCCGCAGCGCCGGGCGCCAACCATGAGCTTCAACCAAGTACGTCGTAAGCGGAATGAAGATCGTGCTGGCGAAACCCGCAACCATCGTGATCAGAAACGTGGCGCGGGCACGATCATGACGAAACCAGGTTGCGATCGCCGCGAAGGCGACCTCGTAGAACACCGCGCTCCATGCGAACCCCATGAGGGTGAACACGACGTACAGACCTACCAGTGATCCAACGTCGGACCATGCCAGCAACAGCGCGGCGCCGAACACGGACCCTATGGCACCGATCCAACGGGCGCCGTGGCGGTCGACCACGCGTCCGACGAACACGGCGGAGAGTCCGTTGGTCAGCGTGGCGAGCGACATCGCGATCGAGGTTTGCGATCGTGTCCAGCCGAACTCGGCCTCCATCGGTTTCGTGATGACCCCAAAGGTGTAGAAGAGCACGCCGTACGACACGAGGGTCGTAACCGCAAGGGCACTCGAGACCCGCCACCCGTAGAAGGCGAAGTTGGGGCGTTGGTTCACCTCGTTCGAGCGTGACGCCGAGATGTTTCGCCACCTCACAGCTTGGGGCGCCGTTCCTTCTGATGGGCCGACCAAATCGATTCGTTCGTCGCAACGAAGGTTCGGGGTGCAAACGCGAACTCCGGTCGTTGTTGCTCCACGAAGGAACGTATGCCCACTGATAAAGACCGGTACCCGTGAATCAACTTCCGGCCACTGAGATGCCAGACGAGATACCCGGGAGCGGTTCCACAAAGCATCCACGGGACCCAGGGGGTGATCCATGTCCTTGTCGTGTCGCAGGCAACGCTCGGCACCGAACCTTCGAGCGCCTGAATCGTTGTCGTGTAGCGGCGAAGATCGACGAGTGACAGCATTTCACCCGACGATTCCTGCGGCCATCGTGACGGAGACAGTGGGTTCGTCTCAACGTGGAGGATCTCGCGCGAGAACGACACGAAACCCTCACTGATCTGTGGACGTAGGAGGAAGTCCTCAGTCGTGAAGGAGTCGTTGTGGGGATCGTTCCACACATGGACGACCTCGCGTTCGCCACCGAGAATCGCATGCGTACATGTGTCGAGGGGTTCGCGGGTTTGCGGGTCCACGAAGATCAGGGCCTCACGCGACAACCACCGGAATCCACCGTCGATTCGTTCGGCCCGGCCAACGGAGAGGCCGTCAACGCACAGAAGATGTGCCGCCGCATGTCCCGGGCGAAGCGCCGTGACGGAACCGGTGAAGGAGGTGACCACGTCTACCGGTTCGAGAGATCCGATCATCCGCAGGAACGCCTCGAGGACGTTCGAGGATGTTTCAATACGCACGAAGAGACGCTATCGCTCGCAGTTGTCCGCATAGACCGTTTTTTCTCGGTACGGTTCTTCTATGGTCGCTCCCCCAAAGTCCCCCCGAACTGCTTCTCCTTCGACAACAAAGACCGGAACGAAAAAGGCCTCGGCAAAAAAGGCCTCGGCAAAAAAGATCGTGAACGCAGCAAATGCCAAGGCGCCAGCAGAAAAGACCGTGACGAAGACGGCCGTCGCAACAGCAAAGGCCAAGACGCCAGCAAAGAAGGCCGTCGCAACAGCAAAGGCCAAGCCGCCCACAACGAGAGCAACGACGAAAGCGGCAACGAAAGCGTCGGCAAAGAAGTTGGAGACAAAGAACGCAACGGCAAAGGACGTGCCAACAAAGAGACCGAGGGTCGCCCCTGTTCGGCCCGACGCACTCGTGCTGGGCATCGACATCGGTGGTTCGGGAATCAAGGGCGCACCCGTGGATCTCAACAACGGCGTGCTGGCGCTCGATCGATTGCGCATCGAAACACCACAGCCCTCTACCCCGCAGGCCTGCGCCGAGGTGGTGGCAACGATCACGAAACACTTCGAGCATGCCACCGCATTGAACGGGCCGATTGGCATCACCTACCCGGGCGTCGTGTGGGACGGTGTCACCCACACTGCCGCGAACGTCGATCAGGGCTGGATTGGTCTCGACGCCGACGGCCTCTTCGAAGAGGCGCTGAAGCGGCCGGTGACGGTCCTGAACGACGCACAGGCGGCGGTGCTCGCAGAGTGCCGTTACGGTGCGGCCCGCGGGGTCGACGGGCTGGTCCTGATGCTGACCTTCGGTACCGGCATCGGCAGCGGCCTGGCGTATCGAGGCGTCGCCATTCCCGGCATCGAACTCGGTCACCTCATCATGAAGGGCCGCGATGCCGAACACCTTTCCGCGGCAAGCGTGAAGGAAAAGGAAAAGCTGTCTTGGAAGCAATGGTCCGAGCGAGTCAATGAGTACCTGTTTCGCGTCGAGTCGATGATGTGGCCCGAACTGATCGTGATCGGCGGTGGTCTTTCCGACGAACCCCACAAGTTCCTGCCCCGCCTCAAGTCACGGGCACCGATCACCACGGCGAGATTGGTCAACGGGGCCGGAATCGTTGGTGCGGCGATCGCCGCTACGAGCCAGCGGAACATTCACAAGCGCTAACAGTATGACCACGTATTAATCGAGATTCAGGGTCGTAGTTGTGGAGTCACGAAGGCTCGAAACGCCCTGATACGAAAAAGGCCCGCCGGAGGTGTCCGAGGACACTCCGGCGGGCCGAGGAACGATCCCGAAGGACTACTCCTTGTTGTCCATGCCGAGCATGCCTTTGGCTTTGTCGACGATTCCCTCGACCTTGGATTCGATCGAGTCGGGCAGCGCTTCCACGGCCTTGTCGATGAGCCCTTCGGCCTTGTCCATGAGGCCCTCGGGAATCATGCCCTTTGCCTTGTCCAGAAGACCACCAGCGACACCGGTGGCTGTGCCCGTTGCGGCGCCAGCAGCATCCGTGGCAGCCCCCGTCGTTGCTTCGCCTGCAGACTTCGCCTTATCAGCCATCTCGGTCGCCTTACCGGCCAAACCGGCCGCCTTTTCTTTTGCGTCGTCCAACAACCCCATGAGGAACTCCTTTTGTTCGAGAAAGCACAGCTGCTTTTCAACATCGTCTCACAAAGATTTTGCCGCTTTTCGCGCAACTCCCGAATGATCCCTGACCTAACCCTGATGTTCACCAAACTTTCAGAAAGACGGGTATTTCGACTAATGCCCCGAGCGTTTTGTCGACCGAACGACGCTGACGTTCACGCTCCGATGATGAGTCCATCGAGCCCCGAGCAGGCCACGACGTTTTCGCCGCGGACTTCGAGTGACAACGACCTCGTTCCGAGTACGAGCCCCTCGAAACGCACCGTTTCCTCGGGCCCAAGATTCGGGCGAACCACCACGTGACCGGCTGGCACGTCGGGGTCGAATCCGAGCGCCGAACGCAACAACAACATCGGTGCTCCGGCACTCCAGGCCTGTGGTGAGCACGCGGCCGGGTAGGGCAACGGCACACCGTCGGCGCCGGCGTCGAGTCCGGCGTACAACTCGGGAAGGCGCCACCCGAATCGTTCGGCAGCGTCGAGAAGTCTCGAACACAACTCCCGAAACGGCGCCCGATACCCGTGTCGGGCTAGGCCCGCGGCAATCAGCGCCGAATCGTGGGCCCACACCGTGCCGAGGTGGTATCCCATCGGGTTGTATCCCCGTTCTCGGTTCCCGAGCGTGCGAATACCCGACGAGGCCAACAAATCCGGCTGCATGACGCGTGCGGCGACAGCTCCCGCCACCGGAGCCGGGAGAATGCCCGACCACAGGCACTGCCCCATGTTGGACGAGGCCACCTGGAGCGGACGGAAGTCTTCGGCGATGGCCATCGCCAGAAGGCCATCAGACGGAGACCAGAAATGGTGGAGGAACGAGGTTTGCAGGCGTTCGGCGTCGGCATCGAGAGCCTCTGGGTCGAACGCGGACGGTCCGGGAACGGACCCACCAAGATCGCGCTCAAGACGAGCCATCGAACGTAGTGCTTCGTACGCATACGATTGCACTTCGGCAATCGCAATCGATCCAACGGCGAGCGTGCCGTCAGCGTGAAGCATGCAGTCACCGGAGTCCTTCCAGCCCTGATTCCCCAAGCCCTTCGGATCGGGTGTGTACCAGATCAAGGGGCCGTGATCGACCCCGTGGACCATCGTTGCATCGGAACGAGCCCATCGCAGAGCTGCGCGCGCTGCGGGGAGAAGGGCCCGAACGCGATCGATCGCCGCGCCCCACCGATACACCTCGGCGAGGAGCATCACAAAGAGCGGACTGGCATCGACGGTCCCGTAGTAGACCTCACCCGGCGACAACCCGAAGACCTGCGGCGCACCGATTCGCCACTCATGGGGAATCTTGCCGGGCGCTTGGCGAGTTCGCTCCAGCGTCGCAGTTCCCGCAAAGGCCGCCAAGGTCTCGAGTACATCCAACGCAAGGTCGGTGCCGAGCGGCAGGCTTTCCCATGCCGCGATGATCGAGTCGCGCCCGAAGAGGGCCTGGTACCACGGAGCGCCCGCTCCGATGATCGGCGCGATCCAAGTCTGCGGGATCGCAGCGCAGGTGTTGTTCGTCGGGGAGTCGCGAAGTCCGGACGAGCTGCGGGCCGACACCTTGCCTTGCGCATCGATCTCCGCGACTTCGTAGCGGAACTTCCGCGACTGCATCCAGCGGACGGCGAGGCAGTCGCGCCAAGCCCGGAATACGCGGTTCCACACACCGTACTTGGACGTCC
>JANOWU010000284.1:0-24378 GCA_031418035.1 Acidimicrobiia bacterium
TGGTCGTCGTGGAAGACAAAGGTGCGTTGAGCGAACTCGACGACGAACCGATCTCGCTCGACTAGCGGGCCGAGCGTTGCGCACACGACTCGCAGGTTCGCGAAGCTGACCCGAGCCGTAGGCCAACCGCCCTATTTCGAAGAACATCCTTCAGTTGAGGCGAGGCACGGCCGAATGAAGAGATGTGTGGTGGCGGACTTGGCCCGCATCGATCGAAAGATCGGTGCGGGCCGTCCTATTTCTCCGACGAGTTGCCCGAGGAGACTTCGCCTGAGGAGCTTTCGCCCAGTAGTCGGAAGCGCAGCTTCACGAGCACCTCGGGGTCGATGCCGCCATCGAGGAGGTAGCGGTGTACGCCCCCGTAGGTTTCATCAAGGAGCTGCAGTGCACGCGTTACACCGCTGCGGGTCACCCCGACCATGGGAATGGCCGAAGCCGGATCGATCCCGGCGTCGAGCAGTCCCTGGCGAAGGGCGAGCAGGCGTAGTGGTGTGCGATAGAGATTTGTCGCCAAGAAATCATCGATGATGCGGTCGTCGTCGACATCGAGAAGTCGATGAATCAGGAGCGTCGCAATGCCCGTTCTATCCTTGCCTCCCGTGCAGTGAAACAGCGCCGGGAGTTTCGACTCGTTGGCGAGGCCGGTCAGCATGGCGACGAACATCGGTCGTCCGGCGGCGAGTACCGTTTCGTACGCGTCCTCCCAGAACGAGGGTTCGGGCATCGGTCGGGTGCCGGCGAGCGCCTCACGAACGAGATCGATCACCGAGGAGTCGAGCGCCTGGGTGTCCGACGTGGACAGTACGTGTACTTCGGGACTCCAACCGCCCTCGAATCGACTTGGCTGACGCTCACGCTCGGAGTCGAGTCGAAAGTCGTACACCGCGGCGATGTTGCGAGCACGGATCTCGCGAAGGTCGTGATCGGTGAGCGCGTTGAGATGATCGCTGCGAAACACCAACGATGTGCGAACCACCTGCCCGCCGCCCCCTATGTAACCGCCGACGTCACGAAAGTTGAATGATCCTGCGAGCCGCAGGCGCCGTTGGGCGTCTACGGATGCAGACGGGAGCTGATCGGCAGCGATCCCCATCCAGGCTGCGATGCGGCGAAACGACGCTTCATCGGCGAACAGTTCCTTTTCGAAGAAGTGTTGTGCGAAGGGATTGTCGTTGTAGCGACCGGTCTCTCGGTAGCCGTGGGTTGCGTACAGGCCCCGAGCCTCGTTGAGTGACGAACGGGTGTCGAGTCGGGCGACGCGGCATCCCAGCGCAGCCGCGACGTCTTCGAGAAGCGACAACAGCTCACGCGACAACCCTTTTCCCCGTGCACCCGGTCGCAGGAACATCCGTTTGATTTCCCCGGCATGTTGGGTCCCATCGTCGTAGCACCGCACGCCACCGATGCCGCAGAGTTCGTCGTTGTCCCACACACCGACAAAGACCCCATTCGGCGCCATGAAGTCTTCGGGTATCGCGTTCGCGCCGAGGGTCTCATCGATGGTCGCGGTCGCCAGTTCGTCGCTCAGCGTGTCGTCACGCAACTCGAGTTCACGAAGGTACTCCGCAAGCAGAACCTGTATCGCGGGATCGTCGTATCTTGCCGGGCGAAACGTCCGATGGCTGTAGAAGTTAGGTGCGTGGGTGGGGCTCGAAGCGGTCACCACCATTGTCTAGTGGACTGCGGAGCAATTCTCCCTTCGTCGCGGGTTTCGGTGCACGTTCGTTTTTACTCAAACTCGTGTTCCCGGTACGGACCGTCACGGCGTCGTAATCACGGCCTCGATCCCAACAATGTCGAGGGCGCCGGATGTCGGTCCGTTGATCGTTAGGGTGGTGGACCCAGTCGCCGACGGGATGACGATGCGGCGCTCGGACCAAAGCACGGCACCGCGGCGCAGCCCGGAGTCGGTGATCGGCTCGCCGACCGCGTCGACCGGAAAGCGCAGTCTCATCAACCAAACTTGTTGTGGTGACTCACTGCTCGTGCCCGTCAGAGTCGCCGTCACCTCTGCGCGGGCTTGAAACTTAAAGGGTCGGCGAATGCTCTGATAACGAGCACGGTTCCGGCGGACAGACGCTGATGTGACAGCCGCAGTGTTGCTCCGGCAGTCGTCCAAGCGAATCGGGTCGAGGCCGGTCGGCCCACCAACTCGGTCAGCTCGAACCGGTGACATTGTTGTGTGCCGGGAGCGCGAAAAGGCGACGACATCCCGCCCGGGCAACGATCGACCCGCAATTGCGTCGCCATCGCTCCGCGAAACGGCCAACCGTACGCGGGATCAAGAATCGTACGTCGTCGGCTTGTTGGATCAAGATGAACCAAGCGAATTCCCGGAGCGATGCGATCATCAGCGCGTCGCACATCAATCGTTTGGCCATTCGAGGACCCCGAATAACCCCGAAGTCCACGTATGAAATTCGGAACGAGTTCAGCCAACCGTGAGCGCTGGGCTTCGGGATCGAGCCGAATGTTGTCCGCGCAGTCCGGGTTCGCTCGTTCACTCGACTCCGGAGGGAGTCTGTCGTTTGTGGCATTGTGCGTCGCTCCACGCAACAGAACCAGCGCCAATGGCGTTCGGCGCACTCGAGACATCGAAGCTGTGAAGAACTGGCCTCCGTCTACTCCCGTATCCCCATCGCAACTCCCGATGAACACCGCCGTTGGGACGTCGGCGACAAGAGCGGGACTTACGGTATCGGACGTGGGGGCCAAGAGGATTGTGGCAGCGACAGGGACGCGGAGCGCTCGACCCTCATCTCTGCGCCCGAGAACTGCAGCAACCGCTGCACCGCGGGAATGGCCGACGAGGATGACCGTCGACAGGTCGACGATTCGCGGGTCGAGCCAAGCGGCGAACCTGCCGTTGGTATCCGATAGGGGCGCGAGCACGTCGCGTTCGATGATCGACGCCGACAGCGCCGCGACTTTGTTGGTTGGATGCGCGTATTCGGCGTTTATCCCGATCGCGATCGCAACGAATCCGCGTCGGGCCAATGCCTCGGTAAGCCAGGACAACCCGTCATGGTTGGCCACCTCGCTCCGATCGGGGCACGGCCAACTCCGGCTGGGACCAGTCGAGCAGAAGCTGTGAGCACCGTGCAGGACGATGGCAAGCGGGAACGGCCCGCTCCCATCAGTAGGTGCGCTTATGATTCCCCAACTTCTGATCGAGGTCGTCGAATCGTTGATCACCAGTGGTCGTATTCCGTTGTCGAAGAAGGTGCTGCGAATCAAGTGTGGACGTGTGATTGCTGGATCAGGTTTGCTTGGGACTGCAAGGGCGATCGGGTGAACGACGAAACGCGTGACGGTAGCCATCGCAGGAACGCGGACACCAAGGAGTGTGACCGCACCCACGATGAACAGCGACACGTTTGATCGTCTCCACCGTGCAGGGTGCTCGCGCCGCGACGTCACGCGAACGTCGGCTTGTGATCTTGGCGACACGTCCTCAGCCTGCCAGATGTCGACCCTCCCTGATGACGGCTGCCTTCCACTTCGCTGTTGCAAGGACGAACTACTGCATGTCCCGGGCTGTTGATCTGTACCTTTGAGGGTCTATCGTTCCTGCAGCAAGCTGTCGACGACGTGGAACTCACGTGACGATGTTGCGACCGGAATGCATGTAGGTGGGAGGACCCCACTTCGCGTGCTCAGACGTGCCAGCGTCAAGGCAGATTCGACGCGAAAAGGCCGAGGCCGTCGAACCACAACTTGGTCGAACATTCCGGGGTCGCGAAGCGATCACAGCGACCGCGTCCACTGTTGAAACAGTGCTCGACGTTCGTACTCATCATTGTTCTGACAGTGGATTCCGAAGCGAACAGACGAGATTTGCCTTCCGTTGACGTTGCCACGTCCAATCGACAACGACCCCGGCGAGGCATATGCCGAGGCCCAGAACGACAGCGTCGAAGCGCAGCGACGGGAGCATCACGAAAACGGCAGCCCCAATACGGGCAGGACCGGAACCTTGCCGTGGGGCAAGGGTTTGTCAGCCGGTTGGGACGAGCCCCCGCTTCCGCCATACCGAATTGCATTCGTGACGCGGCAGTGACACAGAGCAGTGTGGTGTTCGTTGTTGCCAACAGTGCGACGGCGGCCAGTACGTTTTGACCGCTGCCGCCAAGAACGTGGTCAAGTACATCGGCGAGTGGACGTTCGGATACGGCAAGTTGGTTTGCTCCGAGGACGCTGACAGCAGCAATCGAGACCCCAACGTAGAGAAGCGTCGAAATGCCCAGACCGAAAAGTAGAGCGCGTGGCACTGTGCGCGATGGATTCCGAGTTTCCTCGGCCAACGTCGTGACTTCGTCGAACCCAATGAACGCGAAGAACACGAGCGCAGCGGCACCAATCACTGAACCCGTTCCGCCAGCGCTGGTGAAGAGATCGACCTCGCCGATGTGTGGGGCGCCGATTGCTATGACGAACAACAGTCCACCGACCTGGATGAGACTTAGGAGCGTCGTGATTGCAGCGGAACGTCGGATTCCCGCTGATGCGGTGAGAGCAACGATGAACAACAACCCGGCGGCAGGGAGGCGTTCGTCAACATCAAGGAACTGTCGGAAGTAGCGGCCGAATCCCAACGAAACTGCTGCGGCTGCGACAATGAGGCCGCAGATCATGACCCAACCGACAACGAACGCTACGAGTCTTGGGGCAACCTGGCGGGAGTATTCGAACTCACTCGCCGCCTTCGGGTACATTGAGGCCAACTCGGCATAGCTCATTGCCGTAAGCGCGCTTAGAGTTGCAGCGAGAACGAATGCCATCCAAACGCGGGGTCCAGCAAGGGCCGTGGCCTTGCCGATCAGCACATAGATCCCCGCACCGACGATGATGCCGAGCCGCTCGCTGTCAGTTGGAACAAGCCGAGTGAACGATCCAGTTGGTTCTTTCGAGTCGTCCTGGATCTTGTCATGTTTCATCTGCCGCGCTGGCCTATCCGGCCAACTTGACGGTCTGGCGCAACGAACGTGATAGATCCCCGAGTTGGCGTTACGCCGAGGAAAGCACCAAAAGTCACTTGTTTCTTACGTCGGGGTGAGGTCTTAGGGCGGTTCGTATGAAGGTTGACGAACCGTCCGTACAGATACGAGTTGGTGACCCTGTGTCGGCGGGGGCCCTCACGGTTCACGGAAGCGGGTCACCGACTGTACGGTCCCGCCGCGATAGTTGCACAGATGTTGCCTGGTTCGACAGTGGCTCAACCCGGTTGGCCAACAGTTACCTGGAAGGGCAGAATCGACGTAGTTGGTGTCGCGACTGCTCCCACGTGATTGCGGGAAGTTCGCGAGTCGGTACTACGGTAATGACCCGTGTGTTGGACCGGATTGAACCATGACTGATGATCGTTATGTGCCACAAACCCTCTTGGCCAGTGCCAGACACGCGGTCGTGGGCATGCACCGTGAAGCCGAGTTGGTGAGCGTGGCCCTCGCCGCCGGTCGTCACGTCCTTCTCGAGGGACCTCCGGGTACCGGCAAGTCGACGCTGTTGCGGACGCTCGCCGGAGCAGCTGCCGTGCCGCTGGTCTTTGTGGAGGGCAACGCCGAACTCACGCCGAGTCGTCTGGTGGGTCACCACGATCCTGCGTTGGTACTCGCTGGCGGGTACACCGAAGCGTCGTTCGTGCCCGGCCCACTGGCCCGGGCGGTTCACGAGGGAGGTCTGCTCTATCTCGAGGAACTCAACCGGGTCCCCGAAGAGACGCTCAACGTGCTTATCACCGCCCTTGCCGAAGGTGAACTGCACATCCCACGCTACGGCCGAATCGTGGCCGCCCCGGGGTTTCGGTTGATCGCCGCGATGAATCCCTTCGACGCTGTCGGCACGTCGCGAATCGGCCAAGCGATCTATGACCGAATGTGTCGGGTGGCGATTGCCTATCAAGACGAGACCGAGGAACGTGCGATCGTCGACCGTGTCACCGGTGTCGCGTACAACCACGACGACGTCGAGATTGCTGTTGCACTCGTGCGCGCAACACGAACGCATCGTGATTTGCGAATCGGGTCGAGTGTTCGCGGCGCGATCGATCTGGTGCTGTTGTGCAAAGGGCTGCGAACGACGCGCCCGAACGCGCCGCTTGACCCACTTGATATGCGTACATTGTATCTCGACGCTGGTCTGACAGCGTTGAGCGGAAGAGTACGCGTCGACGAAGCGAGCGATCGAAAACCCGAGGACATCCTCACCGAATTGCTCGACGCGATTCTTCGTGCCCGTGCCGCTTCGGAGCAATCCCCGAACAACCCGGAGGACGATCCGGGAAAAGCTGAGAGCCCTGGCCAACCTCCTCCGGGAGGTGGCCAGGGCCAGATCAAGGAAGGTGACGACGCTCGCAAGGCCATCGAGCAAGCGGAACAACGCAGCATCGGGCGAAGCGAACTGCAACATCGTCACAAGGATCGATTCGACCAGGCATCACCCGAGCTTGGTCAACTCGATGAAGAGTCCCTCGACGCGTTGGCCGAAGACGATCCCGATGCGGCAGCCGAGTTGCTCGCTGACCTTGCGAACGCGACCGACGCGCAGCTGCGAGCCAAAGCTCGGAAAAGCGCGGCCAGATTGTTTCTGCGACTCGCGCAGCGCGGGACCCCGCCGACCAAGGGGGTACGGCGGATCGTCCGGGCCAAAGACCCGCTCGACGGTGACCTGGATCTCGACGCGACGCTCTCGCGGACCGACGGTATCCGCCCGACCCAGGCGGACCACCTTGTGTGCACGCAGTGGGGAGCACGCGAACGGGCGATCTGCCTCCTCGTGGACCGCAGCGGTTCCATGAGCGGTCGCCAAGTCGCAACCGCCGCCGTCGGTGCGGCAAGCGTGATCGTTGCCGCGGGGCAACGAGCAGATGTGTCGGTGGTGGCGTTTGCGCGGGATTGCATCGTGCTTGCGTCGCAGGGCCGAGGTCGACGTCCCGAGGCAGTGATCAACGATGTGCTGTCATTGCGTGGGAAAGGGGTCACCGATCTCGGCCTCGCGTTTCGTGCCGCACGCAGCCAACTCGGTCGGGCGTCGGCGACACAGCGCGAAGTGATTCTGCTCAGCGATGGCTTGGCGACCGAGGGCGCCAATCCCTTCGATGCGATGCGCGGGATTGATCGGCTTCACGTCGTCGGCACGAGCGCCGATGAGGAATCGGTCGACGCTGGCCAGCGCCTTGCGAAACGAGGCGCCGGTCGTTTTGTTCTGTGCACATCGATTCTCGACCTCGGCCCGGCCCTGAATTCGATCGTGAATGCCGAGGCATGACGACCGGTCACACGAAGCAGATTCCCGTCTTCCACGTCGCAACGCGAATGTATGCGGCGACGCCGAGGCCGATGGTAAGCCCAACAAGTCCTACGCTCACATAGCTTCGGCGCGGTCGCGAGGGCAGCGCCACCGCGATAGCGCTCAGCAACATCGCGACGATCCACAGTGGGTGAATCTCGCGGTGGTGAAGCAGTTCGGCGCCGAGGGTGTCTGTGCACGCCGTTGGAGATCTCGTGACCGGCGCGTTCACCAACGCCCACACGGCGATCGCCGCGCCGCTCGCCGCGCACAGGGTGGCGATCCTTCCGAAGTTGCGACTTTGGTGGAACGCCCGAAGTTCGTCCAAGCGTCGTGGTCGGGATCGACGTTCCGGGCCGACCCGGCGGTCGACGTCCTCTCGAACCGCGCGATGCTCGGGAGTCGTGGCCTCGTGGGGGTTCACCTCGTGGGGGGTCACCGCGTCGAGAGTCGGATCCAAAGCCATACGAGTGGTTATCGGCGAGATGACGGTACTGCTGGAGGAACGGAAGGGTAGATCGCCCGTTCCCGCAGTTTTCCCGCATGTTCCCCAAGTGTTCCCCACCGAGGCTTGTGGTGCGTTCGGGATGCTTGTGGTGCGTTCGGCCAGCCCAAACGCACCACAAGGTGCCCAAACGCACCACAAGCGAAAGCGGGGTGCGGAGACCACTGCGCGCACACGGGCGTTGCGGACGGTGGGGTTCGTCGACGTCGGGACCAGTGCGCTGCCAAGGCCTCGGGATGACCTCGCGGAGTGGGCGAATGTCCTAGCTGTCCCGCGAATTTTCTCGACTGAACCGAATAATCCCACGGATAGTGTTGCTTCGAGGCTGTCTGAGACTACAATCACCCATGAATACTCACGCAACGCGGTCGTTCTCGTTGCTCGACTCCTTAGGACACTCCTATGACGATGACTGACAAACCTTCCCGGCCCCCTGCCTCTCGACGCAATGTCGGTCGTCGAATTGTTGCGGCGGTCGCGGCAACGGCACTCGCCGCAGGGGTGATGACCACTGCGGGCGCCTTGGCACCCACCAATGCAGTGACCACGATCGTGAACCCCACGCACTCTCGTCCGCGGGACGTCATGATTCAAAACGGCAAGCTGTACTGGCCAAACATCTCGACCAACAGGATCCAAACATCGAACCTTGACGGCACGAACGTACAGTTGCTCCCTACCGACGCGCCCCTCTCGGGACCCTCAGGGCTTGCCACCGATGGTACCTACCTCTACTGGACGAATGGTCAAGCGGGTGGCACGACCATCGGCCGGTCTCTGTTGGATGGGTCCGGCGTCAATGATTCGTTCATTACCGGTGCAGATGTCCCGATCGGAATCGCGTATCACGCCGGAAATCTCTACTGGACCAACTTCGGTGGCTCCACGATCGGTCGGGCCGCCGTGAGCGGATCCGGCCCCGCAACCGGCGTCAGCCAATCGTTCATGACCGTTTCGAATTATCCGTACGGTCTCGAAGTTAACTCATCGGGAATCTTCTGGACCGACTACCTCGAAGGCAGCGGGCCCAGCATCGGTACCGTCGTCAAAAAGGCGACGCTTGCGGGCACGGGTCAGACCGATCTCGTGACGAGCGCGAACGGCCCGACCGGTGTGACCGCGGATGCCACGTACCTGTATTGGGCGAACTATGCGAACGGGACGATCGGACGTTCGAAGCTCGATGGGACTTCGGTAACGACGGCGTTCGTATCGGGTCAGGTCGAAGTGGTCGGCGTCGCTGTCGATGCGACGCACCTGTACTTTACGAGCGCACCGGACCCGGCCAACTTTCCTGGGCCAGTTCCCCCGAACAAAATTCTTCGTGCGGAGTTTGACCTCACCCCGCCTGTTCTTACCGGTCCAGCAACGTTTAGTGTCGTTGCTACCTCGAATCCGATGACGGTTGTCTACTCGCCTCCGGTATCGGCCACGGACCCTGACGACGCTGACGACAAAATAGTCAAGAGCTGTGATGTGGGGACCCTTACGGGCATAACCATTACCTTGGGCAGTGGACCGTCTACATCGCAGCTCGTTACCTGCACCGCCAGCGATGAGGTCGGGAATACGGCCACGCGATCCTTCACCGTGACGGTAACTCGTCCGGCAGCGCCCGTCCTCACGCTTCCAAGCAACATTTTGACGGTCGCAACGTCGCTCGCTGGAGCAACCGTGGACTACCCAGCAGTTACCGCCACAAGTGGGACCGTCGCCTGTTCGCCAGCGTCGGGAACAGTCTTTGTCATCGGGACAACAACGGTTTCGTGTACCGCGAATGATGGGGTCAACCCAGCTACGACTGGTTCGTTCACGATCACCGTAACCAACCCGGGCTCCCCGCCGATCGTCGTTCCGGCGAACATCGTGGCAACAGCAACGTCTCCCGCAGGTGCGGTAGTGACCTATCCGCCGGCAACTTCGACGGACGGGACCCCATCCTGCAGCCCGGCGTCTGGGTCGACCTTCGCCATTGGCGTGAACACGGTGACTTGTTCCGTGACGAACACGTTCGGGACAGCGACCGGTACCTTTACCGTTACGGTCAATCGCCCGGCACCGCCGGTGGTTTCAGTTCCTGCCAACATCGTCGAAGGGTCTTCCCTTGATGCTGGCAAAGTGGTCACGTATCCGGCTGCCTCATCGTCTTCAGGAACGGTTTCCTGCCTTCCTCCGTCTGGGTCAGCGTTCCCAATTGGTGTCACGACGGTGACCTGTACGGCAACCGACGCGTACGGCCAGACGGGTTCGAGGACCTTCACGATTACCGTCAACAAGGAAATCCCACTTGTCCCAGTCGTGCCGGTGAACCCAACCGGCGCCGGTGGACCGATTCCGGGATCCGGCACGAACCCAGGGGTCGTCCAAGTAACCACGACAGCTCCTGCGACGACTGCTCCGACAACAACCGTCGCTGCGACTGCCCCGGCCACGGCACCGACGGTACCGCCGACGACCGTGGCACCGACAACCACGACGACGAAGGCTCCGGCCGCAGCACCGACAGCGGCACCAGCCGACACGGCTGCCGTAGCGACACCAGTGCTGGGTGACCCCACCTTCACCGGCTGATTTGGAACCGTAGCGACTTCGTTACGGCATTCTCACGAAAAGAACGACACAAGAGTCCCGGTCGCCTTCACAGGTGACCGGGACTTGTCGCGTAGCCTCGGTGTGTGGCCGACGAAGCAACTGCACCGCAGGCAACGCAAGTGACCCAGCCGCAGCGACGATTGCGTCAACTCGCAAAGATCGAACTTTCTCGGCTGAGCCGGATCGGGCCGAAACGTTTGGCCGGCCTGGCGGAGATGGGCATGGAGAGCGTCCTCGACTTGATAACCCACTATCCGAGGCGCTATCTCGACCGAAGCGCTCAACAACCCATTCGTCAGTTGACTCCCGGCGAGGAGGCGCTGGTGCTGGGTTCGATCAAACGGATCGAAGCCCGCAAAAGCCGACAGGGGCGGACCTTTGTCGAAGCCGTCATTTTCGACGGTTCGGGTTATCTCAAGGCGACGTTCTTCAATCAGGCATGGCGGGTGAAACAGCTTCCCGTCGGCACCGACGTGGCGTTCTTCGGCAAGGTGGACCTGTACCGTGACGAACGGCGGATGACGAACCCGGTCGTCGATCTGGTCGGGAACAAGACCGGCAAGATCGTTCCCCTGTATCCGCAGTCGGAAAAGGCTGGCCTGACGACGTGGGAGATCAGCGATTGGATCGAGGAAGCCCTCGAGCGAGCGGGGGAGTTCGTCGAACCGCTGCCCGAAAGTTGGCGTGACGAGCTCGACCTGGTCGGGCGGACCTGGGCGATGCGTCACATCCACGTTCCGGAATCGATGGGCGCGGCGCAGGCGGCGCGCAAACGCCTGGCCTTCGATGAGCTACTCCGTATGCAACTCCTCCTCGTGATGCGCAAACGAGCCGTCGAGCGCGACTCCCAGGGCATCGTTCATGCCCAGGCCACGGCCTCCGGTCACGGTCCGCTCGTCGAGCAGTTTCATCGTTCTCTCCCGTTTCCGCTCACCGGGGCGCAGCAGCGTGCGATCGACCAGATCAGCCGTGACCTCGCGAGTCCAATCCCGATGCACCGATTGCTGCAGGGCGACGTCGGTGCCGGAAAGACACTTGTGGCGGTGACCGCGGCCCTCATGGCGATTCAAGACGGCACGCAGGCTGCCCTCATGGCGCCCACCGAAGTGCTCGCCGAGCAACACGAGATCGGCATTCGCATGATGCTCGATCATGCGCACTTGGAGGTCGACGCTCCCGATCGTTTGGGCGGGAGGCGTCCCGTTTCGGTAAAGCTCCTGACGAACCGCACCACTGCGGCGGAGCGTCGCGAGCTTCACGCGGGGCTCTTGTCGGGCGACGTGGATTTTCTCATCGGGACGCATGCGTTGCTCACCGACATCGTTGCGTTCAAACAGCTCGGTGTCGTCGTGATCGACGAACAGCATCGCTTCGGCGTGGAACAGCGAGCGGTCCTCAAAGCAAAGGGAAACGGGCTCGATCCAGACATGTTGGTGATGACGGCGACGCCGATTCCGAGAACCGCGGCGATGACGGTCTACGGCGATCTGGATTCCACGATCCTCGATGAGTTGCCACCCGGACGCACTCCGATCGTCACGACCTGGGCGCGCTCCGAAATGGAAACGTCGAATGCGTTCGCGCACGTTGTGGAACAGGTTCGCGAGGGGCGTCAGGCCTATGTCGTATGCGCGCTTGTGGAAGGTTCCGAGAAGATCGAAGCGCGTTCAGCGATCGAAACGTTCGAGGAACTCCAGGGTGGCCACCTCCACGGTCTTCGACTCGGTCTGCTGCACGGTCAGATGCCCTCTCCGGAGAAGGAAAGCATCATGACCGCGTTTCGGGCAGGAGCGATCGACGTGCTCGTCGCGACGACGGTGATCGAAGTAGGCGTGGACGTCCCGAACGCAACCGTCATGGTCATCCTCGACGCCGACCGGTTTGGGATCGCCCAGCTGCATCAGCTCCGGGGTCGAGTCGGGCGTGGCGCGAACAAATCGTATTGCTACCTCGTTTCGGAGACGGAGACCCCCGATGGCGTTGCGCGCCTCGAAGCGATCGAACGGTCGACCGACGGCTTCGAGTTGGCAGAAGTCGATCTCGAGTTGCGCGGCGAGGGGACGATCATGGGCACGAGGCAAAAGGGTCGAAGCGACTTGAAACTGGCGTCGTTGCGTCGAGACAAAGCGATGGTTGCCGAAGCCCGGCGCGTTGCGACCGCGATTGTCGACGCGGACCCCGACCTTTCGACAAACTCCGAGCTTCGCGACGAGATCCAGCTCTTCGTCGACCCCGACGAGGCCGAGTTCCTGTTCAAGAGCTGAGCCCCTCTCGGGAGATCGGCTCCGCGACCGCTTCGACCTCGACGGCGAGCGTCGAGCAGGGGCGTCGCATGCGACATACTGGGCGGGTGGACCCCGAAGAAGGCAACGCCGCACCCGTCGAGCCCGCGCTGCCTCGGTGGGCGCCATGGCTCCTGGGCGCCGTTGCGGCCGTGTGCCTGGTGGTCATGATTCTGCTCGTCCGGTAGCAGCGCTGCGGTCGGCCGCGTTTCCGTTCGCCATGCGCGTCGCGGGCGCGGGAGCTTTCGGTTCGAGCTTGTGGTGCGTTTGAACCCCTTGTGGTGCGTTTGGGCTGGCCGAACGCACCACGAGCTACCCAAACGCACCACAAGCTGAACCGGACCGGGGTTCTTCGGGGAGTTCCTTTGCGAGGAGCTACGGTCTTGGCCATGGAAGGTGCCTGTTACGGATGCGGTGACGACAACCCGATCTCGCTCGGCATGCGATTCCAACGTGAAGGCGAGGTTTGTGTTGCGCACTTCGTCCCCCGTGCCGAGCACCGTGGCGTCCCCGGCTTCTTGCACGGTGGCGTCTCCTCCACTGTGCTCGACGAAACGATGGCCTCCGTGGGCTTCATGCTCGATGGCGTGCACTGCGTCACGGCGACGCTCGAGTTGAAGTTCCGAAAACCAGTACCGCTGAACGGTCAGGAGCTGCGGATCGAGGCGTGGCGAGATTCCCCGACACCGAAGCGGCGACACAAAGTACACGGACGAATGCTGCTGGGCGACGGCGCCGTGGCCGTCGAGGCCACCGGCATTTTCATATCCGTGCCCTCCGGTGAGCTCGCATGGACGGCCACATGATTTTCGAGACGAACGACGACACGCTTCCTGAGATCATCACCTGCATCGACTGCGGTGGTCGGTGTCACCTGCTGACCGTGGTGACCGCGGATCAGCCCCTCTACCCGGGCGACGTCGCCACCTATCGTTGCGAAGACTGTCGTGATCGTTGGGACCTTGTTGTGACGGATGAGGATGGCCATGGCGACGGGGGACGAGCCGCTGACGACGGTTGGTAGATGTACGTAGGTGTACGTAGGTGTACGTAGATGACTTAGTACTGGCTACTCCGCGTTGCGCGGCGGCCCTGCCGACGTGAACAGCGTGCCCTCGGGGTCACGAGCCCACGGGGCGGGCTGTCCCCAACCCTCGCTGAACACCAGCTCCGATACCGGTCGACGGCGCACCGGACCGTGATTTCCTTCCGGACGTCCGAGCGGGATGCATGCCGCCATCGCAACGTCGGCCGGTACCCCGAGGAGCTCCCGAAGCTCTGGCTCGACCTCCTTGTGCCACATCGTGATCACGCCGCCATAGCCAAGCGCTCGAGCGGCGAGCAACAGGTTTTGACACGCCGGATAGATCGACGCTCCCTCGGTCGGGTCGGGCTCGCGATGGCGGATGAGACAGGGCAGAACGACAACCGGCGTCTGCTCGAACGAATCGACGAATTTGGTCATCGCCGCTGCCGTCCGGGCCTTCGGCGACGACCGGTCGACGCCGGTACCAGCGTCGTAACGGTCGTTCGATCGTTTGGTTCGCCAGCCCGCTCGAAACGCTTCACCGAGCAACGCCTTGGCCTGAAGCGCGACGGGGCCGTCGCTCAGGACAAGAAAGCGATATCCCTGTCGGTTGCTCCCGGTCGGGGCCCGTGTGGCGTGCCACAGGATGGTGTTGAGATCCTCCGTGGGGATCGGGTCGGGGCGGTATCGACGAATGGCGCGCGTCGTGGCAAGTCCGGCAAGAAGGTCCATGACCCTTTCTAGAACAAGTACGGTCTGAGGTGATGCGTGTTATCGCCGGTAGTGCCCGGGGCCGACGAATTGTTGCACCCCCCGGCTTCGATGTCCGTCCCACCTCAGAGCGGGTTCGCCAAGCGACGTTCAACGCGCTCATCCATCGTGGTGCGGTCGAAGAAGCCCGTGTGGTGGATCTCTTCGCTGGCTCAGGATCGCTGGGGATCGAGGCATTGAGTCGAGGTGCCGCGCATGTCACGTTCGTCGAAAGCGATCGGGTTGCTCATCGGGCCATTCTCGACAACGTCGAACATCTCGGATTTACGTCACAGAGCACCGTGCTGCGGGCCGACGTCGGACGTTGGGTGGCGGGGATGCGTGAGCAGGTGGACCTGGTCTTCGCCGACCCGCCGTATGACTTCACCGAGTGGAAGCCGCTGCTCGATGCGCTCCATCCGATGCTCGCTCACGACGATGCAATCGTCGTGATGGAGACCGGACGGGTGACCGAGGTCGGCGAGGCATGGACGATTGTTCGACAGCAACGCTACGGCGCTACCGTTGTGACCTTTCTTGCCCGTACCGCCGTCTTGCAACCAGAGACGCCGAGCCCGCTGTCCATGCTGGAGTCATCTGATGCGTAAAGCCCTTGTCCCTGGCTCCTTTGACCTGCTCCACAACGGTCACATGGAGGTCATCGAGAAGGCGTCGGAGCTGTTCGATCACGTGCTGGTGGCGGCAGTGCGAAATCCAAACAAGAACGACGCGCTGTTCAATCTCGATGAGCGTCGAGAGATGATCGCCGAGGCAACTGCGCATCTGCCGAACATCGAGATCGACTTCTTCGACGGTCTCCTCGTCGACTTCGCCACATCGCACGAGTGCGGGGCGATCGTGAAGGGTCTGCGTGCCGTCAGCGACTTCGAGACCGAACTTCAGATGGCGCAGATGAACGAGCGGCTGACCGGCATCGTCACGATTTTTCTCCCCACGGCGGCGCGTCACTCGTTCCTCGCAAGTCGACTCCTGCGTGAGGTCGCCCGATTCGGCGGCGACATCTCCTCCATGGTGCCACCGGCGGTCAATCGTCGCATCGTGGCCAAGCTCTCCAAGTCTTAGCGGTGATCGGGGCTCCGCCGAATCGGTGAGCCAACGTGTGAGACTGGAACCGGAGCTTGTTATGACCACGATCGAACCAGAAGAACCACCGTATGAATCCGACGCCGACGAACCTGATTCGTTCGCGCTGCTTCGTCGCGTCATCGAGATCATCGAGAATGCTCGGCCGTTACCGCTCTCGTCCAGCGTTCGCATCGAGCCGGGTGAAGTCCTCGATTTACTCGATGACGCCGTGGCGAAGATGCCCGACGAGATTCGACGAGCGCGATACATGCTTCGGGAACGCAAGGAGTTCCTCGGAAAGGTGTACTCCGAGGGCGATCTCATCCTCGACGAAGCGCGGGCTCAGGCGACGAGAATGGTCGAGCGTCAAGAGATCGTGCGCCAGAGTCGGATCAAGTCTGCCGAAATCACCCAGTCAGCCGAAGACGACGCTCGACGTCGGCGATTCGAAGCCGAAGACTGGTGTGACCGTCATCTGGCGAAGTTCGAAATACAGATCGGAAAGATAAGCGCACTTGTTACCGACGCTCGGAATCAGTTGCGGTCGCTTCCTGCACCCGACGTCGCGCCGAGCGAAGCGCAGATGAAGGCCGACGAAGCCGCCAACGCGTTCTTCGATCAAGACACCCCGTGACGCTTCGAAGCCAGAAATAGTGGTCGTGATACCTGTCTCCACCGAGAAAGTCTGATAGCTCTAGAAGATATGGCTAACCCACAGACTGAAACTGCTGTCCTCGGTGCGCTCAGCGTCGAACCCATGACCGGGTATGCACTCCGCCAAACGATCCTCGAAGTGCTCGGTCACTTCTGGAGCGAGAGTTTCGGACAGATCTATCCGACGCTGACGCGTCTGCGGGAGAACGGATACGTCGTGACAACGGCCGGTGGTCGGGCCGATTCGAACATCCACACGATCACCACGGCAGGCACACGGCGATTGCAGGCGCTGTTGCGGGAGTCGATCGCCGATCGACCACCTCGTAGTGGCTTGTTGCTGCGGCTGTTCTTTGGACGCCAATTGGGACCGCAGCACTGTCTGGCGCTGATCGACGAGGCCGAGGCGACCGCCCGAGGACAGCTCGCCCGCTACGCGCAGCTCCGTGAGGTCATCGCCAAGGCGGAGACGTCGAGCGACGACATGTACTGGCTCCTCACGGTTGACCATGGCGAGCGGCAGGCCAGAGCGGTGCTCGATTGGGCGGCCGTGTCTCGCGGAACACTGCAGGGTCTCCTGTAGCCAGGTTGGCTACGCTCGTCGGGTGATGTCGAACTCGCCAAAGCCTCTCGTCGCGATCAGTGGCCGACGTTGGAAGGGAAGTCTCATCGAGGGGTTGCCCGGCAACTATTCGGAGTTGGGGATCGACCTGCACATCGGCGCCTACGCCGATGCCGTCGCGTCGTCCGGTGGGGTCGCAGTCACCATGCCCTGCTCGATGGCCGCGCTCGACGTTCTGGACTACGCGCACGCGCTCGTGCTCACCGGTGGGTCCGACGTGTCTCCGGCTCGGTACGGGGAGTCTCCCCACAGTGCCGTCTACGGCATCGATGACGTGCGCGATCAGGTCGAAACCGCTCTTGCCCTCAGCGCTCTGGAACGTGGCCTCCCGGTTCTTGCGATCTGTCGCGGCCTCCAAATATTGAATGTCGCCCTGGGCGGATCCTTGATCCAGCACCTTGAGCCCGAAGCGGGCGAGAACCACGCCGCATGGGACGTTGCGGCGTCGACGTTGGTGCACGCCGTCACCTTCGCAGAGTCATCGCATGTGGCGAGTGTGTACGGATCGACGAGGACGGTCAACAGCCTCCACCACCAGGCGCTGGCTCGACTGGGCGAAGGGTTGATCGCCACGGGTTGGGCCGACGACGGCACGATCGAGGCTGCGGAGATGACGGACCGGCGGGTCGTCGGTGTGCAATGGCATCCTGAGCTCGTCTGTGATCAGCCCGACCCCGGTTTTTCCTGGATCGTTGCGGAGGCTTCGAAGGTCTCCGCCGCGAGGTGAGCTACTGCGACCGTTGATACGATCCGTCGGCGTCGTGCATCTCGCGGCCGGAGAGTGCCGGCGTGAATACGCAGACGAGTGCCATATCCGTATGGGCACGTACAATATGACGATCGTTCTTGTCGAGTGCGTAGAGCGAGCCGGGTCCGAGAGGGTGGACGTCGCCAGTTGCGATATCGACGACCTCACCTTCGCCGGAGATGATGAGGTTGGCTTCCAGATGGTTCTTGTACCAGAGCGTTAGTTCGCTCCCGGCGGTGATGTTGGTCCAGTGCAACGAATGGGCCATGCCGTCGTCATGGAGCAGTAACCGACGACTTCGCCATCCCTCCCCGCTGACATCGCGATCGGAGCCGGAGATTTCGTCGAGAGTGCGAATGATCACGTGAGTTCCTTCATGAGTTGGCTGGCGAGTCGGAGCAGGTGTCGGTCATGGCGCGGCGCAGCGCTGAGCATGACGGAGGTGGGCAAACCATCCGCGGTGCTACCGATGGGAAGTGCAAGGGCCGGATATCCGCAGAGCGGCGCCATCACTTGGAAGGGAAACAGGAGTTCGCGTAGGGGGTACAGCCGTCCGTTGTACTCCGGAGTGTCGCGATTCTCGATCGTCGGTGCACTTATCGCTGCGGTTGGCGTGAGAAGCACGTCGAAATTCTGAAAGAACTCATTCATGCGTTCACGTAGTACTCGACGATCGGCGAGCGCTGAGAGGTGCATGTCGAGCGTGATGGCTTCGGCGGCGCGCAACCGAATCGATACGTCGGAGCCGTACTCACTCTCGCGTTGCGGCCACAGACCCATTCGGCGGTGAACCTCCAGCGACTCCGGCAACATCGCGTTGGTGAACGTGTCGGCACAGGTTTGGAACTCGGACAAAACGACCGGGGAGACCCGGTGGCCCAACCGTTCGAGACTGGTCGCGGCGAGTTCTACCGCGGCGAGGATCTCCGGGATGGGCGTCATGGGCCAACCGTCGATCATGAACGCGACGCGAAGCGGCGGAGGGGTTTCCGTGCCGCCGGCATCGAGTTCGAGAGGCGGCGCCCCGAGCCCGGGGCTGTGTGACCACAGCACTTCGGCCATCAACGCCGCATCTTCGGGCGTCCGGGCAATCGGCCCGACCACATCGAAACTCGGCGCGAGCGGCGTGACACCGTGCAGGGAGATCGAGTCGTGGGTCGGTCGAAGGCCGACGCACCCACAAAACGCCGAGGGTTCGCGAATCGAGACCGACGTGTCTGATCCGAGCGCCAGCGGAACGAGGCCCGACGCGACTGCCGCTGCCGAACCGCCACTCGAACCTCCCACAATGTGTCCGGGCTTGGTGGGGTGATGCGTCGTCCCGAAATGTGGGTTCACCGTCGTGACGCCGTACGCGAACTCGTGTGTCGCCGTCTTCCCGACGATGATCGCACCCGCATCTCGAAGAGCGCGCACGGTGGCTGCGTCGGCGTTGGGCACGCGGTCGACGAACATCGACGACCCCGACGTTGTGACAAGACCTTCGGTATCGACGATGTCCTTCACTCCGACAGGAACGCCTTCGAGCGGACGCGCCCGGCCGTGGATATACGCGTCTTCGGCGTAGAGGGCGGCCGCGGTCGCTCGCTGAGGATCAATGCGCCAGAACGAATTGGCATCGCTCTCCTGAATGGCACGAAGGGTCGCTTCGATCACTTCTACCGGCGATACGTCTTCGAAGCGATACGCGTCGAGAAGCTCTTGAGCGGAGCGAAACGGCGAAAGGTTCACGAAGCCAACCCTACCTACCGCAAAGAGGTGGTGGCCCCGAAGTGCCCCGAGAGTTGGTGGCGCCTAACCGCCCCACGAGGCGGTGGCCCCTACCTCAATGGCGCCTGCTGCGCCAACGCTTCGACGCAGTCCGAAGGACGCCACGAAGTTCGATGCCTCTTCGGCGGGCATGGCCTTTGCGAACAGCCACCCCTGTCCGTATTGGACGTTGAGATCGAGAAGCGCACGGCGTTGTGTTTCACGTTCGATTCCCTCCGCCACAACAGATAGGTGGAGCGATTGGGCCATCGCGCTGATGGCCCCGACAACGGCGCGTTGCCCGTCGTCGGTGTCGACCTTGTCCACCAACGACTTGTCGATCTTCACGATCCCGATCGGGAAACGGTGGATGTAGGCGAGGTTGGAGTAGCCCGCCCCGAAGTCATCCACGGCGATTCGGGCGCCGAGTTTGATCAGATCGAGCAAGACCTCTTCGACGTCGGCGAGGAACGCGGATTCCGTCAGTTCGACCACGATTCGGTCCATGGTGGTTCCGGCGGCCGCCACAGCGGCGGCGAGCTCGGCTGCCAGGTCGCTGCGCTTGAGCTGGGCCGACGCCACGTTGACTGAGACATAGACCGACTCGCAGAGGGCAGCGAATCGGCTGGCTTCACGAAGGACCCAGTTGCCGATGGGAACGATGAGGCCGGTAGATTCCGCGACCGGAATGAAATCCTCCGGCGAGGCCGTTTTCCCATCGGGTCGATCCCACCGCAGCAGAGCCTCGATGCCGATACACGATGAGCCGTCCAGCGCGACGATTGGCTGGTGGACGAGGCGCATTTCGTCTCGTTCGATCGCAAAGCCCAGATCGATCTCGATCGATCGCCTCTGCGATGAGCACAGCTGAAGTTCGTCATCGAAGGCGCGCCAGGATCGTCCTCCCTCGCTCTTGGCCTGATACATTGCCAGGTCGGCGCGATGCAGGAGCGACTCAGGTTCGGTTCCGAGCGGGTCGTCCGTGTCGGAAAAGGCGACGCCGACGCTGACCGCGACAAGCTTTGCCTCGTTCGGAAGTTGGGTACCGAGTCGAGCAACGATTCGATCGGCGATGGAGTACGCGGACTCGGGTGATTCGAGGTTCTCGCACAGCACGGCGAACTCGTCGCCGCCGACACGGGCGACGACATCTGCCGAGCGCACGCAACTGCGTAGAACCCGCGCCACCGATTTGAGGACCTCGTTGCCGACGGCATGGCCCCACGTGTCGTTCACGCTCTTGAAGCGATCGAGGTCTAGGAAGAGGACCGCGAACGACGTTCCCGTGTGCAGTTGGCTGCGATGGGCGAAGGCGATTCGTTCGATGAAGAATTTGCGATTCGCCAAACCGGTGAGTTCGTCGTGGATCGATCGTTGGGCCGCCGCTTCTTCGAGGCGCTCCCGGACTCGGACGAGCAACACGAATCGGGCGACCACTGCCGCCGTCAACACGGTGGTGCAACCCAATCCGACGAGCAGGTCAGCGCCCCCTTCGCCGGCTCGAAGGAGGGTCGTGATCGGTGCCGTGTACAGCGTTATGCCGAGAATGGCGAGGCGCACAGGATTCGTGCGGTGGGTTATGGCATGCACGGGCTCGGTGGCATCGAGGACGTGCGGATTGTGAAGGGCGAGGCCGACCAGAAGGTACGAGCACGGATAAAAGCAGTTCACGATTCGCACGATGTTCGGCGCTTCGTTGTTCGTGGCAACGGTGAAGAGGACGTCGAGAAGGAATGTCGAGGCGACCGATCCAAGGACGTAGGTGAGCGCGGGACTTCGTCGACCCGGCGAGAGGGCGAGCCAGGCCACGGTGGCGAGGAGTAGGACGTCGCCGACCGGGTATGCCGCACCGACGAACTGGGCGAGGGGTGACGCGGTGACGTCGCGGGCGGGGACGATGAGCAGCGGCCAGGCGAGCATCATTGCCGAACCGGCCAGCGCCAGGGAGTCGAGCGCGCCTTCGCGGTCGGCGTTGATCGCACGGAGTCGCATCAGCCTGCCCGTACCGATAGCCACCAACAGGTACCCGGCAAGATAGGGAACGTCAGCAAGGGAAATGGTGGGCGACGCATCGCTGTACAGGGCGATGATGTCCCAGCCGATGTCGCCGACGACCCAGAAAGCGACGCCCGCCACCAGCCAACACCACGCCCCACGAGCGCCCCCGGGAAGACGTCTCAGGCCCAGCGCCGCCCACGCAACCACGGCCAGCGATGCGGCTTCGGTTGTCGCGGACGTGGCCAGACCGGCTGGTACGACGCCGGACGCGGCCGCACAGCACGCCATGATCGTGACGAGGGTGACAATGCGCCGCGACGCATTGCGGTGAGGTCGAGTGGTGACAATCCGGTCCACAAATTGACTATCGACAACACAGTTGAATTTCTGTTGCTCGATATCATAAAAGCTATGACTACAATCATGAACGTCGGGGTAGTGCCTCCAAGGGCTCGCGCACGATGGAGCGGCAGTGTTGGTTGCGTGTGTTGGTCGCCCAACGGCGCACGAGGTGCGAACATGGAAAGGTGAAGCCGTTCGTTGTCTCTATCGCCGATCTCCTGCATCGACCAGCGATGCGGCGCGAAGAACATCTCTACGGCCCCGTAGAAGAACTGGTCGTGACCGAGACGATCGTCCCGACGGGGTCGATCATGACCGTCGACGTCCGGATCGAGGCAGTGAGCGATGGCGTGCTGGTCAAAGGAACGGTTTCGGTGCCCTGGGTGGCCTCCTGTCGACGCTGCCTCGAACCGATCCACGGCGCCACGACGTCGAGTTTTCAGGAGATGTATTCGACGAATCCGGTCGAAGGTGAGACCTACCCGATTCGCCAAGATGCGATCGATCTCGAACTGGTGGCTCGGGAGGCTATTCTCTTAGACCTGCCGTTGGCCCCGCTCTGTCGAGAGGGGTGCGCGGGGTTGTGCGTCACCTGCGGCGCCAACCGAAACGACGGGGCCTGTTCGTGCCCCGCAGTGGCAACTGATCACCGATGGGCTGGGCTTTCGAGCCTGACCTTCGACGACACAGACCACAGCAGGAACTGAAGTACCTACGAACACTGAACACGCTGACACGAAGAGAGCGCTGCAATGGCCGTCCCAAAGAAGAAGAAGTCCAAGTCGAAGACCCGCAGTCGTCGGGCCAGCAACTGGAAGATCAGAGAGGTCGGCCGGAGCACCTGTCCGCGTTGCAGCGCCGTGAAGGTGCCGCACACCGTGTGCCCGTCGTGTGGCTGGTACAAGGGCCGCCAGGCCGTCGACGTCGCGTAACCGCGAGCGAATCGAACCGGCGCGTCGTCCGTCGCCCATGAGTTTGTTCCTGCCGATCGCCATCGACGTGATGGGTGGCGATCTCGCGCCCGGAGCGATCCTGGAAGGTGCCCGCCAGGCGGCGGCGCTCGGGATCCCCATCGTGCTCGTCGGGCGTCTCGAAGATCTTGCCTCCCACGACACCGGCGGCCTGGAGATCATTCATGCGTCGGAAGTCATCGCGATGGACGACGATCCGGCGCGCAGCGTACGCACCATGAAGGACTCGTCACTCGTGCGGGCGGCCGAGGCCGTCCGTGACGGCCGCGCCTGTGCGTTCCTGTCTGCGGGAAATACCGGCGCGACGATGGGCAGTGCGCTGCTGCGCATGGGACGTATCAAGGGCGTTCACCGTCCGGCGATCGCAACCCCGATTCCCGTACCGGGACACACGCCGACGGTGTTGCTCGACGCCGGTGCAAACGCCGAGTGCACGACGGAGATGCTCCTGCAGTTTGCGCAGATGGGTTCGGCCTACGCAAAGGCCCGGTTTGGCATGGAGCGGCCCCGGGTCGGCCTGTTGACCATCGGTGAGGAAGACGGCAAGGGAAACAACCTCGCCAAGGAAACGAATGAGGCCCTTCGACGCGGCGACGCCGGCGATGGGGTCAACTTCATCGGCAACGTCGAAGGTCGCGACATCATGACGCCCGACGTCGACGTCGTGGTCACGGATGGCTTTACCGGGAACATCGTGTTGAAGACCCTTGAGGGTGGCATGAAGTTCTTCGCCGGCAAGGTATTCGAGGCGCTCACGTCGAGCCCTGAGGCCAAAGAGGCAGCCAAGGTTCTCCTGCCCGCCCTCATGCCGCTGGCCGAGGCGCTCGATCCGTCGACGTACGGTGGCGCGCTGTTGCTCGGGGTGGATGGTGTGTGCATCATCAGCCACGGGTCGTCGAACGCGATCTCGATTCTCAACGCCGCCAAGGTCGCCCGAGACATGGTGGAAGCCGACCTGACGGGTGCGGTTCGCGCAGCCATCGGGCGCTGAATCGGCGTCGGGATTCCAGGTAACGTATCGAAGGTCGAGGCCGTCCTATCACGGCTTCGATTCGCTCTCCGAAAGGGATCCCGTGTCCACACTTGATCGACCAGCCGTACTGAACCTCGTGAAAGACCGGCTCGCGGATATCTTGGAGATCGAACCCACAGCAATCGCCGAAGGCGCATCCTTCGTCGACGACCTCGATGCCGACTCGTTGGCCCTGATCGAACTGGTGGAAGCGCTGGAGGACGAGGTCGGCAAGCACAAGGAAGGGTTCCATATCGACGACGAGGATCTCGAGGATCTTAAGACCGTCCGCGACGCCGTCGACTACGTCATGGCGAAGCTCTGAACCTTTCTTCTCGATGACCGACGTACCTGTCGACACTGATGCGTTGCTGAACGAGCTCGAGGCAGAGATCGGGTACACGTTCACCAACGCTGCCCTCGCGAGGCAGGCAACTGCCCATCGTTCCTGGTGTGCCGAAACAGGTCATCCGTCGAACGAGCGACTCGAATTCCTGGGCGATTCGGTGCTCGGGCTCGTGGTGACGGGCTATCTGTACGCGAACTTCCCGCAGCTCCCCGAAGGTGACCTGGCCAAGTTGCGTGCCAGCGTCGTGAACTCCGTCACCCTTGCCGAGGTGGCTACGTCGATCAATCTCGGGCACCACCTGTTGCTGGGCAAGGGTGAACATGCGACCGGAGGACGGCAGAAACCGTCGATTCTGGCCGACGCGCTCGAGGCGGTCATCGGGGCGGTGTACATCGACGGTGGCT
>JANOWU010000285.1:0-15434 GCA_031418035.1 Acidimicrobiia bacterium
ACGCGATGGTATGTACGCAGAACTGTTCCGACTACAGGCCGCTTCGTACGCACGCTAAAGCAGGGAAAACATGGAGATAGCACGGTTTGATGCACAGCAGGCGCGGGCTTCGCTTCCCTCGCTCGCCGAATTGCTGGTCGACGCGGTCGACGGTGGGGCGTCGATGGGGTTCATGTCCCCCTTCACGCTCGAGCAGTCGATGGCGTTCTGGGACGGCGTCGTAACAGCTGTGGATGCTGGGAACACCGCCCTCCTGGTAGCTGTCGACGGTGAGACGATCGAGGGCAGTGTGCAAGTGAAGTTTGTTCCGATGGCGAACCAGCAGCACCGCGTCGACATCTCGAAGCTCATTGTCCATCGCCGGGCGCGAGGAAAAGGCATCTCCACTCGCCTGATGCGCGAAGCCGACGAGGTCACCCGATCAGCGGGCCGATACCTGATGGTGCTCGACACCGCGACCGGTTCGCTCGCCGACTCGATCTACCCGCATCTCGGATGGCAACAGTGCGGGATCATTCCCAGCTACGCGCTGAACCCCGACGGCAGCCTGGCCGACGCCACGTTCTACTGGAAGGACCTGCGCCCGCCGTCGGAGCGATTACCGGAACGGTAGCGAACTTAGCGAGCTCCGCTCGACTCCAGGAGTCGACGCGCGATGACTTTGAGACACAAGGTCTCGTCGGCCCCCTCGAAGATGGAGAGGACTCGAGCGTCGACAAAGAACCGCGACACCGAGTACTCCTCGGCATAGCCCATCCCGCCGTGGATCTGCATCGCTTCGCGCGTCACCCATTCGGCTGCTCGACACACGTAGGCCTTCACCATCGACGCCTCCATGGCGCCCTCGCCCTTGCCCATCAACTTGGCAACTTCGTAAGAGAACTGACGACTTGCCTGAATGATGACGGCCATACGGGCGAGCTTGACGGCAGTGAGTTGGTACTCGACCGTGTTCTTCCCGAACACCTTGCGATTCTCGGCGTAGGCCTGAGCCGCCTCGTAGGCCGCTTGCATGAGTCCGACCGCTCGGGCTGCCGTCTGCAGTCGGCCGTTCTCGAAGCCCTCCATCTGGAAGTAGAACCCCTTGCCGAGTCCACTTTCTTCACCGATGAGGTTTTCCTTTGGCACGTGCCAGTTCTCGAGAGCAACCTCGTATGAGTGCATACCTCGGTAGCCGAGTGTGTCGATTGGTCGCCCTTCCATCTTCCCGACGCTGCCGTCGGCATTGGTTTCGGTGAACACGAAACCGTGTCCGTCGGCCACTGGCTTGGGAACGATGAACAGGCTCAGCCCTCGGTGGGTCTTCGAGCGGTCGGGGTCGGTGCGCGCGAGAAGCAACAACACGTTGGCGCGGGCTCCGAAGGTGCACCACGTTTTCACACCGTTGATCGCATAGTGGGATCCGTCGGCCGTGGGTGTTGCGGTGACCTTCAGACCAGCGACGTCGCTTCCGTAGTCTGGCTCGGTGACCGCAACAGCGGCCATGACCTCGGCGGTGGCGATCTTGGGGAGCCAGTGCTTCTTCTGGGCCTCGGTGCCACCGCGAACCAGTGCACGCGTGATGATCTCCGGTCGCGTGATGAGCGAACCACCGATGCCCAGCGATCCGCGAGAGAGCTCCTCGGTCGCAACGACCATGCCCACGTATTCGCCCTCACCGCCGGCTGCGTAACCGCCGTATTCCTCCGGGACGCTGAGTCCGAACCCACCCATCTCGGCAAGACCCGAAATGATCTCCTCGGGAACGTCGGCGTTTTCACGATGTACATGCTCCGCGTGCTTACCAACGACGTCGTCGGCAAAGCGCCGGAATGCGTCTTGCACCATTTCGAAGTCGGGATCGAGGTGACGTGGGCCGCCATTTGCTGCTGCGACGTCAGCTGCCAACTCCGCAAGGAAGGAAGGCGAGCGGTACTGGCGAACGAAGGGCATCGCGGCATCGACGGCCCCAACGGCCACTCCCCATTCCTCCTCCCGTCCCAGGATCCGGGTTGCCACGTCGAACACCGCGTCGGCTACGAAGGCTGCGGCGAGTCGAGCTTCCAGAGGGCCCTTGTTGCCGTAGTCGATCACGGCGCGGGCATTTTCGACCGCACTCGCCGCATGAGCGAGGTCGTAGGTCACCTGCTGATGGGCATCGATGATCACGTCGGCACGTTCGCCTCCGGCGCAGAGGTGGCGGATCGCGGTGTTGACTACCTCCTTGCAACACTCGACTGCGGACGCGGCGGCGGTCAGATCTATCGAACTCATACGCGAAACGTTAGTTGGACCCCGCGAGTTTCCGGTACTCGGAGCCCTAAGGTTGGTGGCGTGTCCGCCGCCGTCCGCCAAATCGTCGCTCTCGGTCCCCAGTGGCCGACAATCGATCCGTTCCTGTTCTGTGCTCACCACGATGATCGTTATCCCCGAGGAAACGCCACGATGGGTCCCGATGCCTCGCTGGCGGGTCGCGAAATGGGGTCAGACTTCGCGGGCCGTGATGGTTGGAACATGTACCACGGCACGGAGATTCCGGGGTTTCCGCAGCACCCGCACCGTGGTTTCGAAACGGTCACGTTGGTGCAGCGGGGACTCATCGACCACTCCGATTCACTCGGTGCCACAGCTCGGTTCGGCGCGGGCGATGTCCAGTGGCTCACCGCAGGGCGCGGCATCGTGCACTGCGAAATGTTTCCTCTCGTCGACACGAACGACGAGAACCCGCTGGAGTTGTTCCAGATCTGGCTGAACCTCCCGGCGGCCGACAAGCTGGTGGATCCGTATTTCACCATGCTGTGGGCCGAGAGCCTCGCGGTCGTGAACCACGTGGACCCTCAGGGCGCGGCAACGACGATCACCGTCGTGGCCGGCGCTCTTGGTGACGCCATGCCGAGTCCACCCCCACCCAACTCATGGGCGGCGCGACCCGACGCCGACGTCGCAATCTGGCAGGCGTCGTTCGACGCCCATGCAACGTGGTCGCTGCCCAAACCAGCGGGGCCGGAAACGGTGCGTGTCCTATACCTTTTCGAGGGCGACGAACTGAGCATCGACGGGCATACGGTTGAGGTGGGCCACGGAGCGGTTCTGGCGACCGATCGGGAGCTGTTGTTACAGGCCGGGTCGATGGGAGCGAAGTGTCTCGTGCTGCAGGGGCGGCCCATCGGTGAACCGGTCGCCCGGTATGGACCCTTCGTGATGAATACCGACGCCGAGATCCGACAGGCCTTCGCTGACTATCAGCGAACCCAGTTTGGCGGATGGCCGTGGCCCAACGACGATCCGGCTCACCCGGCGGGCGAGCCCCGGTTCGCCAAGCATCCCGACGGTCGCGTCGAGATTCCCGGCTCTACCGAATAACGCTGCGTCGAGAGCCAAACACCGCCACCAGCACAATCGTCGCAACGACGAAGAGCAACCAGTCAGCGCGCTCGTGGAGGAAGAGAACCGCCCACACCACGCTGAGCAAAGGCTGCATCAGCTGGACCTGGCTCACCCGAGCGATGCCTCCTAATGCTAAGCCCGCATACCATGCGAAGAAGCCGAGGAACATCGAGACCATTCCGAGGTAGGCAAACGCGGTCCAGGCTGTCCACCGCTCATTCCCGTCGATCGACCCGAGTCCGGCTATGGCAATCGGGATCGTAATCGGCAGAGCCAGGAGTAGCGCCCAACTGATCGTCTGCCATCCGCCGAGTTCGCGACTCAGCATGGCCCCTTCGGTGTAACCGACGGCGGCGGCGAGCACGGCGCAAAGGAAGAACAGGTCGCCCACCGCCAACTCCGTGGTGGTCGATCGGGCGAAGGCTAGGACGGCAATAGCGGTCATGCCCGTCAGTGCAAAAAGCCAGTACCGCGCCGAGGGTCGTTCGCCAGATCGCAGGACCGAGAGTCCGGCGGTGGCTGCCGGGAGAAGGCCGATGACGACGGCGCCGTGTCCGGCCTCGGCATGACGCAGCGCGAGGCCGGTGAAGAGCGGAAAACCCACCACCACTCCTGCACTCACGAACGCCATTCGCTTCCATTGCGACACCGTCGGCCGCACGGGACGGGCGAGCAGGAGTGCGACCGCTGCGCAGGTGGCAGCGACGATGGCCCGCCCAAAGCTCACGAAGTTTGCGTCGAATGCTTTCACGGCAACACGCGTGGCGGGGAGCGACACGCTGAAACAGACCACGCCCACGAAACCGAGGAGTAGCCCACGCGTTTCACGCGCCCTGTCGACTACTTCGTTCGGACTCGTCATGGGAGCTAGAACTGTAACGGCCGGAACTGCTACGCGTTGTTGAGAAAGCGGGCGTTGACCCAACCCTCGACGATCTTGGCCGGACCGCGGTCACCGCCTGGAAACACGATCACACCGACGCTCACCCAACCGTTGCGCTGCTTCCCGGTCGTCCACACGAAGCCGAGAGGGGCGACCCGGGCCAAGATGCGTCCTCGTATCGAGGGTGACGACCGTACGTTCAGGTTGTCTCCGGCCGCAACACCTGTCACCACGTGAGCTTGATAGGTGAAGGAAAGACGAGAGCACGCGCCGACATGTGACCGGGGCGTCACGACCTCCAGCGTCGAACCGAACACTCGGTCCGAGGCGCCGTCGGATCCCGGCTGGCTCGTGATCACGAAGGCCTTGAGATCCTTCGGACCCTGCACGGTCTGTGCCGCGAAGCGCCCGTCCGCACTTCGACTGAGGCTACCGAGGAGAAAGCGTCGCGGCGCGGTGTCGTTCGGCTCGAGCCACAATATGGTCGCGCCGTCGACTGCGAAGGCGGCAAAGGGTTCGGTCAGGCTGCACTGGTAGTTGAGCGGTGTGGTGGTTGTAGCAGCGAAGGCTACCGGCGGGCTGCCTACGCCACGGACCATGCCGACGGTAGCGATCGCCACGATCATGAGTGCGGTGATCCGGGCTCGCGTTCGCACGCTCGCACCACGGGAGTTTGGGAGGACGTTCATAACGGGTTTGGAACGCTACTGACTTCGAGTCTCGACCGCAATCGGTGATGGAGCGAGGACGCCCTGAAGGCTGCGCTGTAAGGTCTGCTCATGCCCGCTCACCTTGGTGCCCAACGTCCGCTTGGCCTCGGCTACTGGCCGCTCCCGCAGGACGATCCGGGCGTCGAGTGTCGGCGCGAGTCCGTTCGCATCGTGACGTCGGACCGGGCCCTGGTCCGTGGCCTTTTGTGGCTCCCTCCGATCGGACAACCCGTAAAGAAGACCGCCATCATTTTGAGTCATCCTCGAGGTGACTTCAGCGTCCACTACGCATGTCCGCTTCTTGCCGCCCGTGGGTACGCGGTCTTCGGGTTCGCGACCCGGTACCTGAACAACGACACCGATTGCGTACATGAACTCGCCGTGCTCGACGTGGTCGCGGCCGCCGACGAGATGCGGCGTCGGGGCTACGAGCACGTGGTGCTGTTCGGCAATTCCGGTGGCGGGTCGCTCATGGCCCTCGCCGAATCCCATCACCACTGTGGCGATGCGTGGATCGGCGTGGCCGCGCACCCGGGCGAAGGCATGTTCATGGGCAAGGTCATCGACCCCTCGGTCGTCGACGAGAACGATCCGCTCTCCGTTGATCCGGAACTCGATATGTACAACCCCGACAACGGCTGGCGGCCCTGGCCTAGTCCGTGTACATACGACCGCGACTGGTTGGCCCGTTACCGTGTCGCGCAAATCGACCGGATTGCCCGGATCGACGAAGTCGCACGGGCCAGCATTTCGGCGGCAGGTGAAGCTTTGGCGCAAATGAAACAGGTCGACCCAACTGATATGTATGCGTATCGTCGACTCCGCGCCCAGGCCGTCTCCACGAGATATCTGGTCACGTATCGCACGCTGGCCGATCCCGCATATCTCGACCTGAGCATCGATCCCGATGAGCGACCCATGGGGTCGCTGTTCGCATTTCCCGACCCGTTCGACGCCAACTACGGCCGAGGCGGACTGGCCCGAACGATGACCGCTCGGGGCTGGCTTTCCACCTGGTCGGCGCTGTCATCGAAGGCGCGGCTGGCCGACACCATGCCCGACGTGAAGAAGCCGACGCTCATCCTCCATCCGACGGCCGACACGGAGATCCGTGTGAAGGAGGCGTTGGAAATCCGCGATGCCGCCGGCGCGACCGATGTCACCTACGTAGAAATGAAGGGTGCACTGCACTACCTGGAGGGCGACCGGCCGGCGGCAATGGAGATCGTTGCCGACTGGATCCAAAAGCGCTTCGACTAAGCCTTCCCCCGTCGTCGGGTCTACGATTCCACCATGCCCGTTCTGCCAACGTCCCCGCATGGTTTTCATCACGTCGCATTCGCCTGTCGCGATCTCCAGGAAACGGTCTCCTTCTATGAAGACCTGGGGTTTCCCCTCGTCCATACCGAGGTGAGCGGCGTCGAGGAGCACTTTCTTCGACATGTGTTCTTCGACACCGGCGATGGCAGCTGCATCGCCTTCTTCGAGCTTCACGGTGTCGGTGAGACTCCCGAATGGAGTTCGGATCTCGCCGAATCAACCGGTACGCCGGTGTGGGTGAACCACGTCGCGTTTCGCGCCGACGAAGCACGCCAAGCGCATGCTCGCGAACGAATGGATGCTCGGGGCGTGAAGCCACTGATGGAGATCGATCACGGGTGGTGTCATTCCCTGTACTACGTCGATCCGAACAAGATCATGATCGAGTTCTGCCGCGATACGCCGGGGATCGTTCCCGACGGCGAACACGCACACGCCAGCCTCACGGCCATGCCCGCTGCTGTTCCGGTCGGCTCGTAGGCACGTTTCGCTCTTTGCGACGCGGGTCCCTAACCTGTTGGTGATGACAACATACGAGCGACCCTTTGGCCGAAACTTCGAAGACTTTGAAGTTGGCGACATCTACCGACACTGGCCAGGCAAAACGATCACCGAATACGACGACCATCTGTTCTGCATGATCACCATGAACCACCACCCCCTGCACACCAACGATTGGTACGCGCAACGATCCGTCCAGGGCAAGAACGTCGTGGTCGGCAACCTGGTGTACTCGATTGTCCTCGGGATGAGCGTCCCTGATGTCAGTGGCGCAGCGATCGCGAATCTCGAAGTGGAAACGTTGAAGCACTCCAAGCCAACGTTCCATGGCGACACGATCTTTGCCGAAACACGGGTCCTGGAGAAGTCGCTCACGTCGAAGGGCGATCGAGGAATCGTCGCGGTCGAAACAAAGGGCATCAATCAGCGCGGCGAAGAGGTTTGCTACTTCAAGCGCAAGGTGATGGTGTGGACTCGCGAGGCGGCTGCAACAAACGCGTCGCGCGAGCGGCCTTATGAAAGCGACGCGGTCTGGAGCTAGACCCGATCCGGCTCGCCGAGTTCCGCGTTCTGCTCCAACCATGGGCGACCGCGGTCCGACGAGACCTCCCGTGGCGGCGGACCCGAGACCCATTGCTGGTCCTGGTCTCGGAGGTCATGTTGCAACAGACGCAGGTCTCGAGAGTGCTTCCGAAATGGGAGGCGTTCGTCGAACGCTTCCCGACCGTACGTGACTGTGCCGACGCGCCGCAATCGGACGTCGTTCGCCTGTGGGAGGGCCTCGGCTATCACCGCCGAGCCGTGATGCTGCACCGATGTGCGCAAACGATCCGCGATGTCCATGACGGCACGGTGCCTTGCTCGCTGGCAGACCTGCGCGCGCTTCCCGGCGTAGGACCCTACACGTCGCGGGCAATTCGTGTGTTCGCATACGAAACCGACGACGCTGTGCTCGACACGAACGTCGGCCGGATCGTGGCGCGTGCGATCGCCGGCGCACCGTCCGCGGGAACTGACGCTGAAAGGCTCGCCGACGCCTTGGTCCCTCCCGGCGATGGGTGGTCGTGGAACCAGGGAATGCTCGACCTGGGCGCGCTCATCTGCACCAAGAGGCGGCCCCACTGCGAAGCCTGCCCCGTGCGTGCCGTCTGTCAGTGGCGACGAAGCGATCCGCACGCCACTGCGGACCCGGCGACCGGTTCAGCCGGTGTAAGCACTCCTCAGTCGACGTTTGCGGGGTCCGATCGACAGGGCCGTGGTCGTATGCTCGCAGAACTTCGCGGTCGACACGATGGCATTGTGGTCACGTCGATCGGGGGAGCTACGGGCTGGAACGATGAAGACCGTATTGCTCGAGTGCTTCATTCGCTTGTAGCGGACGGGATCGCGATCGTCGAGCACGGGGTGGTTCGATTGCGTTAGCGACCTTCTTCGGCCGCAGGCACCGCGGCCTTGGCTATTCGGATGAGTTCGCGCAGCACTGGTTCGAGCTGCTTCGTCGTGGTCCGCCGCGTGACGGCCAGGATCGTCCTCTTCACACGGAGGTCCTGCGTGGAAATTGTGAGTCCACGAGGACCTTCCGCCAAGACCAACTCCGGGACGATGGTGGCACCGTGGCGAGCACGGACAAGGGCGAGGAGGGTGTGGTTGTCGGCGGCGTGCCCGGTGATGGTCGGCTCGATTCCTGCTTTGGCGAGGATCGCACTCGTCGCTGCTTCGCAGCGTGTTCCAGCGCCGTTGGTCAACCAGCCTGTCGTCGCAAGATCGTGGAGCGTCACCGATTCGCGATACCCCTTCGGCGCGACCAGGCGGAGACGGTCGCGTACGAGCGTGGTGTAGGTGAAGCGTTTGTTTCGAGCGGTCGGGAGCCCGTCGTATTCCTGGACTATCGCAATGTCGTTGTGGCCGAGCCCGAGGTCGCGAAGCGCATCCTCGTCTTCGGATTCTCGAACCTCAACGGTGGATCCTTCCCTGGCTGGTGTGGATTGCAACATCGGGATCACGAGTGCCCGGATGGCCGACGCAAACCCGGCGACGACGATATGGGCCACGTCTGAAGTAGTCGCCACGCGGACTTTGGTGCGATCGGCCAGATCGAGCATTTCGTGCGCCAGCGGCACCAGCGCACGCCCCTTTGCATTGAGTCGGAGGCGTCCGGCGACGCGGTCGAAGACGGGTCCCTCGAGTTCACGCTCGAGTTTGGCGATCTGGAGAGAGATCGCCGGCCCCGTATATCCGAGAACGCGAGCGGCTTCTGAAACGGTTCCCCGTTCGGCAACCTCACGGAAAGCCTGTAGCTGTACCAGGTCAAGCATAACTAAACGTTACTTGAGTACAAACAAGTCGAAACTATTCCTTATGGGCAACCTTGTGCATAGTGGACTCATGAAGCCTCCTCGTGCACAACAAACTCAAAGCAAGATCACCGGCGTCTGGGTGCCGGTCGTCACGCCCTTCTCCTCCAACGGTGAGATCGATCTCGAATCACTGGATCAGCTCTGCCGACACGTATTGGCCGAGGGGGCCACGGGCCTCGTCGCCCTCGGTACCACGGGTGAACCGGCGACACTCGACGACGTCGAGCAGCGCGAGGTCGTACTCCGATGTGCCTCGATCTGCGCCAGCATGGGCAGGGGCTTGATGATCGGGGTGGGTACCAACAGCACCCGCTCGACGATCGGAGCCCTCGACTACTTCACGCACGCGCTCCGTAGTTCCTCGGTCGATCTTGATGTGGTCCGGGCGGCCCTCGTCGTCGTTCCGTATTACACCAGGCCGTCACTTGTCGGCGTCGTCGAACACTTCAGGTCGGTTGCACTAGCCAGTCCCTTTCCCCTCGTGGCCTACAACGTTCCGTATCGCACGGGTGTTTCGCTACCTGCCGAGACCGTTCTCGAGATCGCCGGAATAGCGAATATCGACGGCCTGAAGCAGGCAGTCGGTGCCTTGGACCGTGACACGCTCGAAGTGCTTCGCTCCTGCGGCCCGGACTTCAGCGTCTTGGCCGGTGACGACGCATTTATCGTGCCCACCATTGCCATGGGCGGATCAGGGACGATCGCCGCTGCTGCACACGTATGTACACGTATGTTCGCGACGATGGTGTCGGATGCACAAGATGGTCGGCTTTCCTCAGCCGTGGAGACGGCGAGCGCCCTGCTTCCCGTGGTCACGGCTGGATTCGCAGAACCGAACCCGGCTGTATGGAAGGCTGCCCTCTTTGCCCAGGGCATCATTGCGTCGCCGGCGGTACGTTCTCCTCTACAACCAGCGAGCAGTGAGGCCGGGCAGTGCATCCTTGCGGCGCTGGCAACCGCCGAGTCGAGATTCGTCGCAGCGAGGGACGCAGCGAGGGACGCAGCGAGCGACGCAGCGTGAACATCGACGCGCTCGCTGCGGAAGTCGAGAGGGCATGGGTGCGTCGCGACGATGCCCCGAGGGTCAACGGAAACGGTTCAGCTGCGATTGCCACGACATTGGACCTTCTCGATCGCGGCTCGATTCGCGTTGCTGAAGTGGTTGACGGGGTCTGGACGACTAACGAGTGGATGAAGATGGCGATCCTGCTCGCACTCCGAGATGGCGAATCGGAACTGATCAGCGGTGGCCCCGGTGGATCCTTCTGGTACGACAAGGTGCCCAGCAAGTTCGAAAATATGCACACTGATGAGTTTCGAAACGCGGGCTTTCGTGCTGTCCCGGGGGCCGTCGTCCGACGAGGCGCATACATCTCGCCCGGAGCTGTTCTGATGCCATCGTTTGTGAACGTGGGCGCTCGCGTCGGTTCCAATTCGATGATCGACACATGGGCAACGGTTGGATCCTGCGCACAGATCGGCGACAACGTACATCTTTCCGGTGGCGTCGGAATCGGTGGTGTCCTCGAACCCCTTCAGGCGAACCCCACAATCATCGAGGATGGCTGTTTCATCGGCGCCCGATCGGAAGTGGTGGAGGGGGTGATCGTAGGCCGCGGCGCAGTGCTGGCCATGGGTGTGTTCCTCTCGCAGTCGACCAAGATCGTGAATCGACAAACAGGCGAGGTGCACCTCGGGGTCGTTCCGCCCTATGCGGTCGTCGTGCCTGGCGTCGTACCCGGCCGAGCGTTCCCCAACGGTGACCCGGGACCGAGCCTCGGTTGCGCCGTCATCGTCAAGACCGTCGATGAGGCGACCCGGTCCAAAACCAGCATCAACGAGCTGCTGCGTTGCTAGCAAGGGCCCTCGGGGGTGGCGGCTCCGGCTCGGTTCTGCGCAGTGTGTCGTCGGCGGCGGGTCAGGCGAGCAGACGCGGCGAGCGGGCGGTGCGAGAGGGCCGAAGCTCCGGCGGTGCCTGGTCCCATGCCGGGCTGTCGGCGGCCGGGTACTTCGCGATGAGGTACGCCATGAGAAGGAATCGGTATTCCTCGACGATCTTTGCACGGTCCTTCTTCGGCCATCGGTAGAAGGCCGAAAGCATCTGACGACAGGTCGCGACGATGGTGTCCGCGACGATGGCTCGCTCATGGGCTTCAATTCCAGGTACACGTACTTCTACGATCGATTCCGCTGCCCTCGTGAGGGACTCTTGAAGTTGGCTGCCTGATTCCGGGTCGGCCTCGAGCAACACCGAAAACACCGGATGCTTGGAGGTGAACGAGGCCATGTGCGACATGACCCGGGCCACCAATTCATAGGTGTGCTCATCGGGTCGATCCACCAGGAGGGGAGCGAGGGAGGCCATGAACTCATCGAGCATCCACATGCTCAATCCACGAGTCAGTGCCTCTTTGTCGGAGAACCAGTGGTAGAGGGTCCCGATGGATGTCGATGCCTCCGCGGCAACGTCGGTCATCGTCGCGTTGTCGATGCCGACCCGGTCGTACACGATTGCCGCAGCATCGAGGAGTTGGTGGATGCGGGCAACGCTTCGCTCCTGACGAGCGAATCGGGTGACGACGTCGCTGCCGGCGCTCCGGGTCCGCTCCGGAGGGCTGGGGCGCTTCGATATGGGGCCGGTGCTCCGTCGCTTGGTATCACCGGCCACGTGAACTATTCAAACAGAAGTTGAGGACACCGTCAAGTTTTTTTGAGGATGTCCTCAATATTTGTTGAGGATACCCTCAACTGTGAACGGCGATACGGGCTCGGAATCAGAACGGGGTTGGGCTGACGTAGTTGCGAGGGGTGTCCAACGGCACCATCAAAGCCTCCGCGTGAAGGTGAAGGCGCACGGCATCGCCACGGGATCCATAGATGTCGTCGCCGAGAATGGGTCCACCGAGGAATGCGCACTGCACGCGAAGCTGATGCATGCGCCCGGTTCTCGGCGCAAGCTCCAGTCGATGATGCCCGCCCGAGTCGGCAAGAACTCGGTAGTCGGTAATCGCGCGTTTGCCGCCCCGGTCGACCACACACATGGTGTCTTTTCGTTTAGGGCTCGGCGCAACAAAGCAATCGATGGTCCCCGTCGGCAAGAACCGATTGGGGGTCTGCACGAGAGCGACGTAGCGTTTCTGAATGCTATGTTCACTGAACAGTTTGTTGAGGCGGGAACGAACCGGCCCCGGTCGTGTGGCCAGAATCAGACCGCTCGTATCTCGATCGAGCCGGTGGGCCAGCACCAAGTCCGAGCCGGCAAACGCCTGAAGCAACGACAGCAGATTCGGTGTTGTGTCGCTGCTCCGCGTGGCTTCGCTTCGAAGACCGGCCGGCTTGTCCAACACGAGGTACTCGCCCTCGTCGGCGAGGAGCCAACGACTGTCGAACTCGACGGGCCCCGACGGCTTCGCGTCGGGCGGCGCGTGGATCGACAATCGATCTCCCGGCTCGACCTTCCAGGAAGACATCCATACTGTTCTGGAGTTCACCCGCACGCGTCGAGTGGCGATCGCAGCATCGACGGCTGCTCTACCCCACTGCGGAAACGAATCGCGTATCGCGCGGTCGAGCCGAGACGTGGCGCCGCGCCACACGACCGAGACGTTGTCGCTGTCACAGTCGCCGGCAGCCATAGGCGAATTACGCGCTGAGTCGCTCCTCGAGCGCGTGGAGTTGGGCTCGCATTTCCGTCGGGAGTCGTTCCCCCAACTTGTCGAAGTGCGAGCTGATCGTCGGGAGTTCGGACTTCCAGGCCGTCGGGTCAACGGCAAGAGCTGTCTGCAGTTGTTCGTCGGTCAACGAAAGCCCCGAAACGTCTAGGGCCCCCGGCGCCGGAACGTAGCCGATCGGAGTCTCCACCGCCTGACCGACACCGTTCACCCGCTCGACGATCCACTTCAGCACCCGGCTGTTCTCGCCGTACCCCGGCCACACGAACTTGCCGTCCGGCGACTTTCGGAACCAGTTCACGAAGAAGATCTTCGGCAACTTCGATTGATCAGTGGACGTACCAATATCGAGCCAGTGCTTGATGTAGTCAGCCATGTTGTAGCCGCAGAACGGCAACATTGCGAACGGATCGAATCGAAGGTTTCCGACCGCGCCCGCCTGAGCGGCAGTGGTCTCCGACGCCACGGTCGCCCCCATGAACACGCCGTGCTCCCACGACATCGATTCAGTGACCAGCGGAACAACGGTGGCCCGACGTCCACCGAAGAGGATCGCCGAGATCGGGACACCGGCCGGATCCTCCCACTCAGGCGCAATCGAAGGACACTGCGAAGCCGGGACAGTGAAGCGAGCGTTCGGGTGGGCCGCCGGCGTCTCCGATTCCGGTGTCCACATGTTGCCCTTCCAATCGGTCGCTCGGGCCGGCGGATCAGACGTCATGCCTTCCCACCAGACGTCGCCGTCGTCGGTCAATGCCACGTTTGTGAACAAGGTGTTCGCGTGCAGCGACGCCATCGCGTTGGGGTTCGTGTCTTCGCCCGTTCCGGGAGCCACGCCGAAGAAGCCCGCCTCGGGGTTGATGGCGTACAACCGGCCGTCGGCCCCGAACTTCATCCAGCAGATGTCGTCGCCGACCGTCTCGACCTTCCAACCGGGAATTGTGGGGACGAGCATCGCCAGGTTCGTCTTGCCACACGCACTCGGGAACGCCGCAGCGATGTATCGCTTCTCGCCCGTGGGAGGAGTGATGCCGAGGATGAGCATGTGCTCGGCCATCCAGTTGTCGTCTCGAGCCATGACGGAGGCGATACGCAGCGCGAAGCACTTCTTGCCGAGAAGTGCGTTTCCGCCGTAGCCCGAACCGAACGACCAAATCTCGCGCGTCGCCGGGAAGTGCACGATGTACTTGTTGTCGGCGTTGCAGGGCCATGGCACGTCTTTGGCGCCGTCGACGAGGGGCATCCCAACGGAGTGCAGGCACGGTACGAAGTCGCCGTCGCCCAACACGTCGAGCACCGCCTGACCCATGCGGGCCATGATCCGCATGCTCACCGCAACGTAAGGGGAGTCCGTGAGTTCGACGCCGATGTGGGCGATCGGTGAACCTAGCGGACCCATCGAGAACGGCACGACGTACATCGTGCGTCCACGCATGGAACCGGTGAACAGCCCCGTGAGCGTCGAACGCATTTCGACGGGATCACGCCAATTGTTGGTGACGCCGGCTTCGTCGGGATCGTCCGAGCAGATGTAGGTACGATCCTCGACTCGAGCCACATCGCTTGGGTCACTCGATGCAAGATAACTGTTCGGGCGTTTCGCCTCATCGAGCCTGCGGAACGTTCCGCCATCGACGAGAAGCTGACAGAGACGGTCGTATTCCTCCGCCGAACCGTTGCACCATTCGACACGGTCGGGTTGTGTCAGCGCGGCAACCTCGTTGACCCAGTTGATCAACTTCTGGTTCTTCGAGGGGGGAGTGTTCGACATGGCACGTTTCCTTCTCACACGACGTCCGTGCGATGAGTTAAGAATTCGAGTGGCTGTCAGTTGTCAGAAATGGCGAAGCATCCGGCGGGGTTGGCCGCTGAACACGACAGCTAGTGATCGGTCTCGGTGGAGTGATCGCTGGCCTGTGCAAATCCCGGCGTGCCCATGTCGATTTCGGCGCCGATGCGGATTCGGGTGGCAAGACCGTCCGCATTGGTTTCGAACACGACTCGTTGGCCCTGACGGAGCATTCTGAAGATCGATCCCTCGAGTGCGTTGTCGGTCAGGTCATACTCGGTGCGCTCCGGGTTATCGCGCAAAATTACCCCTTGACGGGTAACCGGGTCATATGACTTCACTACGCCTTGCATGATCGTTCCAGCCTCCTCAGAGCCCTCTTAGGCCTGGCAGGTTATCGGACGTTTGTCCGCGTTCGACAAGTCTGACACCTTTTCCGCAAAGGTATCAACTCGAACGTTTGTGAAATCCGTTTCAATCTCTCCCAGCGATGGGCGATCGGAATCGCACTCCAACTCCAACTCCAACTCCAACTCGGCCCGTGTTTCACTCCAACTCGGCCCCTGTTTCACTCCAACTCCGTCTTTTTGGTCCCTTTTTGGCGCGGTTTCGGGCGGGTTGGAGTGCGCCGACCCCCTAGTTGGAGTTGGAGTTGGAGTGCGCACGAGTCGGCGCGACGAAACCAGCGCCGTGCAGGATTTACCCGGTCGGAATGACACGGGTGCGACACTCAGACCCGGTCAGGAGACCGGGGACAGGCTCAGCCCGTGTTGGCAACCTTGGTGATCTTGCCGGCGCGCAAGCAGCCGGTGCACACGTTGACCCGTTTGGGCGAAC
>JANOWU010000286.1:0-9784 GCA_031418035.1 Acidimicrobiia bacterium
TCTCTTCATTCGGCCGTGCCTCGCCTCAACTGAAGGATGTTCTTCGAAATAGGGCGGTTGGCCTACGGCTCGGGTCAGCTTCGCGAACCTGTGAGTCGTATGCGCACGCTGGGCCCGCTAGTCGAGCGAGATCGGTTCGTCGTCGAGTTCGCTCAACGCACCTTTGTCTTCCACGACGACCAACCCCACCTTGACCTTGATCTTTTCGTTGATCTCCATCGTGATCTCGGGGTTCTCGATGAGGAAGTTCTTCGCGTTTTCTCGACCCTGGCCGAGCTGCTCACCCTCGTAGGTGTACCAGGCGCCCGACTTCTTTACGATGGCGTATTCGACGGCGATATCGATCGTGGAACCTTCGCGGCTGATGCCCTTTCCGTAGGTGATGTCGAACTCGGCTTGCTTGAAGGGCGGCGCGACCTTGTTCTTCACGATCTTCACGCGGGTGCGGTTCCCCACCACATCGGTCCCGTCTTTGATCGACTCGATACGGCGAATATCAATGCGGACCGACGAATAGAACTTCAGCGCCTTGCCGCCAGGGGTCGTTTCCGGCGAGCCGAACATGACGCCGATCTTCTCGCGGAGCTGATTGATGAAGATGACCACCGTGTTCGTCCGGTTGATGTTGGCCGTGAGCTTGCGCAGTGCCTGGCTCATCAAACGGGCCTGCAGACCAACAAAGCTGTCACCCATGTCGCCTTCGATTTCGGCCTTCGGCGTCAGTGCAGCTACGGAGTCGATGACCACCACATCGACCGCACCGGAGCGAACGAGCATGTCGCAGATCTCGAGGGCCTGTTCTCCGGTATCGGGCTGGGAGATCAAGAGATTGTCGACGTCGACGCCGATCGCCGCTGCGTAGACCGGATCCATTGCGTGTTCGGCGTCGATATACGCACACGTACCACCATTGCGTTGGGCCTCGGCAACCACGTGCATCGCAAGGGTTGACTTTCCGGACGACTCCGGACCGTAGATCTCGGTGACTCGCCCACGAGGGAGACCGCCAATGCCGAGGGCGAGGTCGACAGCCAACGAACCGGTCGAGATTGCCTCGACGGTCATGTGCGTGTTTTCCCCCATTCGCATGATGGAGCCTTTGCCAAATTGCTTCTCGATTTGGCCAAGCGCCATATCCAGTGCCTTATCTCGTTCCATTGATCTGCCTTTCGGTGGTAGTCGGTTCGGGGGAACTGTTTCGATCCTGACCGGGGGGTGTGACAGTCTTGCTCGGATTCAGCAGAAAAATCACACGAACGTTGTTTCGAACGAACGTTCGTCACTTTACACGAACGTTCGTTCGTGTCAAGAACCCGGGATGATGATCCGCGTCCCGGTCGGTCCGTCTTTCTAGAGTCGCATCATGACGGGACATCAACGACGCCTTGCCGTCATCGCCAGCTTCATGGCGACGCTGCTGGCTACCGTCCTCTTCTTTGCGTCTCCCACCCAGAATGCAAGTTCGGCGATGATCCTGGCCGCCGTCGCCACCTCTGTTCCTCCGTCACCGGACGGGACCCCGACGACTGCTGCGCTGGTGCCAGCAGCCTCCTCGACGGCATCACCACGAGGTCTGGAATCGACGGTGGCTCCTGCTCACTCCCGCTGGACGCTGGTCTTCGGTGGCGACACGCTCCTCACCCGCCCGATCAGGAGTTCGGCGCGCACCCCCTTTGCGCGTGTACTCCCTGCGCTCGACACGGGCGACCTGGCCATCGTGAACCTCGAAACTGCGCTGACCGAGCGAGGAACGAAACAGGCAAAGACCTACACGTTCCGGTCCCCACCGGAGTTCTCGGAGGTACTCAAAGACTCCGGCATCGACGTGGTCTCACTCGCGAACAACCACACCCTCGATTTCGGAACAGTGGGCCTGTTGGACACGCTCGAAAACCTCGACGCGGCCGGCGTCGGACGAGTCGGTGCCGGGCGCACGATCACCGAAGCACTCACGCCGTTCGTTGTCGAGCGAGGTGGAGTTCGAGTGGCAATTCTTGGAGCGTCACAGATAATCCCCGCTGCGACGTGGGTTGCCCAGTCGACGCGGCCCGGTATCGCCTCCGCGGGCAAACATGTTCTCGACGTAAACACCGAACGAGTACTCGTTGCCGTACGCGAGAGTCGTAAGCGCGCAGATGTTGTTGTCGTCGTCATGCACTGGGGCATCGAAGGCGATCCGTGTCCGTCCGCAGTCCAACGAAGGCTGGCCAAGGAGCTTCACGCAGCCGGCGCCTCGATCGTTCTCGGGGCACACCCGCATGTTCTGCAGCCCATTGAGTTCTCCGGAACGGAACTCACGGCGTTCAGCCTCGGAAACTTCATCTGGGATCCCCGCTCCGGAGCAACGGCCGACACCGGAACGCTCGAAGTCACCTTTGTGGGGCCTGCCCCCGTCAGCTACCGCTTTCATCCGCATCGCCTCGATGGCAACGGTTGGGCGGCGAGCGTCGACCCTACGACGCTAACCGGCAGGCGCATCGAAGCGCGAGCCTCTCGACGGTGTCGCTGAGTTAGAGCGAGCCTGGCCCCGGCAGGCCACCGGATCGGGTTCGCCGACGCGTGACCAACAAGACGCCGGAGCCCGTGAAACACAGCGCGAGCGCAAAGAGCAGGACTGATCCGGAGCCCGTGAGGGCGAGTTCCTCGGGACTTCCCGGTGTCGCGACACCGCCGACTTCGGGATCGTCAAGATCGAAGGCCGGTGCCGCAACGGCGACGCTCGGCAGCGTGAGTGGTGGAGGGACCGAAGAGCGTCCGACCGAAGATGGCGTCGATGATGCGATCGATGACGGCGCCGCCGAAGGGGGCGTCGTGTATGCCGGAATGGTCGACACCATTTCGAGGTTGCCAAGCTTGGTCGTCGATGGCGCAGAAGACGCAGCCGACGAGGACGCAGTTGGCGAAGAAGCCGCACTGGAACTCACACCCACCAGGACCTTGTTGATCAGCGAGCCGGATTCAACTGCTCGAATGCTGTGGTTGAAGGTGTCGGCCAAAAGGAGGTAGCCGGACGAATCCACCGCAATACCGATGGGTGACCAGTACTGCGCGGTGGATGCTGTTCCACTCGACAAGCCAGCAGCACCAGAACCGCTAAGTGTGCTGACCATATTCGTTTGTAGATCGATTGCTCGGATACGGTTGTTGTTCGTGTCGGCGACGAGAAGTCGGTTTCCATCGACGATCACCCGGTGGGGCGCATCGAATTGCGCATCGACTGCTGGGCCGTCGCGGAATCCGGCGATCCCGCTTCCCGCGAAGTCCTGAACTGTCCGCGCTACCAGATCGATGCGACGGATGGTGTTGTTCTGACGATCTGCCACGTACACATAGTTTCCTGCGACGGCGAGGCCGTGAGGCTGACGGAATTCCGCCGTGGCCGTCGGACCATTCGCAACACCGTATGAACCGGTTCCGGCGACGGTCGACACCTCAGCCGTGACGACTTTGATCTTACGAATGCTGTTCGTCCCGAGGTTCGTGCCGAGACGGACACCGCCGTCAGCGACGTACAGGTTTCCCGCACCGTCGGAGGCGACGTCGTACGGGGTCCCAAACTCCGCGCTTGCTCCGACGCCATCGGTCATGCCGAACGAGCCGCTTCCCGCGAGCGTCGACACCGTCGACGTGGACAGGTTCAGGAGACGAATCTTGCCGTTGAACGAATCGGCGATGGCCAACGTCGTGGGATTTACGAACGCGAGACCGGACGGAAAATTGAAGCTGGCCGTCGTTGCGGCGCCGTCGTCGGAGCCAAGCACGCCGTCGCCGGCAACCGTGGACACGACGCCGGTTGCCAGGACCACTTTTCGAATGAGGTTGTTGTCGGTATCGGCGACGTACGCGTTGCCGTTGGCGTCGGACACGATCGCCCACGGGTAGCGAAAGGATGCAGCGCGTCCCGTGCCGTTCGACGACCCGGGTATTTCGGACCCGGCAATCGTCACTGCGTCGCCACCGGCCGCTCGGGCAAAGCGGCTCGCGCTCAGCGCTACTGACAGCGAAATAGATAGCGACACGGCACCGGCGACGGCGGCAAACCTACGAGAGCGGCCGGGGTGGGCGGACAAGATCGTTGGAGTCACGCGTATTTCATCGGAAGCCGGTCGTCATGACTGAATGGAAAACTTGCGTCCGCAAAATCTCCCGGACCGGAGGTTTCGGTGATGGATCGGGGGCCCTCCGGGGGCCGGTCGGGCGTCAGCCGAGCAGATGCCGCCGGAGGAGGTCGGCGGCGCTGATTGCCGCGAACTGACGGATCCGGTCACGATCCCCGGGGAGTTTGAGTTCCTGGACCACCGTGCCTCGAGAGTCCGACACCCCGACGAAGACCGTCCCGACCGGCTGGCCGTCCTGCATGTCGGGACCGGCGACGCCCGTGATCGAAAGTCCGACGTCGGCACCGAGTCGCCTGGCCACCCCGTCGGCCATGGCTGCGGCCGCGTCCGCGCTCACCACGGGACCTTCGGGAACGCCGAGAAGGTCGAATTTCACCTCGCTGGCGTAGGACACGATCGCACCTCGGAACCACGCGGACGCTCCAGGAACCGCAACCATGCGCGACGAGACCAGGCCACCGGTGACGGACTCCGCAACCGCAACGGTCTTTCCCGCTTCGACGAGAAGTCGACCGGCCACGAACTCCATCGTCTCGTGGTCGAGGCCGAACACCAATCCACCGAGGATTGCCCGCAGCGCGACTTCCTCGTCGTCGAGAATCTTCGCAACCGCGGCGTCGTTGTTGGCTTTCGCGGTGATACGAACCTTGATGCCTTCGATTCCGCTCGCGAGAAACGCGATGGTCGCGGGGGGAGCTCCAGCCTGATCAAGCGCTTCGAGACGTGGGGCGACCATTTCGGCGATGGTCGACTCGGCCGCTCCCCATGTTCGTAACGTTCGAGATTTGATGGTCGCGACCTCGCCGCTGCGGCGTTGCAGATCGGGGATGATCACGCGCTCCATGTAGTCGGTCATCTCGTAGGGAACACCCGGCACGGCGTAGATCACCCGTTCGACGCCATCCACTGTCACCGGACAGATCAGTCCGGGTGCCGTTCCTTTGACCTGCGCAATGGCGGTTGCGCCGACTGGAACATCGCCCTGGCGAGCGTTGTTGTCGGCCATGATCCGGCCTCGGGCATCGAACATTGCCTGGATTCGCGCCACGATCGCTTCGTCTCGAACGAGCGGAACACCCATGACTTCAGCTATTGCCTCTCGGGTGATGTCGTCTTGAGTCGGACCTAAACCGCCGCAGCAGATGACCGCGTCGCTTCGAGTCAGCGCTATTCGAAGTGCACTTACCATTCGATCCTGGTTGTCACCCACTTTGACCTGGAAGTGCGAATCGATACCGGCCATGGCCAGGTGTTCGCCCATCCACGATGAGTTGGTGTCGGTGATCTGCCCCAGCAACAACTCGGTCCCAATAGCTACTACCTCAACGCGCATCCACTGATACTGCCTCAATCATGCGTCATGCGCCGACCGAACGACTCGGCGACTACCCTTGCTGACTCGTGGGTCTGTTCTCGAAAAAACCGAAGTCCGTCGCGCCGAGTCGCCCGGTCCGTCCTCCTCGGGTATTCCTCTCCAAGCAGGATCGCCGGGATGTGAATCGACTCCGCCCGATCGAGAAGAAGCTCGGATTCGCGTCTGCCGGTTATGCCGCCCTCGCCATTGCGGCGATCACGGCGTCGTCCAAGAGCGGCTTCGGCGGCGACACACCGTGGCGTTTTCCTCTCGGGATCGCCTTCATTGCCGTCTTCGCGGTCCTTTTGTGGAAGACCAACCGCTGGCTCTCCGGTATCGGTGCGATCCTGACCGTGTACGGCTCGCCGTGGGGAAGCTACGTCTTGTTCGCATTCCCGGTGTTGGCGTTCTTCGTGTGGCTCAACATTCGGATCTTTCGTGATCAACGTCAACGCATGGAAGAAAAGGCGGCGGCCGGTGACTTCGGCGTCAACCCGCGTGACGTCCCCCGCGGTCGCAAGAAGGTCGACGAGAAGGCGACTCAGGATGCAACCGGCCGTTCGCTCGCGCCGGCGTCGAAGCGGTACACACCACCGAAGAAAAAGAAGAAGTAGACCGTGGCTGCGCCGAAAACCGTGTCCCCCGTCGTGCTCGACGGCCACGACGTGCGCATGGAACCACTCGGCCATCAACATGTTCACGATTTGATCGAGGCCATCGGCACGGACCGTTCCACGTTCGGCCTCACCTGGGTTCCCGAAGCGACCGAGGCTTCGGTGCGCGACTACATCGATGCTGCGCTGGCGATGCAGGCCACCGGCACGGCCTTGCCGTTCGCGACGATCCGCAAAGCCGACGACAAAGCCGTCGGGAGCACCCGCTTCGGCAACATCGAATTCTGGTCGGTCCCGCCCGGCGTCACCTTCGGCCCGGATGTGGTGGAGCGCACCACCCCGGAGGCGGCCGAGATCGGGTGGACCTGGCTGGGATCGTCGGCGCAGCGAACATCGATCAACACCGAAGCGAAACTTCTGATGCTCACCCACGCATTCGAGTCGTGGAAGGTGTTGCGGATGTGTCTCAAGACCGACGCCCGAAATCAGCGTTCACGCGACAACATCGAACGGATCGGGGCCACGTTCGAGGGTGTCTTGCGGAACCACCAGTACGCGTACGACGGTCGAATCCGCCATTCGGCCTTCTACTCGATCACGCTCGACGAATGGCCAGCTGTGAAAGCGCGTCTGATCGAAAAGATCAGGTCGTACTCCGCGCCGAGTTGAGATACTGCATCCCGGTGTAGAGCGTCAGCACGACCGACACCCAGAGCAGCACCTGGGCAATCCAACTCGCTCGTTGTCCGATCCATGGCGCGATGGCGAAACTCACGCACACCTGTTGGGCAAACGTCTTGTACTTGGCCGATTTACGAGCAGGAATCGACACACCGTCACGGCTCACGATGGACCGGTAGACGCTCATGGCGATTTCGCGTCCGGCAATGAGCGCAACGGGGAGAAGCGCGAATTCGCCCTTCACCACGAGCACGATCATTGCCCCGAGAACAAGGATCTTGTCGGCGAGTGGATCCAAGAAGGCGCCCGACTTCGTCACGCCGTAGCGGCGAGCAAGGATCCCGTCGGCCCAGTCGGTTACGCAGATGACGATCCACAGCGACAGCGTCAACACATCGAAGCGACGCTGGGCGATCAGGATGAGCACCACCGGGGTTGACGCGAGGCGCAATGCCGTCAGTGCGTTCGCGGGTGTGAGCCAGGCGTGTGAGCTGTAGCTCGGTTCCTTGCCGACCACGGTCATGAGACCAGTTCAGCAGTGAGGTCGGGGCCCTCCGCCGACACAACGATGACTTCGTGGAACGTGCCGACGTCGAGCGACGTCGGAATGGAAACGATCCCGTCGATCTCGGGTGCTTCACGATGGGTACGGCCGATGCCGGGCTCGTCGACGAGTACTTGCACGGTCTTGCCGATGAGCGCGTCGCGGCGACGTGCGGTGATGCGATCCTGCAGTTCGTTCAGCTCGAGGAGGCGTTCACGCATGAGTGAGGCGGGAACTTGAGCGTCGAGGTCATATGCGTACGTTCCAACTTCGCGCGAGAACTCGAAGAAACCGCACCAATCGAGTTGAGCAGCTTCGACGAAGCGGAGAAGTTGGTCATGGTCCTCTTCGGTTTCGCCGGGGTAACCGACGATGAAGTTCGAACGAAACGCCGCCTCTGAATCCCAGCTTCGAATTGTCTCGATACGTTTCAGGAAGCGGTCACCGTCGCCCCAGCGTCGCATACGACGCAGCAGCGATTTCGACACGTGCTGCAGCGACAGGTCGAAGTAGGGGACGTCGGTGCGCAAAATGGCGTCGACGAGCGAATCGGTCAGGTCACTCGGGTACAGGTAGAGAAGACGTGTGCGCTTCGCCTTCTTCGTCACGGCCTTCACCAGATCGACGATCGCGCCGGCGCCGAGGCTCTCGGGCTCGTCAACGCCGTACGACGCAAGGTCTTGCGCGACGAGCACGATTTCTTTTGCGCCCGTTTGGTCGACCTCGTCGAGAATCGACGCCACCGACCGCGACCGTTGTGGCCCACGAAAGGACGGAATCGCACAGAACCCACAGCTTCGGTTGCAGCCTTCGGCAATCTTGATGTACGCCCACGGCAGGGTGCTCTTGGGGCGGGACAGATTGAGCAGGTCCAGCGATGGGATCGGGCGCTGTGCCTCGATGTCGAGGGCCGACTGCTTGGTGCCCTTCCCGGTGCTCGTGGTCGCCTTGGTGGCTTTGCTGGCTTGGCTGGTCCCCTTGGCCGTTTTGGTCGTGCTCTTCGGCTTTGTTGCGCCGAGGGTGATGGGGACACCAAAGCCCACGACCCGGTCGACCTCGGGGAGCGCCTCCGCGAGTTCGTCGCCGTATCGTTCAGCCATACATCCGGTGACGACGACCTTGGCGCCCTTTTTCTTGTTCTCGGTGAGGGAGAGCACCGTATCGATCGATTCCTGGCGCGCCGCCTCGATAAATGCGCACGTATTGATCACGACAAGATCGGCGCTTGCGGCGTCGGCGGCCAGGGTCATCCCGTCGTCGAGAAGGGTTCCGACAAGCTTGTCGGAATCGACCTGGTTCTTCGGGCACCCGAGGGTCTCTATCCAATACCGCCTCGTCACGCAACTGAGGCTAGTGGACCGGTTCGCCCTGACTGGTTTTTGTGGTTCTTTCCCGTGGTCGCCACCCGTATTCCCTCTCGGAGCGTGAATCCTGTCATCAGTGTCATAGGGACTTTTGCGCGACTTTCCGACCCGGGTGCAGTCATAGAGAACGTGACTTCGTCCCTGCGTGCATCAACTAACGGAACGTTCAAGAGGTCTCGCGGCCGCGTGCGCTCGTTGGTTCGCCGGTCGGTGGTCCTCGGGTCCGTGGCGCTGGTCGCCCTGCTGGTAGCCGTCCCGACGTTTCGCCACCTCTGGAAGGGATGGAACCCGTTTGCCACGAAGACCGTCGACCGGACCCAACCGGTGCTGCTCTCTGCCCTCTCCGATCTGAGCGACTATCGGGCGGCGTCGGCCCAATTCACGGTTGTCGTCGACCTCGAGGACGATGCCAAGTGGTTCCCGTCGGCGGTTCGCGGCGAACGCACGATCATGTTGGCGAGCGGGTCCGTCGACGCCGGTGTGGACCTGTCCGACCTCGGTGCGTCGGCGTTGACCATCGACGAGGCCGCAAACTCTGTCGTGGTGCGTCTGCCTCATGCGACGCTACGCAAGGCCCAACTCGATCTCGCGAACACGACCGTTGTGGAACACAAGCGGGGGCTCCTCGATCGGATCGGGTCCGCGATCGGTGACGCACCAGATGGCGAGAAGACGGCGTTGCAACTCGCGCAGAAGAAACTCGAGGAGGCCGCTCGGAAGTCGACGGTCCTCGCAGTTGCCGAGACCAACACGACGACCATGATGACGTCGCTGATTCGTGGTCTCGGCTACGACAAGGTGACCGTGACGTTCGTGGACAGACCTGGGACGTACTGACGCTCTTTCACAGACGTATGTGCACGTAGTACTTGTGCACAGTATGTGTACATAGCATGGGATTCGGGTCCGATTCCAAAACAACGAAACAAGCACTCCTGAAAACTTTCTCGAAGAATCTTTTGGTCAGCCCGAAAACTGATGCTCCTATCGTTGTCAAGCGGCTTTTTGGGTGCTCAGCCAGGTTTGGTAGCGGGTGGCTAGGGCAGTGTTGTGGGTGAGTCCGCGTTCGAGGCGTGAGAGTCGAATTGGCCAGGTGTTGAGTTGGTCGG
>JANOWU010000287.1:0-76536 GCA_031418035.1 Acidimicrobiia bacterium
ACGTTGCGCGCCCTGCGAGGCTTGTGGTGCGTTTGCCACCCTTGTGGTGCGTTCGGCCCGCCCAAACGCACCACAATGTGCCCGAACGCACCACAAGCTCGAAGGGTCAGCCGGCACCTGCGGCGCTACAGGCGAGAGACCGCGGCGACATTGCTCAACGTGACGCCACGCTGAAGTGCGATCTCTGCGGGCAAGACATCATGAAGAACGGAGAGCAATGCCCGCGCCGGAGCAGGAAGCATGCCTCGTCGGCGTTGCACCACCCCGACCTGGCGCGGCAGCATCCCCGTGATCGGAAGCGCCTTCCATGGACCGGAAAGGTAGGTCGGCACGGCCGTCGACGGGACGATGGCGACGCCCACTCCGTCGAATGCCAACGACGTGATCAGGCGCACCCCATCGATCTCGGCTTGGGGGACCAACACAATGTCGGCAGCCTCGACCGAACGGTCGAGTTCGTTTCGATACGACGTGGCGCGCGGCGGAAGGATCAACGGAACCTCATGGAGATCGTGCACGCTCAATCGCTCGCGGTCGAACAGAGCATGTCCCTTCGGAATGACCGCCAACATCTCTTCGCTGAACAGCTCCGTGACGGCCATGTCCGGGTCAGCAATCGGAAGGTTGACAATCGCCAACGAAAGCGTTCCGGCGAGCAATTGTGGCGCTAGCGAGGTCGTTGAGGCATCGACAACCACGATGTGGACGCCGGGGTGGAGCTCGTTCATCCGCTGATAGAGAACCGGCACGAGCCACCTTGCAACGGTGCCGATGATGCCGACTCGAACTTCACCGATCACCTCGTGCTTCAGGGCATTGACGTCGGCCACGAGCGCTTCGAGTTCGCTGTGAATCCGGCGGGCTCGGGCCACCACAACCTCGCCCTCTTCCGTCAGTTTTCCCGCCGACCGATCGATGAGCAAAACGCCGAGTTGACGTTCGAGACGGGCGATATGCGCCGAGACATTCGACTGGACGGTGTGCAACCTGTCCGCTGCCGCGGAGAACGTTCCACAATCTGCGACGGCCATCAGTGCTGAGAGCTGACGTAAGTCCACAATCGACATGATGGCTCAGAAAACCGACGTCACAAAACCGTCATCACGTGTGGTGGGCACCAACACGAGAACCCCGACGACCCGACGCCGAGCTACAGATCGATCGAGCGCAAGCTGCACCGGTCGTCGTCGTAGACCATCTCGAAGAAGATCGCACCCGGCACTCCCCGGAGCTGTGCAGACATGTCGAATTCCGACGTTGCGTAGAACACGGTCATACCGGCACTGGTTGCGACGCGTAGCCATTCGACGACCTCGTTGCGCAAGACCGTGTCACCCTCGGCAAGGGGATCATCGAGGACGACCACGTCTCCGCTCAGCACCGCCCGCAGGACGCCAAGTCGGACCCGTTCGGGCCTGGGCAGGTCATCGACGACACGATCAGCCAGGAAGTCCAGTTCGAAATCCGTGAGTGTGTCCATGACCAAGGATCGTGATTCGTAAGGGTCCCGACGACTGATGAGCAGGGGAAGCTCGAGGTTCTCGGCGACCGTAAGATCCCCGACAAGTATCGGGTTTGCGTCGGCAAACGCAATGGAACCGGCTTCTCGGATCGCTCGCTCCTCAATGGTCAGTGTTTCCAGGAACCGGCCGCCGACTCGAAGACGACCCGCGTCGAGTGGCTCGAATCCGGCGAGAAGCCGACACAACGATGTCCGCCCGAAGCCCGAACCGTCGAACACGACAACGAGTTGTCCCTCATCCACGGAGAAATCGTCGAGCACCACTTCGAGTCCTGATTCGCCGAACACTCGCCGGGCCCCGTGCGCCCACACCGCACGATTGGCGTCGTCGGCTTTCTGGCTCGGCTCGGCGGCGATGTCGTTCTCGGTGGGCTCGGCGATATCGTGTTCGGTGCGCTCGGCGGCAAAGTCGTTCTCGGTTGTGTCGGATTGGCGAAGGTCGTCGAGACCCAGAGATTGTCGAAGGTCATCCGGCATTGGTCGGGTGGGGTCGACCTGCACCGACATAGCCGCATCGACGGTCACGGGAATGCCCGGCACGGCCGTTTCACCGAGTGCACCCCACAGGGATTCGGGTTCGATCGATCGAAGCGCCACGGGCTCGTTCGCCATCATGAAGTCGTCGACCGGTACGTCGTCGAGTGGTTCGAACGACTCCGCCAACGGTGACAAAAACCCACCCTGGTCGTCGTCGAGTGGTTCGAACGACTCCGGGTCCGCCGCCAACGGTGACAAGAACCCAACATGGTCGGCGTCGCTTGCAGCGGGCGTGGAATCGGCTTCGACATTCACGTGCACAGCGAGGAACGACGCCGTCTCGGCAATCGGCTCCGGCGGTAGCACGGGCTCCGGGCCGGACACGCCGGGTTCATCGGTACGCTCCTCAAGCCGACGCTCGACCTCGGGCCAGGTTTGCGCCTCTACGTAACCAACGTCGGCACGCACCGCCCCGTACGTGGCGAAAGGCCGCGCCACATCGCTGAGCTCGTCGTAGAACTGCGGGCCTTCGACCAGGTCAGGCACGGCACTGGCGGTTTCCGCTCGCTCGAACCCGGGGTGGACGGACAACGGCTGCGACGCCGGCGCGAGCTCGGGACTTCGTTGGGCCAGCTTGTCGAAGAGTTGCTCCGCAGGTTCGGACGGCTCGTCGGCCGACGCGGGATACCCGCGATGAAAGGCCAGAGCAACCGGGGCGAGTTCGACGGGGTGCTGCGGTGTGGCGCTCAAGTCGGCGGAATTAATGTCGCCCTGAACTTCCGACGCGCTCCGTGGTGGTGCGGACGTTTCGCCGACGACCCCGGGATAGAGCGCATGCAGGCGCTGTTTGCGTGTTCGTTCCTCGGTCGGAAGTATCGGGAGAGTCGGGATTTCCTCCGGAACCACGTCATCGTCGACGACCCCGATCGAACGCAGAACGTCGTCGTCGACGTCGAGAACGACGAAACCACAGGTCTTGGCAAGCGAACGAGGAATGGGAACCGCGACCGGATAGTCACCGACTAGGACCACCGACACGTCGGCCAGCGAAAGGCCAGCTACCGACTCGTCGAAGTGCAGCACACCGAAGTGTGGAATGTGCAGCGACGAGAGGGGCTCCGTTCCCTCCCCCGTCGGCGTATCAACCGTTCCATCCGTCGCAACGGCGTCATCGTGGACACCCGATTCGTCCGACTCCCCAGCGGGGTCGACGATCACATGCGACAGAGTCATATCAGCCACATCGACTTACGCCCGGCGCGTCTTAATGGGAATTCCCATACCTAGGGTTGTGTCGGATCGGTGGCATGTGCCAAATCATAAAGGCGAACCAGACCGGCCGATGTCGTGCGTTCCCGAACGACGGTGGCTCCGGCGAGCGAACTCAGCCCCGGAAATGAACCGGACACGAGCCCCGATTCCACAACCACCCACAGCCGGGGACGAGTGTCTCGGGCCGTCTCGATCGCCGCGGCGGGAAAGGGCTCGTGCCGTTGATCACCCGTTTCGAACCCGCCCCAGGGATCGATCGGAAACAACGGAACTGGCCCGAGCGCGGCGGCGGGTCGGTAGTACTCGAAGTACAGACGTGTCGAGTCGTTGGCGAACACGATGCCGTCGCCTTTCTCGGCGTGGCGAAACACCTCGTGAGCGAGCGTTCGCCAATCCGCCACCTCGACACCACGTGCCCATCGCGCAACCCCGAGGAGGGCACCGCCCACAAGGCCGACAATGCTGATCGCCACGAGCAGCCGTTGGAACGTACTACGGGGTTTCCTCACCGCAAGGTCGCTGAGCAGCCATCCGAGGCCCAGGCAAAGGTAAGGGGTGCTGTAGAGCGCACAACTCCCGACGAGCGTTGGCCGAACCGCTGACACTGCATAGAGAACCGTGGTGGGGAGCACGACACAGCCCACAACCAGGACAGCCCCGAAACGGTGGGCCCTACTCATCACGAGACGTCGGTTGTGAACGGCGAGCACGAGCGTCGAGCCACACAGCAGGAGTGCCCCGAGACGCCCTCCGCTACCGGAAACGGTCTGAACAATGTCGGATGCGGTGCCAAGCGGGCGAAACGTTGTGAGGGATCGGCCCTCGTCACGCTGCTTCACGAGAAGTGCAGCAGCAACGGCGGCGGTCACGCCAGCAGGTGTCGCTGCGACGATGCATCGCAGGAATCGCCGACGCTCGCTGGGCAGAAAGAGTTTCGAAACAATAAGCGCGCCGACCAATGGAGCGGTCAGGAGGTGAGTGGCAACCATGAGCACGGCCCCGACACTCCAACCAACGCGCCACCGAAGCGCGACCCACCCGTCCTCCTGCGTTTCGCGAACGAAACAATACGTGACCGCGAGCGACAGAAGAAGGAGAAACGCGTAGAACCTGATGTGCTGTCCGTACCGCAGTACCGAACCGTTCAGTACGAACAGAAGCACTGCGACGAAACCTGTCCAATCGTCGAACAGGCGGCGTCCGATTCCATAGAGCAGAGGGACGCACAAAAGTACGCAAACGGTCGAAAAACTGCGCAGCCATGCCTCAGACCGGCCGATGTGCAGCCACAGGCGAAGCACGATGGCGTAGAGCGAGCCGGTCGCCTCCGACCGGTAGGTCAACTTGGCAAGCGACTCCCACGATCGGTCCGACGTCGAAATCGAAAACGCCTCGTCGGCCCACAGGCTCCATCGTCCGATGCGAAACAGCTCCAGGAAACCCAGGACCGCGAACGCAGCGGCAGTCCATTTTGCGGGTGCACTTCGTGCGAGCAACGAAGGGCCGAGAACGGCACGATCAGTCGATGGCATCGACGCGGAGCACGTGTGGCGGCCACGAACATGCCCCGACCCGGACGAACTCCCCCGGTTCAACTCCCAAGCCACGTATCCAGGCACGCATCGGCCGGTTCTTCGCTGTCTCGACGAGTTGGACGCACAGGTTGTGATTCGCGATCGTCGTCGCCGCAGCCATCATCGCGTCTTCGACGCCGCGGCCCATGGCTCGACACGAAAGTACAAACGCATCCAGCACAGATTCGTGAGAATTACGTTCGCTTATAATAAGCGCGCCGATTATACCGTAGTCACCGAAGTCGTCCTTCGCATGGACCAAGCGAAGCGCCACATCGTTTCGGCTCGCCATCGCAACGATCTCGGCCTCTGTGTGGCGATAACCCCCCAGCGTGAATTGATTCGTCTTTGCGACCAGTTGGGCCAATCGAGAAAGATCGTTGGGGCGCGGTTCGAACACTGCCACGCAAAGGTGGAGCGACTCCAGAAACGAACCAAGGTCTGTTGCGTGCCGCGCGTGAACACGTTGCGTTTCCTGAGCGTATGACTCGGCCCGGGCGAGGTCGGAGTCCGTTGGTGGCAAGCGATCGAGTGCCCCCGACCGCCCGATCGCCTCGAACCATCCGGCCGGATCTTCCGGCATTTCAAGAACCGTGATCCCTTCGACGTTGGCTCCGACTTCGGCGCGTTCCATTGCCGAGTCATCGATAAACACCATCGAAGACGTACCCAAATTCAACTCGTCCGCCATCTCCGCAATGTTGGACGACTTCGGCGACCAGTTGATCCGCCATGCCGCGAGATCGTCGACGGAAAGGAGCATCTCACGACGCGAGAACACCTCGAGAGCGTCGGCCTCGTTGTTCTTGCTCGCGACCGCAATGATCGTGCCCGCTCTCCTCAGATCCAGAAGGTAGCGCTGGAACGCCCGATACGACATACCCGGGCCCTGCTCGGCGAGGTCAACGCCGTCGGCGCCTTCTTCGCCGACAATTCCACCCCACAGGGTGTTGTCGGCGTCGACGACCGCAACCTTCTTCGCGCCCGAGCGATCGAGCTCGACAAGCCGGGCAATGCCCGCGGCGACATGTGAGAAGAGCTCTTCCGTGTACGGAATCGTGGCAGCGGCCATACGGCGAGCATCGAGCACGTTCTTGCTGCCCAGCTCGCGAACCACGGCTTCTGCGTCGAACACGAGCACACCCGGCCGGTTGGCAACCGTGAGTCGAAGAGCCTCGCGAGCGGTACTGGCCATCGCCCGCACGCCAAAGCGGTTTGCGGCGTCGCCCAGCCCGAGTGGCACATAGTCGGGCAGCACCGGCAGCACTACCACGACGGTCACGCCGTGCTCGCTCGCCCAACTCACGCACGTTTCGCCGATCTGAACGAGGGCATCGATACCTGCGGCGGCGTCACCCTCCACCAACGGCCACGGCCCTCCGCTCCAGAGTTCCTCGAGACGTGCCCATACGACGACGACGTCGGCTTCGTCGTGCATCGAACCGAAGAGCATCGCCTGCTGGATCTGGTCGAACGGTCCTACGTCTACGGATGGATCGAAGCCCGAGTCCACGAGCGACGACCCAAGGTACGGCGCTAAGGGATTCGCGGTGAACGTCGCCAAAAGATACGCGCGCATATTTATTGCGCGACCCGGCGTGCGTTCGAGCTTTTGCCAGGCCAGGCGTCGAGCCAGAAGGCTCACCCGTCGATCTCCTTCGCTTTCAACGCTGATCGAATTGCCCCAACGGAATTCAACTCTCGCATCTCAACAGAGGAAAAAATCACGTCATAGGTTTCCTCGATCGCCGAGAGAACGTTGAGCTGGGCAACGCTGTCCCATTCGGTAACGGTTCCTCGTCCTGACTGGTCGGTCAAACTGGCTTCGTCAACAGCGAGGACGTCAGCGATCAGCGATTCCAAGGACATGGGAGACCCTTTCCGGTCGTGGCTTTGCGGAGCCAACTCATCGAAGTCTGGCCCGAAGAACGGTAATCGAATACTGAGGCAAACGGAGCGTTGCCGAATCATTGATGGCACCGAGATCAGCACCAGCACGGAATCCGTCGGGGCCACCCGAGTAGGTATATGCCTTGTACGACTCCAGTCGAAGGCAGTTGAGGAACGTCATCTTGGCAACCTCCGGCGTCGACGGCGAGTTGTTGAGCACGACCATCGTGATCTGCGTTCCGCTCTCGTTACGCGACGCGAATGACGTTATGGTCGAGCGTGGCGTGCCGGCTGAACCGATGCTGATGTTGTTGAAGTTGGAGCCCTTTCCGTCATAGTTGCGAAAGGCGCGAAATCCCCAAAAGGCCGGCGAGTTCTTCGGTGGGGCCGTCCAGTAGTAGGCCGACGTCACCCCTTCCTTCCCGAAACGACCCAATGCTTCGGCAACCGCCAGTCCTCCGCTCATGTGCGTTTCGCCGCCGAAGTTCCACTCACCGATCGATATGCCGAGCCCGGGAGCGTACTGATCGATCCAACCGCGTAAACGCGGGATGAGGTAGACGGCCTCACCCACCCAGGACTCATCGACATAGGACGGATCCCAAAGGGCCCGCGTGGAACGAAGGCGTTTCGCGGCGATCTCCGGATCGTCGTTTTCGACTCCTGGCGCGTACAGACCGTCGGCCGCCGGGTAGAAATGAACGTCGAGAAGGTTCAGCAACTTCACCTTGTTTCGAGTTTCATATGTACGCATTGCTTTTAGGTACCAGGGAAGAAACGCCATTCCGTCGTGGGTCTTGCGGTCCGGGGCTTTATCGAAACCCGCTGCAGCGTCGACCGCCGAGAAGAAATACCCCGGCCACCCCCACGATGACGGCCCGGCGATGACGGCATCGGGGTCAGCCGCTCGGATCGCGGTCGCATAGTCGATCGTGTTCTGCAACAACTCGTCGTATCCAAGCGGCTGCGGACGGACGTCTCGATGTGTCGAGTTCCACAGGTCTGGCTCGTTGTCCAGAAAGTACATGGTCACGCGATCCTTGAGTTGGGTCTGCACCCATTTGTTGATCGACGCGGGCGTCGAGATCACACTCGTGCGCTTCGGTGTACCCGGGAAGATCGGCCGCCCGTCCTTTCCCACGCCGTTCCCGGCGTTGGGTGTGCTGGGATCAATCTGCGCCTGCGCCCCGAACTCCGAGACCGGAAACGCATACGCGTCAGTATCTTTTGCAACCCATCCCAGCGTCGGCACACTGACCGCGCTCGGGACCGAGTGCTTCTCGTTCGAACTGAGGAAGTTCTCCATCGCATTCGGTGCTCGGTCACGAACGCGCACGTTGCGATAGAAGTAGTCGTTCGCGGTGTTCCACGCGTTGCCGTTTTCCCAGTTGAAACGGCTCGTGGGATTCCCACCCCAACGATTCGCACCTGCGAAGAGATCCCAGGGCTCTTCGGGCTGGTTCCCCGCACCCATCCAACTGATGCCATAGATAAGTTGACTTATGGGCTTCTCTTGGGCTTTGCAATCGACGGCGATGTTTTCCGTCGCCGGAATCCGAAGCCCGGACTTGATCCCGCTCACGGGCGCGTCATCACCCTGGACGGGACGAGCAATCGTGGTCGGCGCGGGAGACCTCGACCCGGCACTTGATCCGTAGCGGACCATCGATCCGCCCACCGTGAGAACGAAGTCATCGATTTCGATCGTGGCCGGTGAACGCAACCGTCGGACGGGAGCAAAGCGCACCTGCGTGAACGCTGCCCCCTTTGGGTTCAGCTGCGACAGCGGAATGCGGACCTTCACCCACCCGTCGGCGTCAGCTTGCACCTTGTTGAGTCGAAGCTCCCGACCGATGTTCTCGGCCTCTTCGGAGCCGAGAATGATGCGAATGACCGGCCCCAGGTCTCGGGGCGTTCGAAAACGGAATTCCAAACCCGTGGCCGAGGCAGGCGGGGTTCCTTCGATGAGCCACCCGCCCCCGTTGCCCAGGTCAATTCGCGCCGGACCATTCTTGGTCTTCCGAGAAGGGTCCCACCCAAGGTCCTTCCACCCGCTTTGCATCCCACGCCGGTAGATGACCTGGACGACCCGTACGGGGGTCTCGGGGGCGGAGTCTGGCGTTTGCCCAACCTCGGAAGTCGACACCGAGTCGACCGAGTCGAACGAGTTGACCGAATCGACCGAGGTGACGATCGTTACGGGCACAGTTGTCGTCGGCAGCGAATCCGCGTAGGGATCTTTCGTTGCCGAACCACACGCCGCAAGGACCGCCGTCGCAGTACAAACTGTTGCCGCCAGCCGCCAATATCGTCGAGAGGGTACCTTCATATGCGTCGTTCTCGAGACCGGATCAGCTCCGCGTGACGAGCCCAATAACGCGATTGCGGTTGACCGCCGCGATACTGCGTTCGACATCAACCTTCTCGGTGGTGCCGAGGCGGACGCTCAGAATCGTCCCGTTCACGGCTCGAATAATGGGCGCAGCAGACGGATTGTCGATGATCGAGTCGGTCCCGACGATTACGCGATCTCCGCGGGCTTCGGCCGCCCGGATCATGGCGATGACGCGGTCGGTATCCGACACCGTTGCCCCCTCGGCAGAGATGAGCGACATCCGCCGGTTCGTATTTGCGACGCCGACCACGACCAGCTTCTCTGCGACGTCGAGTTCGCTGAACCCTCGAACCGTGGGAACCACGGCGAGCGACTTCCATGACCAGGTCCGCAGCTCGAACCAGAGCTGTTGGTAGGAACGGTCCGGCATCTGGCTGAACTGACCTGGCTGCAGGATCCATTCACGAGGCCCAAAAGACGCTTCGGGCGCTGGCTGTTCGGTGGAGGTTTCTGACATCGGGTTCGTTTCTTCGAGAATGGGATCGGTGTCTACCGATCGGTGCGTTGCGTTGATGCGAGTTCGGAGTTTCTTTTGGTCCGCACCCACTCTTCGGCATCCGGCGAGGACTTCACAAGACCTTTTTCCGCGCCCGACGATCCGTTCGGGCGGAGCCGCAACTTCCAGAGTATGTAGCCGGGGACATGGAACAACGCTCGGACGCCCGCTATCCCCGTACCGGACTTTTGCCACCCGACGCCGACATGGCCGACCAGTCCGAGGAGCCCCGCCAGCGTCGGCCACAGCGCTCTGGGCCAGCGGCCGATCCACACGCGGCCGATGGCGCTGGTTAGGAGTCCGACGCCAAGAAACATGGAGAGGCGGGCCAGGGGCGCAATGGCAAGGTCAACGGCGAGGTCAGCCAGCACTGGGTCTCGTTGCGCGACCGCCTTGCGAACGAGACCGGGGAGCCGCTCTCGTTTCAGTTTCGATCTCCCCCGTTCCCACCGATCGCGCTGGCTCGCCGATTCCTCCGCTCGTTCGGGCATCTCGGCCTCGACGGTCGCTTCATGGACAAAGGCCACACGAATGCCAGCGTTTGCAAGATCAAGGCCATGCTCCACGTCCTCTACCAGCGACGCCGCGTGATGGGGAACCAGGCGCAGAGCCTCCATGGAGAAGCACATTCCGTTCCCACGAAGACCGGTGGACAAGCCAAGACGTTCGCGTCCGATCGATCGGACGTCATGAATACAGGTGAATGCGACGGCCATGAGCGACGTTCGCCACGTGGCGTCGTGATTCGCTACCCGGTAGGTGGCCTGGAGCACCTGCTCGCCGTCACGGAGCGCAGCGGCAAAGGCCTGCAAGATGTTCGACGAGACGACTGTGTCGGCGTCGACGACAACGACTGCGTCGACGCCAACGACTGCGTCGGGCAAGGCAGCATCTGGGCCGGGATCGAGCAGTTGCGCAAAGGCCAACGCGAGTGCGTAGCCCTTGCCCCGCTGAGCCTGATTCGTGCGCACCAGCACGTCGGCACCGGCGCCACGCGCCACGTCGGCGGTGTCGTCGGTGCAGTTGTCGGCCACGACGAGGATTCGCATCTGATCACAGGGATAGTCGACTCCGGCCAGGCTATGGACGGTGTGGGCGATCGAAAGCGACTCGTTGTGAGCCGGGACGACGAAGGTGAACCGAAGCGAAGTGTCACCCGGCCGAGGTTTGGGTGACGACGCGAGAACGGAGAGCAACCCAAGGTAGGAGCCAGCCAACCCCGCCGGAACCGCAAGCGCCGTTGAAATCAGATCGAACGCGGTCGACACACGTCGAATCATTGCGGTCTCCTTTCAACGGTACGCACGGCGGTGAACATCGTAGGGTTCAGGCAGTTGTCGAACCGTCCGTTCGATCGCCTGTCAGTGTGCGGTCGGCGTGATCGCCGTCCCGAAACAGCTAGTTCTTGAGGTCCGACAACAGGGGAAGCCCCGTGCTTCGGGTGACCTGCCATGGTTCCACGACGCGTCCCCGCAGGACATCCGCCAAGGTCGTCACGAATGCTCCGACGATGGCACCGGCCAAAATGGGAATCAGCAGCGACGAAAGGCCGCCGTTGAGCGGTGCTACCGGAAGCTGGGCGGGCGTTGTCACCCCGAAACGCGACGGGAACGAAGCTGCGGCTGCCTTGAGCTGGGTATCGGCATCGAGCACGCGTTGGCTGTAGTCATCGACGCGGGCGAGGGCACCCTTCAGCGGCGAAGATTCCGGAACCGGGCGTTCATCGAACTCGGGAATCCCGAGTTCGTCGCGTAGGGCCGCAACTTTGTCCTGCTCCCGTTTCAATTGCTCCGCGGCAATGTCGCGCGCCTTCGTGATCAGTTCGATCTCGTTGTCCTGGCGGTCCTTGATGAAGTTGGCACCCGCGGCATCGATGATCTGTTTGGCGATCAATGGGTCCTGCCAGATCAGGCTGATGTCGACGGTCTTCTTGATGCTCTCGCGGTCGCTTGTAGAAACCGACAGAGCTCCGCGAAGTTTTCCGACCATGTCACGTTTTTGTTGGATCGGATCCGGTTTGGAAAAGATCGCCTCGAAGAGCTTGCGCTTCGTCTTACCGAGGGCAGGTTCGCCGACGTTTGCCCGTTCGACAAGCTTGAGATCTTCGACCAGTCGGATCAGGCTGGCGTCGGACTTCAGCACCTGTTCTGCGGTCTGCGCGGGAGTTTCGTTCGTTGGATCCGAGCCACCGTTGTTCGGGTTGGTGATGGTCCCGATCGTCGAGTCGCGTTTCGCAGCCAGCAACTTGGCTGCGGCGAAGTACTGCTTCGACCCCGACAACGTCAGGAGAATTCCCAAGAGTGCGAGGGTGAGAAACGTGGCCAGGAACAGTCGAAGGTGGCGACGGATCGAGCGGAGAACGAAGCCAAGCCACAGCTTTCCCTGGCCGATGTCGAAGAGTTCGCCGCCGTCGGTGCCGTACTCGCTGGGGGTCTGGCTCATGTCGGTGCCTGCTTCATCGAAATTTCCTTCAGTTCGTTCAATTTTACGGCTCCGCTCAGCGCGAGAAGACACACGTACACCACTGCATCGGTAGCCAACCGTGGCCAACTGAAGCCTTTTCCTGCGAGAACGCGATCGACGCCGACCACCACGATTCCGCATCCGACGACACGAAGAAGCGCCGAGACCGACCGTTTATCCCACGCGCTTCGCCCGAGCGAACGCAGGCAGAGCCCGGCCACGATCAACTCTGCGAACACCGCTATCGCCGCAGCGGTCGTTCCCGCCCCGCCCACACCAAATCGGCGTCGTCCCCAATGCAGGAGCGCGATGTTCAACACGATGTCGATGATGACCCCGTAGAGTCCGATACGCACCGTCAGCCAGGCACGCCCCTCGACGACGAGATAGGTCATCGTTGCCATGATCACGTACGTTGCGAGAAGGGTGAAGGACAGAATTCGCAATGCCGGGATTGCGCGGGCCCACTCTGCGCCCAGCGTCGAAACGATGGTGTCAGCGTTCAGCGACAGGAGCAGTGCTCCCGGGATGGCGATCGTCATCACGATCTGCAAGCCACGACGCACCACGACGGTGAAGTCCTCGAGGGAACGTTCACGGGCGCGCGACGCCAGTGGCATGAGGACCCAGGGCAGCACCGTACCCGCCAGGAACGAGAGGCCTGCGATGTTCTGCGCGTAGCGGTACAGGCCGACTTCGACGTCATTGAACCAAAACGAAATCAGCGTGACATCGAAGTACGTCGACCAGTTCGAAACGATCGCTCCGGCGGTGAACGGGAAGCTGGCTCGAAGAACCATATGCGTGCTTCGCTTTACCGGTGCCGCTAGTACACCGAGATGGCGGTGAGCACGGACAGCAAGCAACACACAGCGAACGCTCTCTGCAACAACCCATCCAGCGGGAACGGCCACCGGCCCAACACGTGACACGCCCACGAGTACCAGGAAGGCCCAGATGATCTTGGCCGCAACGTTGATTCGAGCGACACCGGACACCTTGCCGATCGCTTGCAAGCACGCAAGAAGGAGCTCGTTCGACTGAACGAGAAAACGCGAGGCCCCGAACAGGACAAAGAGAACAATGACTCCAGCGGGTCGCCCGAACATCGCAAGAACAACGGCGATGATCGCCACGACCACGGCGGTACACACGCCCCGCAAGACGACTACTCCGGAGACGAATGTTTTTGCGCTTCGTTGTTCGAGCGCAACTTCTTTGCGCGCATAGGTGTCCACGCCGAAGCTGAGAAGACCGAGCGCGAGAATCGAGAGAGATTCCGCCGCTGCGACCCGTCCGGCTTTCGCCGTTCCGAGGAGGTCTTGGTACAGGAACTGCACCACGAGCCCGAGGCAGGCGGTTACGAACAACGAGGACCCAAGACTTCCGGCGTTGCGGAATGCCTGCGCCGCGTCGGACGCATTGGTGGCACCCAACGGTTCTTCAGCCGAACCAGCCAACAGCGAAGCCTTCAGTTCGTCGTTGTCTTCGGCGCTACCTAAGGCGGTCATGTCGCGATCGAACCTGGCGTCGGGTCCGCAGGAAAATCCCGAGTATCGCCCGGTCGCGGACGAGATAACGTCGCCACAATCGGCCGGGTTCTTGGGTGAGGCGGAACAACCATTCCATGCCGATCCGGCTCATCCACTGGGGTGCGCGTTCGACCTTGCCCGCCAAGAAGTCGATGGACGCTCCAACGCCGAGCCCGACGGCCGGGTAGTACTGCTCCTGGTAGCGCCACATTGCGTATTCCTGTTTCGGGTTCCCGAACGCGAAGAGGACGAGGTCGGGTTTCGCGTTTCGGATTCGCTCGAATCCCCAAAACAACTGCTCGTGATTCTCCCCGTAGGGGTCGAAGTCCGGACTGTCCCAGCCGACGATTCGGAGGCGGGGAATCGACGTGCTCAGACGTCGAGCGGCCTCGACACACGAAGCCTCGGTCGAGCCGAGGAAGAACACGGTTTTTCCCTGCTGTCCGGCCTCGACGAGCAACGGGGTGATGATGTCCGATCCGGAAACCTTCTCGGGGAGCGCACAACCCATGGCCCGCGCCATCCACAGCAGGGGCTGCCCATCGGGCAGGCTCAAGAACGCCTCTTTGTAAGCGGCTCGCAACTCGGGGTCTGTTTCTGCAATACAGATGTGGTCGACGTTCGGGGTGACCACAAAGCCACCGAAACCCGAGGCGACCTGTTCGAAGATCCGAGCTATCGCCTGTTCCTGACGCACGGCATGGGCATAGATGCGACCGAACGGAACCCGTTCGAATGTCGTTGTGGGACGCACACTGGCAACAGGAGTCGCTCGATCAGTCCGTTTCGAGACGTTCGCGCTCGGTCCGGCGCTTTGGTGAATCGCACCGTCGACCTCACTTGTCGCCATCGTCTCCCCTTTCGTCATCGGCGCTGCTTTCGGTTCTTCGTGCGTCCACGGTCACCGGACTGCACCGAACGACCGATCCGGCTGGAACCGATCGGTCCAGCACCACGTTTGCCATGATCTTCGTTCCGGCGCCCACGACGATCGGCCCGAGAAGGACCGCTCCCGGGCCAACGTGAACGTTGGGTTCAAGCTTCGGCGCACCGACCTGTCGGCTGAAGGCGTCGATTGATTCACCGAGCGTAACGCCCTGAAAGAGGATGCAACCCGTTCCGACAATCGATCCGTGGCTGAGGACGAGCCCGGAGCCATGAACGATGGAGACTCCGGGTTCGATGGTGGCGTCCCAATGTATTTCTGCCCCGTAGAGATGACGAATGAGCCGGGAGATCACCTGCGGGAGAAACGGAATCTTTCGGTCGCGGACGAAGCGCATCACACGGTACGCAACCATCATCTGAAAGCCGATTTTCTGAATCCCGTCACCGATCAGCCCCGCCGAGCGAGCGGACGTCCCCTCGGTTTGATACTTCTCGCGCCCGGCGCGCATGGCGGCGTGGTCAGCGCGGACCGCCGATCGAAACACCTCCCACGACGTCATGGCGAGCCCAGGTTCGAAAACGCGCGCCACGACGCAAAGACCTTCCGCGACCGAGGCCGACCAAACGCCGTTCCGACTCCGGCGAAGTACTCCAGGGCGTAGCACAACGATGCAAAGGTCATTGCGAGCTTGGCGCGACCTGCTCGTTCGACCCGGACCCCGAGTCGGTAACTCCACGCACCCACTGCCGATCCGACGCGAGGTGCACACGCCGCCCCGAACAGGATCGGATGGACGACCCGGGGCAGTTTTGGAAAGAACGACCACGGGCTCGCGCTGAGGTGGAGTGGGTGCTTCCAGGAGATCTTCGTGTCGAGTTCTCCGAAGAGCCGACTCCGTCGACGCCACACGGAGACGTCCTCGTGATCGCTCTGGTGCTGCGACCAAGCCTCTGGGGCGAAGGCAAATGTGTACCCTTTGACCTCAAATCGCAAACCCAGGTCGCGGTCTTCACAGCGTTTCAACGACAGGTCAAATCCCCCGACGGCATCGTATGCGGACTTACGAAATGAGACGTTGCCCGTACACAGACGAATTCCTTCCGGCTTCGACTCACCGCGCTCGTATTCCTCAACGAAGCGCTCGAGCGCCTGAGTATGGAAGCGTTCGAACAACGGCAACGTCGGGTCGGCGGGCGATTTGATGTGGCCGAGGACGACGTCGGCACCCTGCGCGTAACAGGCGAGGTGGGCGTCGAGGAACTCGCTTGGAAGGTGCATGTCGTCGTCGACGATTACGACGATCTCACCAACGGCATGCTGAATTCCGCTGTGACGGGCTTGGCCGGGGCCACCGTTTTTCCGACGGATGCACAGGAGCGCAAAGGGGTACGACTCATCGAGGGCATCGGCAACCGGAACGTCGCCGCCGTCGTCGACGACGAGCACCTCAAATGGCGCGGTGATCGTTTGTCGTGTCAGATCACGAAGCACACCAGAGAGACCGTCGGGCCGATTGAAGGTCGCGATCACGACGCTCACGCTCACCGCGCCGCTCGGTTCGGGGCCGATCCGAACCACCCGTTCGAAGTTTCGATCCACATCGGCGTTCGCCGGAGACGTGTTCATCGATCGCCGGTCTTCGCTGGGGAGGTCGGTGAAACGAACTTCTTCGGGTTGAGTTTGGCGATCTGAGCGGCCGGTACGCCGCTGACGATCGTGAACGGCTCGACGTCGCGGTTCACGAGGGAGTGGGCCGAAACGACGGCGCCACGTCCGATCCTCACCCCGGGCAAAATCGACGCTTTCGCCCCGATCCAAACATCGTCCTCGATCACTACGTTGATCGCGTCGGGAACCACGCTGCGATCGTAGAGATCGTGAAATGACGTGTCGTTGATCATCACGTGAGGACCGATCAACGCCCGGGCTCCGATCACCATGTCGCCGTAGGCACAGATGCTGGCCCCACTGTTGATGATCGCCCCGGTCCCGATTTCGAGGGATCCGTTCGGGCCCGTCGCCAGTTCGACCGCGGTCGGGATACCTCGCAGAACAGTGTCGCGGCCGATCGTCATGCGGCCGTCGTTGCGCAGGACGAGACGACCGTTCACTCGGACGCCGTGTCCGCGCCCGCCGACTCGTGCGAGGAGGACCCGCGCCTTGATCAAACCTGACACATATGCTCGGGCTTTTCGCAGGGTGGAAAGCGAGAGCCCGCCATCTCTGCCCAGTTTGCGCTTCGCGCTGTTCAGCTCTGTGCGCACGGTCGTCAACAGCGTCACTCTTGTCAAGCTCGACACCGTGCGCGCTGCCCAGTCGACGCCGACGTCGACGTCGACATGGACAATCTCGATTCGAGCAACGGGAGAAGGTTCGACGGTTTCATAGGTTTCACAAGGTGTGGCACGAACGCGAAGCATTCGAAGATGAATTCGGCCGACGCCAATCTACTGGCGTCGGGTAGTTCTTTCGGTCTGTTCACGTAGGAACTGAAGAAGACGGTCCAAGGCACGAGCGACATGCCACGCCACGTTGCGAACCCCCGGTGGTGCCGCACAGGTCCAACAACTAGCATCGATCGGGATCATCTGAAGTGCTGAGTTGTTTCGTCTCAAGGCCCAACCGACGAGAGCCGAAGTCAGATATCGAGCGCTTTGTCCGGCCGCTCGAGGTCGCTCTGACGTGGAGAGCTTTTGAAAGGCATGCAGTGGGAAGTGCAGTGAATCGACAAGATGTTGACCAGTTGGATATCGATTCTACTGACGACCCCGAACTCTTGTTCCTTGGGACTTCCCCCCGCATCGATGACCAATCGAACTCAACCCTCGATGAACTTGCGGGGTTGAATCCGGTGAACCTCATCGCGGAAACGCGTGAGGCTCCACGGGCCGGCAGCCGTCGCCTTCGGGCCGCACTCGTCGCCGGGGACGTTCTTGGCGTCACCTTGGCCTGGTGCCTGACCACGCTCACGGGATCGTCCGCGAGTGGCCAGAGCTGGTTTTCGATGCAGCGATTCGGGTTCGTACCCGTCATGCTCGCGCTCACGCTCGCATTGTTGGTCACGGGCAAGCTGTATCGCGCACGAATGTGTTCGGTGCGAGCCGTTGAAACGGCTGGCATCGTCCGAGCCGGTGCTACGAGTGGTATCGGCGGCTGGCTCATCGCCGACCGCCTGGGTGCCAGCAACTTGTCGCTGGGGCGGGTCTTGTGGACCCAGGCGCTTGCGGTGTTGTTCATCTTCCTGGGCCGGATGACCTATCGGGCCCTGCTTCGTCGGGCCCGTCGAGACGGGCGATTCACCCGATCCGTGCTGTTGATCGGCACCGGCGATGAGGGCTACGAGCTTCACAAGATGCTCGCCGACGAACCAGAACTCGGCTACCGCGTCGTAGGAATCGTCGGTCGGGCTCACGAGGTCGAGGACCGCCACTTCAGCGTCCCCTATCTGGGTGCCGCTGGCGACGCGCCGGCGATTGCGCGCGAGCATGGGGTCAGCGGCGTCATCATCGGTGCGTCATCGCTGTCGTTTCGCGAGCTCAACCATGTTGTCCGGTCGCTCCTCGACGCCGACATCCACGTGCAGGTGTCGGGCGGTCTTCTCGGCGTCGACTCGAGCCGCCTGCGCGCCAATCCCATCGGTCGAGAAGCGGCGTTCTATCTCGAACAGGTTCAGCTGTCGGGCTGGCAAGCCCGTGTAAAGCGGGTCCTTGACCTTATCGTGGCGACCTGTGCGCTGATCATCGCCGCACCGATCATGGCCGCTTTTGCGCTTGCCGTGAAGATGACGGACGGCGGTCCTGCGCTGTTTCGTCAACAACGCGTCGGCCGCGACGGCAAGACGTTCACGATGCTGAAGCTGCGGACCATGGTCGTCGATGCCGAGGCGCGGCTCGCCGAAATTCGTAAGCTCAACGAGCGCAGTGGTCCACTGTTCAAGATGGAGAATGACCCCCGTTTCACGAAGATCGGGAAGCTGATGGACGCGACGAGCATCAACGAGCTGCCACAGCTTTGGAACGTGCTGCGCGGCGAGATGAGCCTTGTCGGCCCACGACCCGCGCTTGCCCGGGAGGTCGCCACGTTCAACGATCGACTTCTCACACGACATCGCGTAAAGCCCGGAATCACGGGGTTGTGGCAGGTCGAATCCCGAGACGACCCGAGTTTCGCCGATTACGAGCGCTGCGACCTGTTCTACGTCGAGAACTGGTCTATTCGGCTCGACATCATGATCCTTCTTCAGACGGTCATCGAGGTGGGAAAGCGAGCCACGAGCAAAGCATCCCCCAAGCCTGGGCCCTCGCCCGTCTCGAAGAACTAAGCACACCGAAAGTTCGTTCACAGATAAGTGTAAAGAGAATCCTCGATGCGCGCTTAGCATCCACCACAATTCTCCAGGTACCGGGCACAATGTGCGTTATGGGGGAAACACTGGTTCGTTGCCGAACCACAACACCTGGCTCGGTGCTTGAGTTGATGGTGTTGGCGTCCGGTCGCAGAAGCTGTATCGGCGTCGACCTGGACTCTGGTGCGCTGATACGCACGGTCGAATCAGTCTCGAGACCGCTCCTGAAGGTCTTCACTGCGGTTCGAGGCACAACCGCACAACCATCGTTCGATCGCCCTGAGCACCCTGAGTTGGTGGCCTTCGATCAAGAACTCCTCCCGATCGGATCGATTGCCCCGAAGCGGGCCCAGCGAATGATCAAGCCGCTGCTGCACCCCAAGAAGGGTCCGCTCCTGGGCTTTTACGGCCCCTCGACGCCGTGGTGGGAGCGCGAAGCAAACGCTCCATCGGTTGCCATCCTCGAGGTTGACCGCCGGATTCGGGCGATCCACACACCGCGCGGCCTTCGTGTCCAGTTCGCCTGGAACGGGTCCATCCACGATCTACCGCTGGAAGATCTCCGGGTGCTCGAGCGTCTCGATTGGGTACCCGAACAACCAAACGCGACATTTCCGCTCGCAGAGATCATCCGGTATGAACCGCGACGACTTCTTCTCGCGATCAGCCGCCCGGTGAACGGCTACTGCACCAAGGTCGTGGCAGGACTTCTGCCCTAGCAGGGCGATGAAAATCCTACGTTTCGACCGTCCGCCAACCACATATTGGCTGGTTAACGACGAGCCCTGAGGCTCGGAAGGGAGGTTTTTCGAAAGCCCTGCGAGAAGTCTGTGGCTACTTCCCGCTGGCCACTCGGGCTGCGAGGTGCTCGGCCATCGCCCACCCGAAGGTCACGAGGACATCACCGTTGGCCGTGTCGAGCGTGGAGAAGAACTCGCGAACGTCGTCTTTGACGGAGTCGGCCTTGAGGGCCTCGAAGTCGAGGCATCCACTCGGCGACCCATCGCCACGAATCACGAAGGCACGATCGTCGACTCGGTGCTCGGCCCCGAAACGCTTCGCCAGTCGTCGACTCCACGCTCGTTCTTCGCCACTGGGCTTGTGCCCCGGGCGCGGAACGATGTCTTCAAGACCTTTGAACGCAGCAAATCCTGCCGGGTCGATCATCCGTGTGCCGATAAGGACGTCTTCGTCCGGAAAGGCCAGAAGGGATCGACGGAGCTGATCAAACATCATGACGCGAAGGGCGGTGTCTCGCTTGGCGCTGCGTCGCACTGAGGCAAGGCCGATGAGCAGCGATGGCGTGCCACCGATCCGCTCAAGGCTGCAAAACCCGAACGCCTGCAATTTCCCGGCTTCGCGAACTTGGGTGACCAGAACCCAGAGATCGCGCTGCTTCGAAAGCAGACCGATGTCGAAACCCGCGGGGCTAGGTACCGAAAGGTCCCCCATCTCCGTAAGCTCAGCATCCGACAGGGCCGTGCAATCTTTGGTTTCGACGTCCATATGGCTCATTCGCTCCGCTTCCTGGCCCCCCGGCCCGTCGTCCAGTTTAGCCGAGCCTGAACCTCTCTCCCAAGCAGAAAACTCGCTCTCCGCGGTCACCGACCGAAAAGAGACCGAAACTGCGCGAAAAATCAACGAGAAGCGGCGCTGAGCGGTCGCTCTGCCGAAGGGGGCAGCGATTCGCGAACGAGTGCATCGGCGATCGATTGTTCCGGTCGCATACTGGGGTAGCGATCGCTCGCCGGATCCTCGGGTTGGCGAAGTGCGAGGGGAACGGTGTCGTGGTCCACGTACTCGAAGCGGTGACGGTGTCGTGTTCGGGGGCGACTCTCGTCGATCAGTGCTCGCCCCAGCGCCCCGGATGTCCCGTAAGCGATTCCGACGCAGATCAGTGCCGCCCAGTCCTGCATACCCAAGTCCGCCCAGGCTTGGACCAGGTAGGCAATGACGATGCACACCGACCACGCCCCTGCCGCCCGTCGTTGCGGATGAATACTTCGCCGCCGACTACTCACCGCGTAGAAGACTGCGACCACCGGAAGCAAAAAGTACACCGACGGGCCGATCAACCCGTTGAACGCCCAGAATCCCAGGAAGCTGTTATGGGGCAGGTAGCGGTACTGCGAGAACACGTCCTTGATCTGGTAGGCCACGACATACTCGTTGTACTGATGCCCAAACCCGTACCCAAAAATTGGCTTGTCCTTGAGCGTCACCAGCAGGTTGAAGTTCTCGATGTCGCGTGTATCGGTGGACACGTCTTTTTTCGTCGAAACACTGGCGATTTTGTTGATCGGAAGAAAAATGGGCGACGTCGATTGCGAGGCGAAGCCGACGACCACGTACACAACCACCAACGGCCAGGTCAAGGAGAGGTACCTGCCGAGCTGTCGCTTCACTGGACGATGGGCCACTGTAACGAGGAAGAGCACCCCGGCCATCAGCGCGACCCATGCGACGCGTCGGTTGTTGAGCTGGATCGCATGGAGGTAGAACGGCGAAAGAACGAGCATGAGCCGAAAGTCTCGACGGCTTCGGGTTTCGAGCCACGTCGCCAGCAAGATAAACAGGCACGTCACCCAAACGACGGAGTCGGAATGGGTCGTGACATAGGCACCGCTCGTGTCGGCCCGCAGACCGGCGCCGTACGTCACCCAAAGAGCTTCGGCGACCTTTACGAGTCCGGCAGCGAAGAGCGCAAATCGCAGCCGACGAATTCCCATGTCCGTCGCGGCCACAGAAACCGCAAGCGCGAACGCCGGCACGAGGAGCGGGACTCGGAGTTGCCACAGCGACTGCTGCAAATTGCCGCCGTTGACCAGAATTCCCCAAACCTCAAGACCGACGATCGCCAACACACCAAAGAGACACGCCTGCGCAAACGGACGAGGCGGTCGCCGGTTCACGCCGACGTCGCGGTCGGAAAGTACGAGGATCGTGGCGGCTCGAAAGACTAGGAGGCCGATCAAGATGTCGGCGAGTGCGACTTTGGGCGGAAGGTTCTCGTAGAGGAACTTGCCGATGGGGTTCAGGATCCAGTCGACCTTGCCTACCGCAGGCTGGCCTGACGGGTTGTTGACCGCCAGAAGCAAAAACGCGACCGACGGCAGGACGATCTCGAGTGAAAGTGCAAACGCCGCCCATCCCAGTGCCACGATGACGGTCGGAACCACCAGAAACGTGGGGCCACCGAACACCGCCGCGACCAGCGTGACGAACAGCAGAGCGGGAATGACGACGCGACTCGACGACTTTGAGAAGAGCTCTCGATTCGAGGCTCGGCGCACCTTTGCGTCTCGCGTCGCGTGTCTGGAGAACACCGCACCATCATCGGACACGACGAAGCGCTCTGTCGTCATGACACTCTCGGAATGACGAATCGTAGGCACCCGTAGTACACAACACATGCGATCAGGTAGAACGAGACCGCTCGCCGCGGACCATGTGCGGCACGCCCTTTTGACAACCGTGTCGGCAAGACGACGATTGCGATCATCAGGGACAGAAACAGAAACTTCCCGGTCATGTTGCGTGGCGCATGTGCTCAGAGTGCTTGATCATCGTTGGGGCTCCGTAACAGTCTGTCGCGAATCGCCTGGTTTGTGCTTCGGCCCCTCGTTCTCCCCACTTGAGCCAGCGGCGCCAGGTGCTCGACGTGAACGACGTGCCCGAAGTGCCCGAAGTGCCCGAAGTGCCCGACGTGCCCGACGTGCTCGACGTCGGATGGGCCCTGTCCGTGCGCCAACAGGTCTTTCGGATCAATTTCCGGGGCATCGGCGCAATCCCTCCATGACGCCCGTTACCCTGGCTCGATGGCCACCTTCTTCCCCCGATCTGGCGTCGTGCGCCGTCGGGTCCTACGTGCCGTCCTGGCGTTGGGGTTGCTCAGTCTGACGTACACCCTTTCCTTGGCGGCGACGAAGATCACGAAGAACGCACGTCCCAAGCCGCCGGTACTCGTGAACGCTGCCGTTGCGCCGGAGCCCGCAACCACGAACGCATCGCGTTCGTGTACCAAAGTCCGCATCATGCCCCTCGGCGATTCGCTGACCGCGTTTCCCGATTCCTATCGTGGGCCGCTCTTCCGCAATCTCGTCGAGCGGAAGGTCGACGTCGACTTCGTCGGGTCGGTGAGCTGGGGACCCGCCATCGGCGGCGACGTCGACGGCGAAGGCCACGGGGGCTTCACCATCGGTCCAGACGATCGCGTCGATGACCAAGGGGGCAAGTCCAACCTGTTCGACAACGTCGACCGATGGATTCCGGCTGCCAAGCCCGAGATCATCCTGCTGACAATAGGCACCAACGACATGGCGGGTGGCGGCACGTGGGTGAGCCAGGCTCCCGGAAAGTTGACGGCACTCGTCAAGAAGATTCAGGGCCTGGCCCCGGATGCGGTCATCGTGGTCGGCGATATTCCACCGTCGACCTACGACCCGACGTCGACGAACGTGAACAACGACGTCAACGCGGCCGCACGGGCCCTCGGCAGCGCGTCCCCGAACGATACGGTGATCTATGGAGACACCGCGAAACGGCTCCTCAAAACAGGTTTCCAGGCGTCAAAGGACACCGTGGACGGGATTCACTTTTCCCCCTCGGGCGGCGAGATGTTCGCAACAGCCTGGCAACCAGCGGTCGACGAGGCACTACGGCTTACAGGACGAAACTGCTAACGATTCACGCCACGACGGCATCGGGTCCGAGGAGGACCCGAATTTCGGAGAGCAGACGCGTCGACGCTTCGACATTGAACTCATTCGAGAGACGCAAGACCTGACGGCCAAAGTGAATGAACACCTCTGAGTCGCCAGGATAGGTCCGAAGAATCTCGCGAAGTTCGTTGAGAATTTCCGGACGGATGCCTCGTTCGGGCAGTTGGATTCGAATCGGCGGACCGCCACCGTCGATGTTGATCTCCAAGCGCTTGATGTCCATGGCGATCAGCTTCGGGAGGTCGTCGCGATCATCGATGCGCGCCCGGATCAGCACCAGGGCGTCGTCGGTGATCATGTAACCGATCTCGCTCATCGTTTTCGGGAACACCATCACTTCGATGGCCGACTCCAGATCTTCGAGTGTGAACACGGCCATCAGCTCACCCTTCTTCGTGTACTTCTTGGTAAGCGCGGTTATCACACCCCCGACCGTCTTCGTGGGGGCGCCATCGCGCCCTCCCCCGTCGCTCTTCGGGAGCGAACCTTCGCGAAGTTCACGGATGGAACAGTCGGCGGCGCGGCGCAGCGCGGCTTGAGCCCCGAGTAGCGGATGATCGCTCACATAGAGGCCCAACATCTCCTTCTCGAAACGAAGACGTTCCTCCTTCGGCCACTCCGCACCGGCCGGAGACGCCGAGATTGCCGCCAACTTGCGTTCAGCGTCGGCCCGTCGACTCCCGTCCATTGCCCCCGACCCCGCCGCCGAATCGGAGGCCGACAACATGTCGAACATCGAAATCTGTGGGTTGTTACGGTCTCGATAGTCCTGTACGGCCAAGTCGACGATTTCTTCGTGGACCACCATGAGGGATCGGCGGGTGTGACCGAGCGAATCGAATCCACCACCTTTGATGAGCGACTCGATCGCGCGCTTGTTCAGGACACTCGGCTCGACACGGAAGCAAAAGTCGAGAAAGTCTGTGTACGAACCATTCGCTTCTCGCTCGGCGATGATCGGGCGAACGATTCCTTCGCCAACGTTTCGCACGGCCGCCATGCCGAACAGGATGAGTGGGTTGTCATCGCGAATGGTCGTGGCAAAGTCGCTCAACGACGAATTCACGTCGGGAACACTCACCGAGATATTGGAGTTGCGGGCCTCAGCGAGATACACCGCCGTTTTGTCTTTGTCGTCGCGCGAACTCGTGAGAAGGGCGGCGAGGTACTCGGCCGGATAGTTCGCTTTCAGGTAGGCGGTCTGGTAGCTGATGAAACCGTAGCCGTAGCTATGGCTCTTGTTGAAGGCGTAGTCGGCGAATGGCTCGATGATGTCGAAGATCTTCTTGCCGAGCGCTCGCCCGTATCCCGTACGTTCGCACCCGTCTTCGAAGCTCTGACGCTCCTTCGCCATAACCTCGCGAATCTTCTTGCCCGCCGCTTTGCGAAGGTTGTCGGCTTGTTCGAGCGAGTACCCGGCGAACTTCTGGGCAACGCGCATCATCGACTCTTGATAGATCATCAAGCCATACGTGTCCTTCAGAACCTCCTCGGCGTCGGGATGGAAGTACGTGAGGGGCTTTCGTCCATTCTTCACATCGGCGAAGTCGTTGTGCATGTTGGCCGCCATCGGGCCGGGACGGTAGAGGGCAACGAGTGCAGCAATGTCACCGAACACCGTGGGTTCGAGCGAACGCATGAGGGCGCGCATCGGCCCACCTTCGAGCTGGAACACCCCAATCGACTCGCCACGCTTGAGCATCTCGTAGGTCTTCGTGTCCTCGAGGTCGACGTTGTCGATATCCAGTTGCAAGCCGGTCGACTGCTCGATCAGCTCCAGGGCACGGTCGATCACGCTCAGGTTGCGCAAGCCCAGGAAGTCCATCTTCAGGAGCCCGAGTTCTTCGACGCCGTGCATTTCGTACTGTGTCACGATCGGCGCGTCGTGGATGCTTCCGCCCGGTTCCGGCTTTCGCTGGATCGGCAGGTATTCGGTCAACGCTTCCCGTGTGATCACGACGGCGGCGGCGTGGATACCGTCTTGTCGTCGGAGTCCCTCGAGTCCTTTCGCAACGTCGACCACCTGCCGGACATCGGGGTCGGACTCATACATCGAGCGGAGGTCGGCGGCCATCTTGTATCCGTCTTCGTACTTCGGGTACGGCGATAAGCACGCATACAAAGGCGTATCGCGACCCATGACCAGGGGCGGCATGGCCTTCGCCACTCGATCACCCAGACCGTACGGATACCCGAGAACGCGCGCCGCATCGCGGACTGCCGCTCGCGCCTTGATGGTCGAGAACGTGACGATCTGGGCGACGTGATCCCACCCGTACTTTTTCGACGCGTATTCGATCATGCGCGACCGATACCGATCGTCGAAGTCCATGTCGATATCGGGCATCTGCTTACGGCCCGGATTCAGGAATCGTTCGAACAAGAGGTCGTAGCGGATCGGGTCCAGATCGACTATTCGCAGGCAATAGCTCACTGCCGACCCTGCGGCGCTGCCTCGTCCGGGGCCGACCCGAATCCGTTCTTCGCGGGCGAATCGGATGAGATCCCAGACGACGAGAAAGTAGGCATTGAAGCCCATGTTGTCGATGACGCCCAACTCGAAATCGATACGTTCCCGTATCTGCTCGGTGATCTCGTGATACCGCTCTCGCGCGCCGTTGTAGACCAGATGGCGCAGGTAGTCACGGTCGTTGTCGAAGCCCTGAGGAAGCGGGAAGTCTGGCAACTCTGTTCGCCCGAACTCGATTTCGACCTGAGCTCGTTCGGCGATCCACAGCGTGTTATCGCACGCCGACTCCCAATGCCGGAACAGGTGCCGCATTTCGGCTGCCGATTTCAGATAGTGCTGATCGCCTTCGAATTTGAAGCGCTTCGGATCACTGATCAGTGCACCCGTCTGTACACATAGCAATGCGTCGTGGGCGACATGGTCTTCACGATTCGTGTAGTGACTGTCGTTCGTGGCCAGGAGCGGCGCTTTCAGTTTTCGAGCAATCTCGATGAGCTGGGGGTTCGTTTCATGTTGGGCGGCAATGCCGTGATCTTGGATCTCGACGAACAAGTTGTCGCGCCCGAAGATGTCTTGCAGACGAGCCGCCTTCGCCAAGGCACCCTTTTCGTCGCCTTTCAAGAGGGCCTGCAGCACCTGACCGCCCAGACATCCCGTCGTCGCAATGATCCCCTCGTGGAGCTCCTCGAGAAGCTCCCAGTCGAGGCGTGGCTTGTAGTAGTACCCCTCGAGGTACGCCCGCGACGAGAGCTTCATCAGGTTGCGGTATCCCTGGGTCGATTCGGCAAGAAGGATCAGGTGGTAATAGAGCTTGTCCCCCTCCCCCTGGTCACCGTCGTCGAGTCGACCGCGTCGCACCGGACGCTCCGAGCGCGATTCCCCCGCCATGTATGCCTCGGTGCCGATGATCGGCTTGATGCCGAGCTTGTTGGCTGCCTTGTAGAAGTCCAGCACCCCGTACATGTTCCCGTGGTCGGTTATCCCGATCGCCGGCTGTCCGTCGGCGCGGGCGGCCGTAATGACCTCGTCAATGCGCGCTGCACCGTCGAGCATCGAATACTCGGTGTGCAGGTGCAGATGGGTGAACGAGGAAGGCATCAGAGTCGTTGGAGGGAAAACACGTCGGTGTAATTCACGAAACTACTGCCCCGCGTGCCCTGTCACGCAACGACGAGAGGCCTTTGCTGGGGGAAAGCCCGTCGGACTCACCGTCAGAGGTACGTTCCGCCTCCCGCGACGCGACCTTGGGCGCCTGGGGACCCAGCATCGGGCGGCATCATTCCCGGCGGCAGACCACGCTGGTCGCCTCCGCCTCGCATTTGTTGCAGCTGAGCTTGCGCCGCCATTTGCTGGGCGAACAACGTGGCCTGAATGCCGTGGAACAACCCTTCGAGCCACCCAACGAGTTGGGCCTGAGCGATGCGAAGTTCGGAGTCACTGGGTACTTCCCCGTCAGCGAAAGGGAGGGCGAGCGAACGCAACTCCTGGGCCAGGTCCGAGGACAGCGCCGAGGAAAGCTCGGCCACGGACCGATCAAACACATCGCGGAGGCGAGCCCGGGACTTCTCGTCGAGCGGGGCCTGTCGGACCTCCTCCAACAGTTGCTTGATCATCGACCCGATGCGCATCACCTTGCCGGGTTCGGACACGGTTTCTTGCTGAGGTTCAGAGGATTCGGTCGAAAGCGCCGGTGCGGTGTCGACGAGTTCGACGGCATCAGCGGGAATTGACTCTCGTGCGGATTCAGGAGACATGGTCTCCATTCTCTCCCGAATCGTTGGCTCCGGTGCACCTTCGGTTCGAGGCACGTGATGGCGGGCTCCCCCGGTGAACGCGTCGGGCCGGTAGGCTGGCTTTCATGCGCGTTTCGACGAGAGGGGATTATGCCTGCCGAGCGCTCCTTTCGATGGCGCTGCACGTCGAAGACTCCCCCACGCAATCGGTGCGTGATATCGCACTGCGAACCGGGCTACCGCAGCCCTACCTGGAGCAGATTCTTCTGGCGTTGAAAGGCGCGGGCTTGGTGCGTTCCAAGCGCGGTGTCGGCGGGGGGTACGTTCTGGCGCGCAACGTCGAAGAGGTCACACTTGCCGAAATCGTCAGTGCGGTCGATGGCCCTATCCAACTTGGCGATTTTGGTCTGCCACACAAAGACGGCGCCTGCGACCACGAGGGACAATGCGTCCTTCTCGCAGTTTGGAACGACGTCGGCGAACACATGCGCATGCATCTCCAGGCCCACACGCTCGCAGACATGGTTCTGCGGGCGAAGGGTCTACCGACGCCCCCGCCTGCAGTGGCCCATCACCACTGAACCACTCGTTCTGCGCACTCAGGCGCTTCTTCGTCGAAGTTCGACTTCGAATCGACGTTCCTAAAGCGTTGAGAGCGTATCCAGCACCGAGCGGAGGTCATCGGGCACGGGGGCCTCGAAGAACACGTCTTCCCCGGTCAGTGGATGACGGAATCGGAGGGAGAAGGCATGGAGCCAAAGTCGCGGTGAACGTGTCCGCCCTCGAACACCCCCGTAACGGGGGTCGCCGACGATCGGGTGACCGATGGCCGAAAGGTGGACACGGATCTGGTGCGTTCGGCCCGTCTCGAGCCAACATTCGAGCAGCGTCGACGGGTCCGGCAGATCGAAGCTGCTTTCGACTCGATAGTGCGTAATTGCCTCTCGGCCGCTGGCCGTGACGGTCATGCGAGTCGGATCTGAGTCGCTTCGTCCGACCGCTGCATCGATGACACCACTCCGGGCTGCGAACGTGCCATGGGCGAGGGCCATGTAGTGACGTGACACCGTCCGTGCACGTAGTTGTTCGATAAGGCTGGTAACTGCGGCCTGCGTGCGGCCAACCATGAGGAGACCACTTGTGCCCTTGTCCAACCGGTGGACGATACCGGGCCTCTCGGCCTGATCCCCGACCGCAAGTTCGCCAAGTTCGGGGTAACGCGACAGCAGTCCGTGGACCAGCGTCCCCGTCTGGTTTCCTGCACCCGGATGCACGACAAGATCTGCGTGCTTACTCACGACGATAAGGCTGTCATCTTCGTAGATGACGTCGAACTCGACGGCGGGGTCGCCGACGAGTCCTCCGCGCACCTCACGCACAGGAACCTCGATGACGATCTCATCGCCAAGGCTGACTCGGACGCTGCGCCGAGTGACCACGTTCCCCGCCACTCGCACGCCTCCCGATTCCACGAGAGCCGTCGCATCGGCCCTCGTGAGGTTGGCAAGTACGGCTACGACCCGATCGATTCGTTCTCCATCAAGCGCTTCAGAAATCGACGCATGAAGCGCGTTGTCGGTCATGAGGGTGTCACGTTCTTTTGTGACGCACCGAAAATCGCCATTGCCGCGATGGCGAACGCCCCGCAGAACAGGGCGGTGTCGGCAAGATTTAACACCGGCCAAAACCCCGTCGCGAAAAAGTCCACGACGGCTCCCCGGTTCCAGCCCTCTCCGCGGAACAACCGGTCGATCTGGTTTCCGAGCGCGCCTCCCAACATCGACGACAACGCGACAAGAGACCAGCCCCGAAGCCGGGGGTCTTGGCGATGCAACGCGCTTATGAACCAGACCGTGAGGACCGCGACCAGAAACGACACTATCCACGGAAAGGCCCCGTGCCCGTCACCCACGCTGAATGCCCCGCCCGTATTGAAACGTCGAACGAGGTGCAGCGGTCCGATCACGTGGATGCGGTCGTCGGCATCCACGTGATTGAGAATCGCGTTCTTGGAAAGCTGGTCGGCCACCACAATCGTGCCGACGACACCGAGGGCAACTCGGCGAGGGTGCGAACTCACCGACGGGAGAGTCCACCGCTCTTGCAGGCAACACACAGTGTCGCTGCAGGCATGGCCCGCAGGCGCGCCCGAACGATCGCCTTGTGACAGCTTTCGCAGTATCCGTAGCTTCCGTTCTCGATGGTGAGCAGAAGACGTTCGATCTCCTCGGCAAACCCGATGGCACTCGCCGACATGGCCAGATCACGTTCGCGCTCGACATTCGTCGTTGCGCCTTCACCCGACTCGTCATCGAATTGCACATCGCCCGGTTCCATGTCGACGGCGAGTTGGTCAGCCTCGGCGCGCAACATGGCGGCCTGGGCAAAGTAGTGATCTCGTTCCGATTTCAAGAGTTCGATCTGCTGCCACAGAAACTGGCCGTCGCTGAGTTCGTCGATGCCGTCGAAGGCGTCGTCGGCATTGATCGGCGGACCCTTCACAGGCTTGACCGGCTTGGGCACGAACACCGGAGCGGCCGGTGGCTTTGGTTTCGTGACCTTCACGGGTTCAGGTGCGGCCACGGCAGGCTGCGGTTCGACCGTCGCGGCCGAGGCCTTTTTCTTTCCCTTGGGTGACGCGACGACGGCGGTTTGGTTTACCGCTGACTCGGGCGAAGCCACTGGAGCAGCGACTTCGGCGGCGCGAGCCGTCGTGCCACCCTTGCTCGCTTTGGCTGTAGTTGACGATTTCTCGGGCGAAGCGTCCTTCGCGATGGGAGGCGCGGCGTCGGCCTTTGCCGCCTTCGTAGGCGCCGCTTTCGTGACCGGCTTCGTCACTTCAGGTTTGGCGACTTCGGGTTTTGCGACTGCAGGTTTGGTGACTTCGGGTTTTGTGGCTTCGGGTTTCGCCTTCGACGGTTTCGTCGCGGCCGATTTGTCAGTGGATACGGGGGGAGCTGCTTTGTCTTTGGGTTTGATTCCCACAGTGTCTTTCGATGTTTTCGGAACCGCCGGTTTGGCTTTGCTGTCCGACGCTGCAACGGGCGTTGCCTTTGTCGACGTGGCCTTTGTCGACGATGGCTTCGTCGAGGTGGCTTTTGTCGGCATCGTCGGCATCGTCGTCATCGTCTTCGTCGACGTTTTCGACGTTTTCGACGTGTTCGATGTTGTCGGCGTTATTGGCTGTGTCGCTGTAATCGGCTTTGTCGGCGTTGTCGACGTTGATGCCTTCGTCGACTTCGCCACCTTCGCTGCTACAGCGTCATGCTTGTTCGGGACGGGTTTCGAGGGGCCGGGGGTTTTTTTGATGGTCGGTGCAACAGCCGCAAGCTTTGGGGCGCTCTTGGCCGCTTTCGTTGGGGTGGCCGCGGATTTGGACGCAACGTTCTTCGTCGCACCCGATTTGGCCGCCTTCGTCTTGGCAGCCGGAGCAGCAGGCGAAGGTTTCACAGGCGCACTGCCTTTCTGGGCAGCGCGAGAAGCAGTGTTCGCAGTGTTTTTCGCCTTTGACGGCACAGTTGACTCCTTACTCCGAAGCCACGATGAGACCGCAAGCCCCATCAGAGGACGGCGGACCTTATCATCAGTTTTCAAACCTGCGGCGGACTTCCACCCACAGACATGGAGTTTGTGAAGTCACCATCACTCGATGTCGATCCGTCGGACACGCTGTCGAGTCCGATATCCGGTGAAGAATCGACGGCGAATTCGCTCTGATCGGTGGGCGCCGATGACGAAAGGGCGGGATAGACGAGGTGGTCGAGCCGTAGGAGTTGATCGGTCAGGGCCGAGCGGTAACGATCTCGCAGTCCGAGCACCTGCGCGTTGAGTTCCGCCGTCCGTGCCGTGGCCAACTGCGCCTGTCGCTGCGCGAGTTGTTCTTGCTCACGAAATGCCTGCAGCATCCGTTCATGTTCGGCGGTGGCGTCATCGCGCTGTCGCGTCGCTGCGGCCGCGGTCTCCTGTTCCAACTTCACGCGCTGCGCCGTAGCTGATGCGGTTGCCTCCGAGAGTGTCCGTTCGGCCTCTCGGTGTGCGTCCTGCACAATTCGTTCGGCAACCGATTTGGCCTCACTCACCACAAGATCGGCGGCGCGTTGGGCAAGCACCAACGTACGTTTTACCGTCTCATCGTTCTCGCCTCCGAGTCGTGACTCGGCCCGTTCCGCTCGTACCGTCAGCGCATGTATGCGATCGCGGAGCTCCTGCACGCCAATGGAAACACGGTCGATGAATTCGTCGACGTCGGCCGGGTTGTATCCCCGCCACCCTTCACGAAACTCTGCTTCCCGAAGTGCTTCAACCGTCAGTTCCATGCAACCCTCTAGTTCGACAGAGACAACCGTCAGCCGCCAAGGAGTCCGCGCTCTTGAAGCTTGCGTCGTTCGTCGGCGGAGACCTCGACATTTTTCGGCGTCAGCATAAACACGCTTTCGGCCACACGTTGCATCTCGCCTTGCAGGCCGAAGATCAGTCCGGCGGCAAAATCGACGAGGCGACGCTTGAGGTCACGATCGACACCGCCGAGGTTGATGATGACGGGCTGTCCTGCACGGAACGACTCGCCAATTTCTTGCGCGTCGTGGAACGACGTGGGAGAGACCACTTGGACTTTGGCAGCGGCGGGAGCCGGAATCGGACGAACCGAACCCGACGAGGGCGGCGCCGGTCGAGTCTGTATTGCTCCCACACCGGCATCGGCCGCAACGATCGGGAGTGCTCGGACATTTGACACCGAGTCCGATTCGGGCGCAGGTGGCGGCGAATAGCCAGGCACGGGGCGTGTCGATCGGGCAGGCGCGGGCGACTGCTCCTCATACGGTTCATAGTCGGGGTACGCGTCGCCGTCACTCAGACCGAGCGCATCCCAAAATTTACGAAATCCAGCCATGGTTCCCTCCGCTGCCAGCCTAATCGCTGTTGCTAGTTGAATCAGGATCTTCTGCGGTGTCGAGGGTGTGTATTCGTCCGTTCGCCCCCGTGCGTGGTCCGAAGAGCAGCGACCCGATTCTGATCATGTTCGCCCCGGCGTTCACGGCAAGTTCGAAATCGTTCGACATTCCGAGCGAACGCACGGCCAGATCGTGGTCGTCGGCGATCGCAATAGCGTGTGCGAAGGCGCGGGTGCAGTCTTGGGGACGTACGCCCGGGGCGTCGAGATCTGGTCCTACTCCCATCACGCCGATGACGTTGAGTCCCGCATCACGAGCCGCGTCGACGACTTCACCGACGGCGCCCGGGGGTACCCCGCCGCGTTGGGGTTGACCGGTCAGATTGATCTGGATGAGCACCGTTGCCCCGGACGCTCGCTTGCCGAGACCACGCGCGCGGTCGACCGAGTCGACGCTCTGCCACAGACTGACGTGGGGCGACAGGCGATTGATCTTGTTGGTTTGCAGACGGCCCTGAAACGTCCATCGGATCTCGAGATCCCGCAAAACCGGGTCGGTGGCTTTCTCGACCAATTCATCGGCGTAGTTTTCGCCGAACAGGGTCAGGCCGACCTGTGCGGCGGCACGAATCATTGAAACGGGCTGACCTTTCGAGACGGCGACGATCTCCACCTCGCGCCCCCCTCCCGCCTCTCGAACTCTGCGGCGGACATCGGCCAGGTTCGTGGCAATCTGGGCCGCGATGTCGAGGGAGTCGTCTGAGCTCATGGATCGCACTGCCCCGTCGAGGGTTTGGCTTCGAGCCACGCGAACAGCCCGAGGCGACCTGACTCGCGTCGAGCTCGAAAGGAGAAGAACCGATCACCGTTGCACGCGGTGCACGACCAACTCGAAACGTCGAGTTCCGCAACTCCGGACAGCAGCAGCGATGCACGAACTGATGCGACCATGTCCAGTGCCGGTGCGCCGGTTGAGGTCTGACCTCGGACCGATTCGCCAAACGAGGCGACCATGGCACCGAGTTCGGGGTCTCGAAACTCATAACAGCACATACCAATACACGGGAACAGAGATGCCCGAATCTGGCGGGCACCAAGTCCGTGAAGAGCACCGACGGTTGCGGGCAAGATGCCTGTGAGCAACCCCCTCCACCCGGCATGCGCAACACCGACCGAGGTCACCCGACCGTCGTGCTCGCCGCTCAACAGAATCGGCGCGCAGTCGGCGGCTCGAATGAGGAGTCGCGCGTCGACGCAGGACGTGACTGCGGCGTCGGCTTCCTCTCCGCGGTGCGTCCCTGCGGGATCCACGACGACGACACGAGGCCCGTGGACTTGGCGGAGCCACGTCGTTGAGCGGTCCAGCATTTCGACGTCGATCGGCCCCTGTTGCTTGTCCTGGAACTGGAACCCGACACCAACACCGACACCAACACCGACCCCGACACCGAGGCGTTCGGTTGGTCCAGTCATGACCGGCTCATGGAACGAGGTCGCGGCAGGGCAACGATCCGGGCAGCGTGCACCGGAACCGCCGACCCGACATCGTTATTTCAGAAACGACGGAACGTCGAACTCGTCGTCGTCGAAGCCGAGGTCATCGTCGGTCGGATTCGAGAACATGGCATCGGCAGGATTCGACGGTACCGGTCGCGGCGACGGAGCTTCGGTTTTCGAACCTGTTCGCTTGTCGTCCCATCGGTCGAAGCCCGCCGCAATAACGGTGACGCGCACTTCGTCGCCCATCGAATCGTCGATCACGTTGCCGAAAATGATGTTCGCATCGGGATGAGCGACACTTTGGATGATCTCGGCCGCTTCGTTCACTTCGAACAGCCCAAGGTCACTGCTGCCACTGATGTTGAACAAAATGCCACGTGCACCTTCGATAGAAGCTTCGAGGAGCGGTGAGGAGATGGCCTGGCGAGCCGCAGTCGCGGCACGACCGTTGCCGTTGCCGTAACCGATACCCATAAGTGCCGATCCGGCGTCGTGAAGGATGGCTTTGACGTCGGCAAAGTCGGTATTGATCAGACCGGGGATCGTGATCAGATCGGTGATGCCCTGAACACCTTGGAGTAGCACCTCGTCGGCCATCTTGAACGCATTCAGCATCGTCGTCTTGTCGGACGCGACGGTGAGGAGTCGGTCGTTCGGGATAACGATAAGCGTGTCAACCTTTTCGCGAAGCGACGCGATTCCGGTCTCGGCCTGCACACCGCGTCGACGTCCTTCGAAGCTGAAGGGCCGCGTCACGACACCAATGGTGAGTGCACCCTGAGCCTTCGCGATTTCCGCGATGACCGGAGCCGCGCCCGTTCCGGTTCCGCCGCCTTCGCCCGCCGTGATGAAGACCATGTCGGCGCCTTTGATCGCCTCTTGGATCTCATCGTGGTGCTCTTCGGCCGCTCGACGGCCGATTTCGGGATCGGACCCGGCGCCGAGGCCTCTGGTCAGTTCTCGGCCGATGTCGAGTTTCACGTCTGCATCGCTCATGAGCAACGCCTGAGCGTCGGTGTTGACACCGATGAACTCAACTCCCTTGAGGCCCGCTTCGATCATCCGATTGACCGCGTTGACACCACCGCCGCCGGCGCCGACGACCTTGATGACTGCTAAGTAGTTCTGTGGTGGAACCACCGAGGTACCTCTTCTCTCATACGTTCTCTCATACGACCGACCTGACATCCTTCGCAATCGCGTAGGCGAGAGGACACGGGACACATACTTCAAAAAGGCAGGTTACCGGTGAATATGGTCCCGATTGGGGACTACTCGTAAGAAATCTGCCCGAACTGGCGTTTATTTGCTCAAAATGACGGCGTCAGGGATCGTCACGTCGATCGTCCCGCGTTCGGGAAGGCCCTGGCTGCGGTGCAGTGAGCCGATCAGCGTGGCCTTCGCGGTGAGGTCGTCCGGTCGTCCGACCAGGATGTTTGCGGTGCCCACACGCAGCACGAACTCATCACCGAAGTGGTCGACCCGGTCGACCTGGAGGCGGGTTGCATCGTCGAGCGCAGCCAAGATCGCAAGCGCCGACGATCGACGAGCGTTGGTGGTGTCCTCGAGATCGACGTTCTTCGCCGTCGAGCCATTGGTGCTGTCGCTGCTCAATGCGATGACCGGCAGAGGTCCCGTTTCACGTGCGGGAAGGATTGCACCCGACCGGTCGACAAGGCGTTGCGCGGCCCCGTCGATGCTCACCAGGGCAAAGGGCTCGCGGACCGTGATCGCTATCGTGAGCCGTTCGGGCCAATGCTTGGTGACTTCGACGGTGGCAATGTCAGGCTGAATTCGAATATCGCGGCGCAGCTGGTCCGTGCCAAAGCGAATCATGGGCGTCCCAACCTTGGACGAGGCAAAGGCTTTCACCTGAGCGGCGATGGCCGGGGTTCCGCCTTCGACCTCGACCACGCGAACAGCCATCCACGGCGAGTACAACATCGCAACAACAAGGACCACGACGCCGAGCGCGAGCCCCGAGACCATGACACGAGGACTGACGCTCGGCCTCGACTTCGCAATCTCGGCACGTCGCTTGGCGATAGCCGGGTCCATCGGGACGGTCCATGAAGCGACGTGCCTACCGATCATTCCCGTACGAAGACTCCAACGACTCTGCGCGCCACGCACTGGTGCGCTCTCAGGCGGCTCGCACTCGGCAGTCAACGGACGAAACGAGACGGCACCAACCTCGCCCGGACGTCGGGTCGCGATAGTTCGTGACTGGGTTGGAGTCGCGGACTGCGTCGATTCGAACGGCTGAAGTCGGTCGAAGTCAACAGGTCGGGTGGCGGGAGGATCGAGCGTGATAGTCATGGTTTTCTTTCAGCGTCCGGGTGTTGCAGGTTTGCTGGCTTGGTGCTGGGATTTGGTGAATCCGATGGCGGGAGACGTAGTGGGGGAAGCGACCCATCGAAGCCGACAGGTCGCACCTCAGGATGGAGTTCGACACCGAACGTCTCGAACACGCGCTGGCGCACTGCGATGATAAGCGCCCATACGTCTGCACACGTTGCATTCTCGTCGGCCTGAATGAAGTTCGCGTGCTTCGGGGAGACTTGCGCCGTGCCGAGTTCGAAGCCGCGCAAGCCGGCAGCGTCGATGAGACGCCCGGCGGAGTCGCCCGGCGGGTTCGTGAAAACGCTGCCGCAGTTCGCGCCCCCCGGTTGGTTCTCACGCCGCCATCGGACAATCGATGCGATCTCTTCCTCCGACGTTTCCCGGTCCCCAGCCGTGCACTGGAACGTGGCGCGCAGAACCAATTCGTGCGACATCAGCGACGAGGACCGATACGACAGCGCCAGAGTGTCCGCAGAGCGCGAGGTCACCGAACCGTTACGGAGATCGAGCACCACCGCCGAGATCAGGTTGTCGGCTACATCAGCGCCGTGCCCTCCCGCATTCATGCAAACCGCCCCGCCCACCGACCCGGGAACGCCAACCATCCATTCCAGACCGCGAAGACCGACATGGGCACTCTGTCGAGCGAGAACTGGCATCTTGACGGCCGCGCCGGCTTCGACCACCAGTCCCTCGTGGGTCCATCGGGCAAACGTTGCGTCGAGCACGATGACGACGCCGCGAAACCCGGCATCACTCACCAACAGATTCGATCCCTGACCGACCACCAGGAACGTCACATCCAGATCGGCCAGATCCTCGGCGACCGCGACGAGCTCTGCTTCGGCCGTCGGGCGCAGAAGAAAGTCGGCAGGACCACCGATACGAAACGTCGTGTACGAGGACAGCAAGACCCCGCGCTCTGCTCGATCGCCTAGAACGCGCGCGACACGATCGGCATCGTAGGTCATGTCGTCGCGCCGTCGTTGTTCCACGGTGAATGCAGAAGCTGGTCGGGAAGGGTCGTCAGGTCACCGGCATTCATCGTCAGGCACAGATCGCCCTCTCGAAGTTCGCGCTCCAGGGTGGCCACGAGTTCGTCACGCGTTTCGCAGTAGAGGACTCGCTGCTCGGGATGAGTCCGCTGCACTTCTTCCGCGATGAGTTTTCCCGTCACACCGGGGATCGGTTGTTGTCCGGCGGCGTAGATGCCCGTGATGATGAGCAGGTCGACGCCCACAAAGGAGTCGGCGTGGTCCTTCCAAAGATCACGCGTTCGTGTGTAGCGGTGGGGCTGATACACCGCGACAACCCGCGGCCAGTTTCCCAGAAGTGCCGCTTCGACTGCGGATCTCGCCTTCGCTGGTAAGTGCGCATAGTCATCGACGAACGTGACGCCATTTCCGACGCCGCGAAACTCGAACCGGCGCGACGCGCCACGAAACGCAGAAAGTCCGGCAGCCACATCCGACGGGGTCAGGCCGAGTTCGATTGCCATGGCCAGCACCGCAACCGCATTCATGGCGTTGTGGAGACCGGGAACACTCAACTCCACCGCAATCACGGCCCGTCCGGCGCTTACGACGTTGAACGTCGTCTGGAGTCCATCGGCTTTGTAGTTTGTGATTCGATACGTCGCCCTTCGATCGGTCCCAAACGTGACGAGTCCGTCCTGGGGTCCGATTCGCTCGCGCAGGGCTGTACAGCCTGGATCGTCGGCATTGAGAACCTTCGGCCCGGAGGCCTGATTCACGAACTGGTCGAACGCGCTCTCGAGCGCGTTCATCGAACCCCAGTAGTCGAGGTGATCCGGCTCGATGTTCGTTACGATCACGGCTTCGGCGTTGAAGCGAAGAAACGAACCATCGCTCTCGTCAGCCTCGACGACCAACCATTCGGAGTCCTTCCACTCGACGCCGTTGCCGAGACCGTGAATCGTGGCCCCGACGATCATCGATGGAGCAAGCCCGCACGTGTGCGCAACCGTCGCCATCATCGCTGCGGTAGTCGTTTTTCCCGCCGTTCCACTGATAGCTACCGTGCGACGTAGTCGACCGAGTGATTCCATCACATCAGCACGAGTGGCGATCGGGATGCCCTTGGCCTGGAGTGCGACAAGCTCGGGGTTCGAGGCGGGGACCGCAGCCGACAGCATGACCAGATCCGGGGATCCGAGTCGACCGACATCGTGAGGACTCCACACGTCGAGGCCCTGGCCGCGAAGACGTTCAAGCACGTCCGAGGGGTTTTGATCACTTCCCGTTACGAGGTGCCCCATGCGATCGCAGATGTGCGCGATCGCAGACATGGCCGCGCCGCCTACGGCAATGATATGTATACGTTTCTTCTCGAACAGGTCGGGCGCCAAAGCCAACGCTCCTAGCGAACCGATTTGCTCGACGAATTTGGTCGCGCGCGAACGACTCGCTGAGCTCGCGTCCCCCGTGCCTCGGGCGTACGGCCTGACTTGTAACGCGGCTCAATCGATCCTGGGACGATCGAGTACCGAGAGATGTTCACAAGGATGCCGAAGGCGACACCGAGAACGACGAACGACGAACCTCCCGACGAGACGAACGGCATCGGCACGCCTGTGACCGGAACGGTACCGAGGACCGTTCCCATGTTGAAGACCGCTTGCGAGAGAATCCACGTGGTGACACCGGCGGCCACCAGAGATCCGAATCGGTCACGAGCGTTGTTCACCACGCTGAAGCCAACAACGGCGATAGCCGCAAAAAGGCAGAGCACCAATGTGGCTCCGACGAATCCGACCTCTTCGCCGATGATTGCGAACACGAAATCGGTGTGAGCGTTGGGGACCCAACCCCACTTCGAACGACTGGCACCAATGCCAATTCCGAAGAGCTTTCCTGTTGCGAAGCCCAGCTTCGATTGCGTCACGTGCCAGCCAAGACCCGTCGGATCGTGCTCAGGGTTGAAGAACGTCGTCACTCGGTCGCGGCGGTACTGCGCAGACATCGCCCAGATCGAGAGGGCCGTGAGCCCCACCAGAATGCCCGGTACGAGCCGATGTATCGGAAACCCGCCAACCACGACGATCGCAGCAAAAGAGAAGATGATCACCGCAGCCGTTCCGAGATCGGGTTGCAGCATCACCGGCCCGGCCGCGAGGAGACACATGGGAAGCAGCGTGCGCCACATGAACCGTTTCGAACGCATTACCCGAATCGTGTTCTTATGGGTGAATACCATCGCGAACATGAGCACTGCGCCCAACTTCAAGAATTCCGAAGGTTGGACGAGGACAGACCCGAAACCGACCCAGCGTCGCGATCCGTTCTTCTCGACTCCCCCGAATGCCGCGAAGGTACTGGCCAACGCGGACGCACCGAACACGAACGGCCCCAGCCCCCACCACACTCGATAGGGAACCACGCTCGAAACGGCCAGAGCCACAAGGCCGCAGACCACGAAGAAGAGTTGCCGATTGAATACTGTCCAACTACTGCCGTTGGCGTGTAACGAGGTGACCGACGATGCTGACGCGACGAAGGTTAACCCCACGATCGTGAGCAGAATCGCAACGCCCAAAAGAACGAACGACGATGTGGTCCATCGCGATTTTCCGATCCGGACAACCCTCGTTCGTCCGAGCAGGCGAAGACGCGCCGATGCCGGTGATCGCCGAGGTGCGCCCTGGCTCGAAGAACCTTTTCCGCGGTCAGCGGAAGGTCCGAAAACAAGTGCCATTAGTCAATGCCTCCGATTGCAAGAAAGTCCGCATAGAAGATCCCCAAACCGACCGACGCGGCGATCATGGCGATAATCCAGAATCTGATGATGACGGTCGTCTCGGGCCAGCCACCCAGTTCGAAATGGTGATGAAAGGGAGCCATCCGGAACAAGCGACGCTTCCCCATGAGACGAAACGTGAAGATCTGGATCATCACCGAAATGGTTTCGAGTACGAAGAGCCCTCCGACGATCGGGAGGAGCAGTGGCGTGGACGTGATCATGGCCATAGCACCAAAGGCGGTCCCGATGGCCAGCGACCCGACGTCGCCCATGAAAATACGAGCGGGCGCGGCGTTCCACCAGAGAAACCCGGCGCACGCCCCGACCATCGAAGCCGCGATGACGCTGACATCGAGCGCCTGCTCGACCTGATAGATCTTCGCGTGACGGAACATCCAAAACGCCATGACCGTGTACGCCGAGAAGGCGTACATCGACGTTCCCGCCGCTAGCCCGTCCATGCCGTCCGTGAGATTCACGGCGTTGGAAAATCCGATCAGGATGAAGATCGTAAAGAGCACCCAGACCAAGGCCGGAACCTTCCAGCCGGGGCTCGAGAATCTTGTGAAGCCGATGGTCATCGGCACGTTCGCCCATGTGACTGCGAAGTAGGAGAAACCAATCGCCACCAGGAACTGGCCAGTGGCCTTCGCCCGTTTGTTCAACCCGAGGCTGCGCTTACGGGTGACCTTGATCCAGTCGTCGGCCAGTCCAACGAGTGCAGCTCCGAAGAACGCTCCGACGATGAGAATGCCGCCGCGTGTGTAGTCGAGACCCGTCACATAGTGTGGAACCACGTACCCAAAGATTGCCGCCATCACGATGGCGATTCCGCCCATCGTCGGTGTACCCTTCTTCTTCTGCTGGTTCTCATGGAGATCCTTGCGAATGGGTTGACCGATTCCCTTCGAAGCAAGCCACCGAACCAAGACGGGCATTCCTAACAGGGACGTAAGCATACTTACGACAGCGGCAACCAGGAGGGATGTCATCGTGAGCCTTCGAGAAGTTGATGAACGAGGCGTTCCAGTGCAGCTACACGTGAACCCTTCACAAGAACGGCATCGTGTGGGCCGATCGCCAACTCTGTACACATATCGACTGCCGCATCGATATCCTCCAGAACCGTTGTGCCGTAGCTCAGCTCGCCAATGGCGAAGATGTGGTCGACGCCACGAGCGAGGCCGTAGCTTGCAACTTCCCTGTGGAGCGACTCACGTTCTGGTCCAAGTTCGGCCATCGGCCCAAGGAAGGCAATCCGTCGACGAGCGGGCATCTGCACCAGTGCATCAAGGGCCGCGCGCATGGAGACAGGATTGGCGTTGTAGGTGTCGTTGAGAAGTCTGGAACCTGTCGGCAAGGTGACGAGTTCCATTCGCATCGGGGAAAGGTCCGAAGTGGCCAACCCCTCGACGATCTCGTGCTGGGTCGCGCCCACCGACAGGGTTGCGGCGATCGCCGCCAGGGCGTTCTCCACCTGATGTCCTCCCCGGGCCCCCAACGAAACCTCAAACCGGTCTCCATCGACGTGTGCGATGAACGTCGCCCGCAGTTCAGCGTCGACCTCGATATCGGTCGCGTACACGCTGGCCTCAGGATTGCCGCTGGCCGAGAACGAGGTGATGGGACTTACTGCGAACGTTGCCATGCGCGCATATAGATCAGAATCGAGGTTCAACACGGCGACACCGTCCTGTGGCAGTGACGCAATGAGCTCGCTCTTGGAGTCTGCGATGACTTCGCGACTTCCGAACATCTCCAGGTGGGCCGTCCCGATATTGGTGATGACGCCGACACTCGGGCGGGCTAGTTGGCAAAGCGATTGAATGTGGCGCGGCCCGCGCGCTCCCATTTCGACGACGCCCGCCCAGGTGTTGTCAGGCGCATTGGTCAACGTGAGCGGAACACCGAGTTCGTTGTTGAATGACTTCACGCTGACCATTGCGTCGCCGCGTGTGCGCAGGATTGCCCCGATGAGGTCTTTGGTGGACGTCTTGCCGACCGACCCGGTCACGCCAACGATTCGATCCGGAAGCCGAGTGCGGGCGAGTTTGCTCAGCTCCTGAAGAGCTCGGGTCGTGTCGGCAACGACGATCGCTCGCTCGTCGTCGTCGTCGCCGGTGTGACCTTCCCCAACGAGCCAAGCCGTCGCGCCGTTGGCCCGTGCCGCGTCGATGAATGCATGACCGTCGCGCTCGGCGACGATCGGGACGAAGAGTTGGCCGGGCAAGGTGTCGCGAGAGTCGATCGATACCCCACTGATTTCGATGTCTCGCGACGTGGAGGCGACGCGCCCCTGCACGTGATCGGCGATCTCGGCCACGGTGAACCTCATGCGGCCCATCCTTGACTCCGCAGGATTTCTCGGGCGACGTCGCGATCATCGAACGGTGTCACCGTGCCGAGGGATTCCTGCCCCTGTTCGTGGCCCTTTCCGGCGATGACGACGACGTCACCGCTCACGGCCGCGGACAAGGCTGACTCGATTGCTCGATAGCGGTCCACGATCACACGAACGTTTTCGCGGCCGGAGACTCCGGCAAGCATCTCATCGAGAATGGACTGTGGGGATTCCGACCTCGTGTTGTCGGAGGTGAAGATGGCGAGGTCGCTCAGCCGTGCGCCGATCTCCCCCATGACGGGACGTTTCGTTCGATCGCGATCTCCTCCGCAGCCGAACACACTGATGAGACGTCCGCTACCCACCGTTTCACGAGCGGCCGCGAGCACACGCTCCAATCCATCCGGGGTGTGGGCGAAATCGACGTAGACGGCGAAGGGCTGGCCAGCGTCGACTGGCTCGAAACGCCCCGGCACCCGTACGGCGGCGATCCCGTTGATGATGGGGGACCAATCCAACCCGAGGACACGAGCAACCGCCGTCGCTTCGAGTGCGTTCATCACGTTGAAGGCCCCGGCAATTGGAACCTCGAACCGATGACCCTGCCAGGTGAACGTCGAACCACGCGGGCCGAGGACCAAGTCATCGACCGCACTCAACGAAATCTGCTCCGTGGGGATTTCGGCGCCATCAGCGAGAAGTCGTCCGTATCGGTCATCGCCGTTGACGAACGCCCGCTCGGAGTACTCGCTGGTGAACAACTTCGCCTTCGAACGAAAGTAGGCCTCAATGGTGCCGTGAAAATCGAGATGATCCTGGGAGAGGTTCGTAAAGACGGCGACCGCAAAGTGCAAGCCTCGTACGCGAAAGAGATCAAGTGCGTGCGACGTCACTTCCATGACGACGAACTCACATCCGGCGTCGCGCAGTTCGCCAAGACGCTCTTGGATATCCGTAGCTTCAGGCGTGGTGCGTTTCTGCGTAAGCGTGCCGATGACCTCAACGGACCGGCCGGCCGCGCGAAGAATCGATTCCAGGGTGTGCGCCGTCGTCGTCTTTCCGTTTGTTCCGGTGATACCGATGAGCGTGAGCGCGTCGCCCGGGAACCCGAAGACCGATGCTGCGAATCGACCCATTTCGGCGCGGGTGTTCTCCACGACGATCTGTACAACGCCGTCCACACCATCGACGACGTGGTCGACCAGCAATGCCGAGGCACCTCGTTCGACTGCTTCTTTCGCGAAGTCATGCCCGTTGCTCGACGAACCACGTACACAGACGAACAGGGTTTGCGGTCCCACGTGCATGGAACTGTGCGTGATGGCCCGTACCGCGAGCGAGTCGTCTCCAACCACGGAGCGGACGACGTTTCCAAAACGCGATTCGACTCGCGCCACAATCTCGGCGACCGTGCAGGGTGCCACGGGGTCGACCCCGGTCATGATTCGACAACCGTGGCCGGAGGTCGGGCGACGGCAACGACGCCGCTCTCCGGACGCGCTACTTCAGTGGACGACTCCGGTGTGGGGGCGACTTCGGCGCGAGGCGTGGCGTCGGGTTCCTCGGCGACCGGGGTCGACACAGAAGTTCGGCGACGGTTCGATCTTGCGGTGTCACGCGGCTTCTCGTCGCCGGACGACGAAGCCGTGACACCGCCATCCTTGTTGGACTTCTTCGTCGGTGCCTGCGACTCAGCCGTTGACGCCGCACTCTTCTTGTCTTTTCCACTGTTCCCCGCCACCCGGGCTTCGAATTCAGCGGCAGAACCGGGCGGCGGACGATCCACGCCATCGTGGCTCGTGGCCCCGGGAGCGAGTGTCATTCGTGTAGATACGGCACGGGGACGGTCCTGGCGGTCATATGCGCGCGAACTGAGATCGGGGATGCCGTGAATGATCGGTATGATGTACTGCGAGCCCGGTACCACCGTCGGGGCGATCGTAGGAGCCACCGCGTTGACGCCGTCACCGGTCTGTGATGGCGTGCTCTGTACAGCGACTTGGCCGACGATGATCTTTCCCGTTGTCGGGTCGATTATTGCTACACGCTGGGGCAGCGTTGACGGCGTAGTTCCCGTCGCCGGTACCTCCGAGGCCGCGTCTCCCAACATACGTACGGACCCGATTGCCGCCTGAGCGGCCTCATAAGGTGTGGCGGGCGCGAGCGTGAGCGCACCTCCTCGCAGCACTGCTCGTTGATAGGCCAGCGACCGGTCGCTTTTTGGCTGTTCGGGTCGCGTCTGTGCTCGAAGTCCGGGACTCGGCTCGACCCGCCGATACGCGGCAGCCATTCGCGCGATCTCGGAGAACAGCGGAGCGGCGACGTACGATCCATAGATCGAGGTTTTCGGTTCATCGAGAACGACAATTGCGCTCAGCACCGGACGTTCCGCCGGGAAGAACCCGGCAAAACTGGCGACATACTTCGTCTTCGAGTAGCCACCGGTTTCGTCCGGCTTCTGGGCCGTGCCGGTCTTTCCAGCGACGGTGTAGCCGTCGAAGGCTGCAGCCTTTCCCGTTCCGTTGCGAACGACGTCGGCGAGCATCGAGGTCAGCGATTGTGCGGTCTGCGCCGAGACAACGCGGCGCGGTGTCACGTCGGCGATCTCGCGTGTTCGCCCCTGTGCGTCGGTGGTGGCGCGCAGCAAGCGCAGCGGCACTCGAAGGCCACCGTTAGCGACGGTGTTGTAGACCTCGAGCATCTGCGCCGGCGTAGTTGCAATACCCTGGCCGATCGAGATCGTTCCGATTGACGTGCCTGACCACTTCGCAGGTTTCGGAAGGATTCCAGTCGACTCGCCGGGAAAGTCAACTGATGTTTTCGATCCGAGACCGAACGAACGAAGATATGCGTTCAAACGATCGCGACCGAGGATTTTCGCGATCTTGATCGTTCCGATGTTCGACGACTTGACCAGGATTTCGCCCGGAGTCCACGACATGGTCGGGTGGTTCTCATCGTCTTTGAATTTCTTGTCCCACATCTGGAGTCGGTCCGGAACAACAATCCGCGAGGACGGGCTCACGACGTCTTCCTCGAGCGCCGCAGCAATCGTGACCGCCTTGCCCACGCTGCCCAGTTCGTAGGAGCACACGAACGCACAGTTGCGACCCGTGTTGACGATGTTGCCGTCCGCGCCAACGGTCATGTTCACCACGGAGAGAAGTTCACCGGTGCGGACGTCAGAAATCATGACGATGCCGGTCTGCGCACCGGTCAGCTTGATCGCTTCGGCGAGGATTCCCTCAGCACCGTATTGCAAGGATCGATCGATCGTCAGTTGGTACGAGACACCGCGCTTTGCGGGACGCACGATGCCCGGTGACGTTGGGATCTGTCCGCCCTTCAGGTCGCGCTCGACCTTCATCTCGCCTTCGTTTCCGTGAAGCAGTGAATCGAACTTGAGTTCCAGACCGGAGACGCCAACCTGATCTGAGCGACGTACCGAACCGAGCAGGCTCCTGGCCAAATCCCCGGCCGGGTACACGCGGCGGGGTTCCTCTTCGACGGCGATGCCATCGAGGCGACCGGGCCCATGGCGAAACGCGTTCGCTTTCGCTTCGTCGAGCCCACGGGCCACAATCGAATACCGCCCGGGTCGGTCGAGACGCTTCTGGATCACTGCAGCATCGACGCCAAGACGCGTACCGATCGTCTTCGCATGCGATTCGACCGTCTTGCTGGCGGCAATCACCATCGGATCAGCGACCAGCCGCCACTCTCGCACGGAGATTGCGAGTGGGATGCCGGATCGGTCGACCAAATCTCCGCGCTCGGCCGCGACACGGGTGGCGCGGATTCGCTGCCGACTCACGCGATCAGCCGCCGAATCAGGATTACGAAGTTGCAGCGAAGCCATCTGGCCGAACACCACGAGGAACAGCACGATCCATCCGATGGTCATGACGCGCAACCGACGGGCGTTCGTCACGAACCATGGTGCGGCACCGGATCCACCACTGGGTCGCGAGGCCCGCACTGGCTTCGCGGTAGGCGCGGCAGCGCTTCGACGAGCCGTTGCACTGCGTGGCGCCGGGTGAAGGCCCGAAGCTAGCGGTGGTTTCGCCGCTATCCGTCGGACGTGATCGGCCGGTCGACGCGGCGGACGAAGGGCTTTGCGCAAAGCCTGCTCAGGTGCAGTTGCTCCTGAGCCCCTCGCGATCCGGGGTCGGCGGGACTTCGACATCGTCATCGTGTGATCGAAGTCGAATCAACGAGTGCATAATCGACGAGTTCGGATGAAACCAGCCCAAGTTCGTTCGCTGCGTTGATGATGCGCGCGGGCGCTTCGAGTTCGGCAACCTCGACACGAAGACGTTGGTTCGTACGCTCCTGGTCACCCACATCGATTCGAAGTTTGTCGAGAACGAGTTGGTTCTTCGCCAGATCGGCGTGAAGGACGATCGCCGATACGGCGCCCCCGAGTACCAACGCAATCGCGAAAAGCGTGGTGCTCGGACGCGAAAGAAGTCGGCGCCGCACTTGTCGTGGCGGTCTCGCGACGCGAAGATCCGCTTGGACCTTCGCCTTCTTTGGTTTTGATATGCGCGAATATGATTGCGTCTGCGGCTGTGGCGCCAAAGCCGTGGCACCCACGACTTCAGGACCGAGGACTTCGGGAGCAACGACGCCGAGCCGACGCGCTCCGTGCTGGGCGAGTCGTTGACCTGCGGTACCCGAGGAGAGCGTGCGCGCCGATTGCCCCACACGACCGCTACGTTCCAGCTTCGCCGAACGTGATCCTTGCTTGGGTGAGGGACTCTGCTGGCTCGGTGCTTGCCGACTCGACGAAGGACTCTGCTGGCTGGGTGCTTGCCGACTCGGTGCCTGCTCTGAGCCCCGGGGATACATGGCCACGACGTTCGACCGCGACGGCTGGTCGGTGCGATTCGAGCGACCTGAAGAATTCTGGTTTGCGCCCGTCTGGCGCGGCGACTGCCCCGCGCGTGACGATCCCTCCAAACTCCCGGCGGTGGGATGGGCCGATCGCGATCGTTGCGTCGCTGCGGCATGACCATTCGCGGTCTGGCGCACCACACTCGTTTCCGCGACCGCGACGGTTCCCCACCGTCGAGTCGTCCGATTCGGATTCGCGATGACCATCGGCGAGGCGACGGCGGAAACCGAGGATCGATTCGTTGCCGCGGTGAGTGACTCACTACGACGTGACGCGTTTGCTGCAAATGCAACCGCTCGCTCAGCGCCTCGCGATTGTTGGGACGGACGCAACTGGGTAGAACGAACGCTCATCGGGATTCCTTGCGAGGCACGTCGATCGGGGAAGTGATCGTGGGGTTTGCGAGAAGTGGAACTGTCTTCGAATCCGACACAGCGCGGCGACGCGAAGAAGGTCGCGGCACCGTCGCTGTGTCTGGAGTGCCGGCGGGACCGGCCTTTTCGAAGGTGCGGGCGACGACGCTCGTCGCACGCGGGTTACGGGCCTGTTCGGCCGGGGAGGCGCGCAAGACGCCTCGTCGTACCATCCGACCCCGGGGAAGGGCGCCGCAGACACACGGCAAGTCGGAAGGACACGAACAACCACCGGTTTCGGCAAAGCGAAACCGGTCTTTGACAATGCGATCTTCACCGGAGTGATAGCTCAACACCACGAGTCGCCCGCTGGGGGCGAGCACGTCGATGGCGGCGTCGATCGCTGGTGCGAGCACACGAAGTTCGTCGTTGACCTCGATGCGCAACGCTTGGAATGTTCGCTTCGCCGGGTGCCCACCAGTCCGACGGGTCGCGGCCGGGATCGCGGCAGTCACGATTTCGGCGAGTGCAGCCGTCGTGTGGATGGGTCGGTGGGCGACAATGGCGCGAGCGATGCGGTCGGCGAAGCGTTCGTCGCCGTACTTCGAGATCAGGTGGCGAAGTTCGGCCGGCGTCGAACCGTTCACGATCTCCGCGGCCGTGGGCCCGCTGGAGGTATCCATCCGCATGTCCAGAGGAGCATCGAAGCGATAGGAGAACCCGCGCTCGGCGATGTCGAATTGTGCGGAGCTCACCCCAAGGTCGAAGAGCACGCCCGTGACCGGAACCGTCGGGTCGACCGCCGTGCGGATCGCGTCGAACCGAAGATGACGCACCGACGCCCGGTTGCCGAATCGGGCGAGACGATGCTGGGCGACTTCGACGGCAAACTGGTCACGGTCGAGTCCGATGAGCGTCAGATCCGAGCGGGACTCCAGGATGGCTGCTGCGTGTCCCGCGCCCCCGCAGGTCGCATCGATGATCGCACCGGCGGGGACGGCGGCGAACGCCTCCACCACTTCGTCGCGTAGTACCGGGACGTGGTGAAACGACTCGTCGGTGAACGTCACCGTACGCACGTCCCCTCGGTCGCGCACAGAGAACCGGAAGACGTGATCGAGTGCGTCGACGAGAGGGACATTCATTCGCCACCCTCTCCATAGAAGGCCTCGTGACGAGACTTTTCCCAGATCTCCAGACGATTCCGAGCACCGATGAGATAGAGCGGCTGCGAACTCCCAAGGGTGAAGCCACCCTTGCGACGCAGGTTCTCCGAGATGGCAAAACGGAACTGTCCGTCGAGCTTGATCTCGTGGGCGTTCTTCGTGAACTCGCGAAACGCACGTGCATCTTCGGGGCTGTCGTGTTCCTTGGCCTGTTTTGCGGCGGCACGCGCATCCCATTCGGCTTCCGGCCACACGCCGAGCTCGCCGAAGTCTCCAAGCGCCACCATCAGCTTCGTGTGTTCGAGGTCAGCACGGAAGACCGAGGGCAACACAATGCGCCCCTTGTCATCCAGCTTTTGCTCGAACTCCCCGACTAATCGCATATCTACCGGCTTGGGACCTAACTACGTCGTGATGTGATGAACCGCAGACAAAACGACCGAAAAACGAGCGTCTTCTTCCACTTGGCTCCCTGAACAGGGATACCGTACCACTTTGCTCCACTTCGTCACCAGATTGCAGACGTTTTTCCGGCAATATCCGTCGGTTTTGCGGGGAGGAATTCCCAAGCGAATGTGGTTACTCGAACAGGCGTACGGATACCAGAACAAACGTACGAATCGGCGATTCGACAACGTCGGTCCCGTGGAAGAATCGAACACCGATGGGCATGCGAACGGTGGTCGGGGAAGACCAACACGACACCGCCCGCCGGGCGGCCCACGACATCGCGGCGTTGGTTCGCGAGGCTGTTCAGCACCGGGGAACTGCGTCGTTGGCCGTGAGCGGTGGCTCGACTCCCGGGCTTCTCTTCGATGCGCTTGCCGCACTCGACGTGCCATGGGGGCAGACCCACGTGTTCCAGGTCGATGAACGCGTCGCACCCGCTTCACACGCCGACCGAAACCTCGTTCAGCTCCAGGAGCGACTCCTGGCCAGGATCGACATCGCGACGACCCACGTCCACCCGATACCGGTCGAGCTGTCGACCGCGGGCGACGCTGCTCGAACATACGCGAAGACGATTCGCGAGACCTGCGGCGGAATCTTCGACGTCGTCCACCTCGGCCTCGGCGACGACGGCCATACAGCCTCGCTCCTCCCCCACGACCCGGTTCTGGACGTCGCCACCGCGCTGGTGGCAACCACGCGGCCGTACAACGGACGCCGTCGGATCACGCTCACGTTTCGAGCGCTCGCGCAGGCCCGCGCGCTCGTGTGGCTGGCGACCGGCCCGTCGAAGGCGGAGGCCGTTGCCCGGCTCTGCGCTCGGGACCAGTCAATTCCTGCGGGCCGGGTTCGCACCCACGGCGCCGAGACGCTCTATATCGACCGCGCGGCGAACGGACCGAGCGCCCCCGTGGGTGCGCGGTGAAGGCGCAAGTGACCGAGCCTCGACGCGAGCTGGTGCGGGCGTGTTACCCCGGCACCTTTCATCCTCCGACCGTCGCCCATCTCGCCGTCGCTCACGCGGCGATCGAGCAACTGGGCATCGATCAGGTCGTGTTCGTGCTCTCGCGCCAGACGCTCGGCAAGGACGACTCGATCCTCCCCGCTCCCGTGCACCGCGCTCAGGAACTCAAGTCGCTCACCGAAATCCACGGCGATCGTTTCGACGTCGCGATCTCGAACCATTCGTTGCTGGTCGAGATTGCGGGCGGGTTCGACTGGGTGATCGTCGGTGCCGACAAATGGCACCAGATCAACGAACTGCGATGGTACGGCAACGACCGCACCCAACGAGACGCCGCCGTCGCAGCTCTCCCCCGCGTTGCGATCGTTCCGCGGCCGCCGTTCGAGGTCCCCGAACGAACACCCGCACGGACGGTGTTACATATCGCCGTGCATTTCGGCGAGGTGTCGTCAACAGCGGTGCGCGCCGGTCGACTCGACTGGCGAGCCACATAGGTCCGTCCGTTCGAACCATGGAGTTTGGCACCGGTGCACGATTCAGTGCTGTGATGGTGTGATGCCCGAAAGCACCGCTCCCGCTGAGTCCACCGACGAGATCACCACGGAGATCGACGGTCACGTCGCCATCATCCGGTTCAACCGGCCGGAGGCGATGAACACCATTACGGCAAAGATGCTCGACCAGCTCTGTGAGCACCTCCTCGCGGCCGATCGCAATCGCGAGGTCCGCTGCATCATTCTGACGGGCAAAGGTCGAGCGTTCTGCGCCGGTCTCGACGTGAAGTCCCAAGCCGAGGGGACGGGAATGCTGAACGGCGTCGGCTCGGGTGGCGCCGCGGAGATCGACATGCGCTTTACGCCGCCAACCGTTCTTCATGAGCTGGATACGCCGATCATCGCCGCCCTGAACGGCGGCGCGGCAGGATACGGGCTCGACCTCGCTCTGGGTTGCGACATTCGCCTCGCCGCCCGCTCAGCCAAGCTCTCCATGGCGTTCGCCAAACGCGGGATCCTTCCCGAGTCGGGCGGAACATGGCTCCTGCCCCGACTCGTGGGCTACGCGAAAGCTGCCGAGCTCAGCTTCACCGGACGGACGCTGACCGCCGACGAGGCACTCGGGCACGGGCTCGTCAATCACGTCGTCAGCGACGGCGATCTGATGGAAACCGCGATGAACATGGCCATCGAAATTTCGGAGAACGCGCCGCTCGCCGTGCGGGCCATAAAGCGCATGATGCGTATGGGCGAGACCGAGACCTTCGAACAGAACGTCCACCACGTGTTCCTTCAGCTCCTCCCACTCCTCCGGACGAAGGACTTTCAAGAAGGCATGATGTCGTACCTGGAGCGTCGCCCGCCCGTGTTCGAGGGGCGTTAATCGCTTCGTCAGCCCGTCCACTGCTCGACTCCAAGTCACAGCAATCGCAAGGAATCGGTAGGCTCTCATATCCGATTGACGGACAGCACGGCCGTCCGAGAAACGAAAAGAGATCTACATGAGCACAGTTACCCTTGGTGGCAATCCGGTCAACACGTCTGGCGACCTTCCTGCGGTCGGTTCCGCGGCGCCGGCGTTCTCCCTTACGAAGGGCGACCTCTCCCCTGTCACCAACGCGGACCTTGCCGGAAAGCGCGTTGTGCTCAACATCTTCCCAAGTGTCGACACGCCCACCTGCGCGACAAGCGTTCGGAAGTTCAACGAGGCTGCCTCGTCGCTCGACAACGCTGTTGTCCTGTGCGTGTCCGCCGACCTTCCCTTCGCTCAGGGTCGCTTCTGTGGATCCGAGGGACTCGGCAACGTCATGACCGCAAGTTCATTCCGGTCGACCGATTTCGGAAGCGCCTACGGTGTAACCCTTACTGACAGCGTCTTGCAAGGCCTGCTGGCTCGAGCCGTCGTGGTCATCGACGAAGCCGGCAAGGTTGTTCATACCGAATTGGTCGGCGAGATTGCGCACGAGCCAAACTACGACGCAGCGCTCGCCGCGTTGAAGTAACCAACCTATTACGTACGCTTACGTTATTCGTTGAAGCACACCGATGGCTGATTCGATGAGAGCCTGCGGATCCACGCCGATTCCACGTTCACCTACGAGGATCACCGATGGATCAAGCCCCATCGGATCAGCCAACAGGTGCTGACACGGCGACAGCAACACGCCGACCTGGAAGAGCGCCGCATTTCGCATCCGCCTCTGAGCAATCCCCACCGATTTCGTGCCGGACGCTCCGTGGGTCACCTCGCCCGGCCCAAGTCCGGTCCAACACACTTTTCGTTCTAGTGGGTGATGGATCATCGCTGACTGGTGAACCATGGCGAGATCATCGCCGAGCGCCCGCAGCGATTGCGCGAATGCCTCACCGACCCACCACATTGCCTGGCCGACGTCGTCACTCCACAGTCGATCCGACCGGCCGATGATGATGTCGAACCAAACCACCGCCGCAGGATCCAACCAGACCGCTCCCCCTCCACTTCGACGTCGTACGACCGGAACCGACAACGGTTGGATGATGTCCTCCGCAGACTGTGCGCTACCGAGCACGATCGTGGGCTCCAAAATACGAAGTACGCGTAGTAACCGATGATTGCCGTCTGATGGAGACGCCGCGCTTCGTGCACGTAGAGCCTCCGCTGTTTCGTCGAACAGCAATGCCGCAGGGCCGATCCGATGCTCAACGTTCCACGTGGCCACGTTCATAGCGCACCGGTCACCGACGAGCAGCACCCACGCGAGGGTGTACTAGGCCGTCGGTTCCCAGTTGGCAAGGTCGGTGAGGCGCTTGTCGTTGGAGAACATCTCCGCAACGGGAATCGAGAGGCCGAGTCGCTTCTGAAGGCGTTCTACTTCGACGCGTTGGTTCCAGAGCAGCAACGTTGCCACAACGCCTGTCGCTCCCGCACGAGCGGTCCGACCCGCACGGTGCAGGTAGGTCTTGTGGTCGTCGGGCGGATCGAACTGCAACACACAGTCGACGCCGTCGATGTGCAGGCCGCGGGCCGCGACGTCGGTGGCGACCAGCACGTGGATCTGGCCTTCGCCGAACTGACGAAGGGCACGGTCGCGACGCGCCTGATCGAGGTCGCCGTGAATCGCTCGGGCCAGCACACCGAGATCCTTGAGGTCGTCGACGAGACGATCACAACCCCGCTTCGTATTTACGAACACCAACGCGCGTTCGTAGCTCCCCACGATCGCCGCAACAACCTTCACCCGGTCCATGTCGTGCACGAAGAGGAATCGATGGTGCGACTGTTCGACCGTGGTGGAGTCACTCTCCATCGTGTGACGGATCGGGTCCGTGAGCTCGTTCTTGATCATGTAGTTGACGTCGGACCCGAGCGTGGCGGAGAACAGCAGGGTTTGGCGGTCCTTGGGCATCTTGCGCAACAGCCACTCAACGTTCGGAAGAAATCCCATGTCGCACATGCGGTCGGCTTCGTCGAGGACGAGAAAACGCACGGCGCTCAGATCGATATCGCCTCGCCCGACCAGATCAATCAGACGACCCGGGGTCGCAACAACAACCTCGGCGCCTTCGTTGAGTTCCTTACGTTGCTTGTCGAACGATGCCCCACCGTAGATGGCGACGACCTTGAGGCCTCGAGCTGCGGAGAGCCAACTCAACTCTTTTTCGACCTGCGACGCCAGCTCGCGGGTCGGCACCAGCACCATGGCCGTCGGCGTCTTCGCCGCCGCCGGGGTTACGGCACGGGCAACGAGCGGTATCCCAAAGGCCAGCGTTTTGCCAGAACCCGTCTTGGCCTGACCGCATACATCGCGCCCGGCAAGCCCGTCGGGGACGGTCAGCGCTTGGACCTCGAATGCCGTGGCAATGCCCTGTGCGGTGAGGGCTGAGCAGATGTCAGCGGGGACTCCCAACGACTCGAACGTGACGTCTCCGGCAGACGCGTTCGATGAAACAGGGACGGGGACAGGGGATTCGACGCTCATGGATACCTTCACCCAGGTTAGGAGATCTGACCGGGCTCCTCTGACTCTTCGCCCGGCAGCGTGGCTCAGCGTCGACAGATGGTGTTGTTTTCGGGCAATTCACCCAGAATCAGGTACCGCTCGACGATCTTTCGGATGCAGAGGTTTCCCGAGAGCAGGGCGGTGTGTCCATCGCTTTCGAACGTGACGAGTCGGCTCGTCACCAGCTGACGGTTCAGCGACTGCGCCCACACGAACGGTGTCGCCGGATCGTTCGTGGTTCCGAGGATCACGATTGGTGCACTCGACGCGGCCCGCACGGGCCGCGGGGTGGGACCCGTGCTCGGCCAGTACGCACAGACCAGCGTCGAGTACGCAGCGAAGGCCCCGAAATGCGGCGACACCTTTTCGAATCGCTTCGCCAACGCGTCGTAATCCGCGACATTGGTCGAGTTCGGGAGATCCGTGCAGTTCACCGCAGCATTCGCATCGGAGGTGTTGCGATAGTCCCCCTCCGGATTGCGGTCGGCATACAGATCGAACAGTTGGAGCATCGCGCGACCGTCGCCACCGTCGAGCTTGCTCAGCGCCGATCGCAGCCGGGGCCAACCCACGTTGACGTTGTACAGGGCGGCCAGTACGGCGGTGTACCCCTCGCCCGGTCCGAGGAGTCGCGTTGTCGACTTCTTCTTAAAGACCCATTTCACGGGCAGGGGTTTTGCTTCGAACGACGCCATGAGTCGATCGAAGGCACCCATCGGAGTTTCGCCGTTTCGGACGAATCGGCACTTTGTGGACTTGCACGTCGCCAAGAAATTCGTAAGTGCACGTTCAAACCCGATCGCCTGAAGTTCAGTGCGTCGTTCGATGGTGGCCAGGGGATCGAGTGCACCGTCGAGAACAAACCTGCCCACTCGCTTCGGATAGGCGTCGGCATAACGGGCGCCGAGATAGGTCCCATACGAAAAGCCGGCGTAGGAGATCGTTGCCTCGCCGAGCGCCTCGCGGATGTGGTCCATATCCGCCACGGTGTCGGCGGTCGAGACGTGATCCAAGATGGCGCCATTTCGGGCCTTGCAACCCTCGACGAACTCCTTCGTCGCATCCAACAGTTCTTCGCGCTCGGCAGGTGTGTCGGGGTTGGGGTCAGCGGCGAAGAACCGGTCATAGGCCGCGGAGTCGAGGCACCGAATCGGTGCCGATTCGCCAACCCCGCGCGGGTCCCAGCCGACGATGTCGTAGGACTGTCGGATCTTGTCGAAGATGGGATTCACCGCGAGCTGCGTGGCAAACGTGCGGCCTGATGCACCGGGGCCACCGGGATTGATCAACAACACGCCGAGGCGTTTTGATTTCTTCGACGCTCGCACCCGCAGAATAGAAAGCGACACGCCCTCTCCGGCCGGTTTGGTCCGATCGAGGGGAACGGCCAGACGAGCGCAGTCGTAGTTCTTGTTGTCGTAGCACGGCGACCACACCAACTTCTTGACGGTCACCGCAGTGGTTGACGACACCGGCGACGTCACGGGTTTGACCGTGGCCAGCGGCCCAACGGTGGTTGCGCCCATGATGAGGGCGGCGAGCCCAACCGCGGCGACTCCGCGGCGTGTCTTGAATCCTTGGCCCACCCCTCCATTCTTCCCCACCAAACACGGAGGTCGTCACCAAACGCAACTCTTCAGTCAGCCCGCTGATCCGACGCACGTCGCGTCGGATCGAATCGCCTCCGAGTTAGTGTCACTGGGGTGAGCACCCTCCGGGTACGAATCGTCGGAACAGGACGAGCGGGCGCGTCGATGGCGAAGGCCCTCAGCGACTGTCGAGCCGTCGACCTCGTTTCGACGCTGCGCCACGGCGACGATGTGCGTGGTGCCGCGTCGGGGGTTGATGTGTTGATACTGGCCGTTCCCGATGCGGCAATCTCCGAGGTGGCCGGCCAAATCGACGTCGTGGCCACCACCGTCGTGGTTCACCTCTCGGGCGCCACGACGCTCGACGCCCTCCTGCCTCATGAACGGCGCGCGTCGCTGCACCCACTCGTTCCGTTGAGCGAACCCGTTTCCGGTGCCGCAGCACTTCGCGGCGCGTGGATGGCTATGTCGGGCGATGCGGTGATCGAGCAACTTGTCGACGCGCTGGACGCCAAACCGGTTCGTGTGGCCGAGACCGACCGGGTGAGCTACCACGCAGCAGCCGTCATTGCTTCAAACCACCTCATTGCGCTCCTCGGTCAGGTCGAACGGGTGGCGAAACCGATCGGGGTGCCCATCGATGCCTTTTTGGACCTGGCCGCTGCCGCCGTCGAGAACACCCGGCGACTCGGACCGGCCCGGGCCCTGCCCGGACCGGTCTCGCGTGGCGATTGGTCGACCGTACGCGCGCATATCGATGCCCTGCCCGCCGCCGAACGATCGGCGTACGTCACGATGGCGAGAGAGGCAGCGAAGCTGGCCGATCGTGAGTGGCCAGCCGACATCGACTGAGGGACACGAGCGAGCGGCGTCGACCGAGCGCCGTGAACGCTGCGGTTATCGACTGAGCGACATCGACTGAGCGCTGCGGTTCTTCGCTACGCCGACAACGCGTCGAACTGACCGCCGAGGTACGGCGCCCAGTCGGGAGCGACGTTCCCAACGGCGACGAGCACCCACGTGAGCGAGTGGGGAGCCTGGGGTCGGCGCCGCAAGATGAGGTTCGTCTGATCCAGCATCTTGTCGCCTTTGCGGGCGTTGCACGGCTGGCACGACGCCACAACGTTCTCCCACACGTGTTGCCCTCCGCGCGAACGCGGCACAACGTGGTCGATGTTTTCGGCAGCCGCGGCACAGTACTGACAGCGGTTGTGGTCTCGTGCGAACACCGCTCGGCGATTCAGCGGAACACGCGTGCGGAAAGGTACGCGTACGTACTGCACCAACCGGATCACCGACGGGGTTTCGAACGCGGTTCGCTCCGATCGAAACTGGCGATCGGAGGCAGCGACGACTTCGGCCTTACGGTTCAACACCAACACGATGGCCCGACGGACAGGCACGACGCACAGCGGTTCGAACGATGCGTTCAAGACGAGTGCGCCTGCCATATCCAGAACCTACTCGACGACCTGTCGGAAACGGCCCGCCCATTTCAGCCAATCAACGATTTCTTCCCCGGAAATTTCCGATCCGAGCCCTCCGGATGCTGTTTGGGCACGAAACCGTAGATAGTCGAGCGGCACCAACCTGGCCTCCGACGCGCCGCGCTGCCCGACCATCCGGCGCAGGGCCCGAAGCGACTCGGGCCACAGGCGCGGGCGGGTAGCGACAGAGCGAAGCGCTCGAAATCCAAGGAGTTTCGGCTCTGCCATTCGGGCTATTTCTTTGCGTTCCACGGCCCGGCGTCGGCACGCGGTTCTTTGGGAAGTCCGAGGACTTGCTCGCCGATGATGTTGCGCTGCACTTCACTTGAACCGGCGTAGATCGTGCCGGCCCGAGCGTTGAGGAAGGTCCCGACCCACGATGCGGTGCTGTTGGGCGCTGCAGAATCGTCGACCTGGAACGCTGACGACGGCGCACGGCCCGACGGAACCATGGCGTGCGCCCCCAGGATGTCGAGTGCAAGCTCGGTTTCACATTTGTGGAACTCCGACCAGTACAGCTTGCCGATGGCGGCGTCGGGGCCCGGGTGGTGTCCGTGAAGGAACTTCGTGAGCACGCGCTTGCCGTTGAAATCCATGATGCGAACCTTCGAATAGGTCCACGCCAGCCGTTGGCGCATCTTGGCATCGTCGGTGACGCCGTAGTCCCGGGCAAGGGCGATCAGACGATCCCAGTCGGCCATGTACCGAATCGGGAGCGTTGCCGCTGCTTCGCCACGTTCGAATCCAAGCAGGGTCATGGCGACGGCCCAACCGTTGTTCACCCCGCTGACCACGTTTTCCTTCGGAACCCGTGCGTCGGTGAAAAACACCTCGTTGAACTCGCTCTGTCCAGAAATCATCTTGATCGGGCGAACCTCGACCCCTGGCTGGCGCATGTCGCACAGCAGGAACGAGATTCCTTTGTGCTTCGGCGCTTCTGGATCCGTGCGACAAAGCACGAAGATGTGGTCGGCGAGGTGCCCGGCCGACGTCCAGATCTTTTGACCGTTCACCACCCATTCGTCGCCGTCGAGAACGGCCCTGGTCCCGAGGTTGCCCAGGTCAGAACCAGCATCGGGTTCGGAATACCCCTGACACCAGGTGTCTTCCCCCGAAAGGATCCGTGGCAGGTAGTGCTTCTTCTGCTCCTCGGTTCCCATCTGGAGGATCGTGTTTCCGAGCATGCCGATGCCGAATCCGTCGTTGGGGCCGCCCTCGGGGACGCCGGCACGACAGAACTCCTCGGCCACGATGACCTGTTCCAACGCGGAAAGTCCGGCCCCGCCATACGCCTTGGGCCAGTTCGGGGCCAGATACCCGTGTTCGTAGAGCGTTGTACGCCACGACGCCACAAACGAGTCGAGTTCGTCGCCTTCGATGGTTCCAACCCCTCGAAATCCGGCGGGCAGACTGTTCGCAAGAAAGGAACGAACTTTCGTTCGGAACTCGGCCGCTTCTGGGGGATATGCCATCTCCATGACCCTCATTCTTGCCGATGTCTTGCCTAAGTTGAGGAATCGGCCTCGGGAAGAGGCCTCGCCTCTCAGCAACCGTCGTCGACGCGCCCGAAAGTTGATCCGACTCGCCTACCCTTAGGGAGTGGGCAATCACGCAGTTGGCGGCCCGAGAACAGACCGAGACAGTGTTGGAGGCGGTGTGAACGATCGAAGCGAGGTGGGCGCGTCCGACCGAACGCGGGTTGGAGTCGATGGCGCGGCGCCGCTCTTGGCCGCGCTCATCGCCGAGATCGCGACTGCGCTCGAAGGGAAGGCCGACGTCATCGAGACAGCCGTCCTCTGTGTGTTGGCCGAAGGTCACCTCCTGCTCGACGATGTGCCCGGCGTCGGGAAAACCCTCCTTGCGAAGTCGATCGCTGCGACCATCGGCGGAATTGCGTTGCGAGTGCAGTTCACACCGGACCTCCTACCAGCGGACATCACCGGTGTTTCGATCTGGCAGCCTTCGAAGGAAACGTTCTCGTTTCGACCAGGCCCGATCTTTTCCAACATCGTGGTCTGCGACGAGCTCAATCGCGGTCCCGCGAAAACGCAGTCGGCACTCCTCGAGGCGATGGAGGAACGCGCCGTCACCGTCGACGGGAACACGTACCGCCTTGCTCGGCCGTTCATGGTGATCGCCACGCAGAACCCGTTCGAACAAGACGGTACGCACAACCTGCCGGAGAGTCAGATCGACCGCTTCTTGATGCGCACCGCAATCGGCTATCCCAGCCGGACATCGGAAATCTCCCTGTTGCAGGGTGGCGGCGCCGAGTACACCCTTCCCAAGCTCCGACAGATCGTGTCTCCCGCCGACATGACTGCGCTGACCGAGCTGTGCGCATCGATCTACGTTGCTCCTGCGTTGATCGGCTACATCGCCGACCTGGTTCGGGCGACCCGTGAACACTCAGGTGCCGCGCTCGGGGCATCGCCCCGCGGAGCGCTCGCGCTCCTTCGAGCAAGCCGGGCACTTGCACTACTACGTGCACGTAGTTTCGCGACTCCGGATGACGTGCGCGACGTTGCACACCGCGTCCTGGACCACCGGGTCCTGGTGCGGGGATCGTCACGATGGAGTCGACCCGCTTCCGCCGCGGTCGTGACCGACGCCCTCCAAACCGTCGGTGTGCCCGGAACCCGCGCCGGGGCATGAGGCGAACCCCACGTTCATCGGGCATGAATCGAGTTTCGTAGTGCGCCTCACCGTCATCCCGACCCCGAAAGCCGTGTTACTCGCCCTCGCCGCAGCCGGGTCGGCGTGGGCCGGGGCGCTGCTCGGCGTCTTTGCATTGTTCGCGTTCGCCGTCGGAATCGCCACGCTGTTGGTGCTCGGCCTGCTCAGCGTGTTTGCCGGTGGGGCCCGCAGTTGGAAGATCGCACGAGTCTTGACCCCGGCCATGCCACAGGTGGGTGATTCGGTCTCCGTGGAGATCACCGCTGCGCCGAACCGGCTCCTGGCACCCACCTTGGCGTTGTTCGAGCCAACGCCGTGGGGGACGCGTCGTCTGGGCCTTTCGTCGACTGTGGCAACGAAGGAGCCATTGCGGGTCGGCTGGAACCTCACACCAACAATGCGCGGGCTCTTGCGGGCCGGACCGGGGTTGCTGTTTCGACACGACCTCTTCTCACTGTTTCGCAGACGCATTGCCGATCTTCCCGCCACCGAGATCACCGTTCTTCCTCGAACCGTTCGCTTCGAGCCGGAACACCTCCTACGAATGATGGGAATACAAGCAGTTGGACCGGCCGAGAGCTCCGAGTTGCACGATATGCGCACATATGTACCGGGCGACGACCCCCGACGGGTGAACTGGAAAGCCAGTGCACGAACAATGAGCTCCGGGACCCTCATCGTTGCCGACAATCGGTCCTACGGTGGTCGCTCTGAAGTACGTGTCCAACTCGATGTAGACAGCCTGGCGCCCACCGACGTAGGCGATGACTACGAGTCAACTGACAGTCGCGAGCTGGCGATCAGCGTCGCCGCCAGCATCGTCGCCGAACTTGCGACAGTCAGCCACGAGGGCGTCGGTCGCCCAGGAACACAGTGCATTCTGGAGATCTACGAGCAATCGCAGCTCCTCCATCGAAGCGACGATGCTCAGCAAAATGTTGTCGCGCTTGCCCTGCTCGAATCCTTGGAGCGTCCGGCAACGACCAACGCCCTGGTTGGCAACGTATCGACACTCGATGGGGTGCCGTCCAACGCCACGATCCTGATCACCGGATCGAAAAGCATTCGCACGGCAGCGCTCACGTTTCGATGCATGTCGGTCACCGAAGCATCGCCTTCTACCAACGCTGCACGCAACGGCAGCGACCCCTCGAGCATGCTGCGGGGGGTCACCGAGATCTCCGTGCTCGACGACCTCCCGAGAATCGTGGCAGACCTATGAGTTCACAGGATTCGATAACACAGCGAATCAACATACAGAGCACACTTACTTTTCTCGCCACGACCATGATTTCGTGGCAGCCGGTGCGCGAGGTATTCGTCGAGTCACCCGAACGAAACGCGCTCCTGCAACGGCTGTTCTGGCTCACACTGTTGCTGGCCAGCGGCGGGGCCGCCTTTCGAGCGCTCAAGATCCACTGGGCGTTTTTTCCCCTGTTGGCCATCGGGGTCGTCATGTGGACCCTCCGGAACATGGCTACAACTGATGCGGCGAATGCCTTGGCGTCGGGAGATCCGCCTGTCGCAACCGATCAATCCTGGTACAACTACTCACTGGCGTCGGCCCGCGACGCCCTCGCGAACGTGGATCGAATCAAGTCCCCCGCCGTCGCAGTGTTCGGCTTTTCGGCGATCGCTCTGGTACTCATTGCCCTTTTGCTCATCGTGTCGCACATCCTCACGTTCGAGGTCCAGGGCGTTTTCGAGTCGCTCATCCCCCCGGCCGCCGTTTTGGCCGTGAGCAGTGCACTGGCCCCGGGGCAGGGAGGGTCCGGTTCATCGCGGGTCTGGGCAGTGGCGTTTGTCCTCGCGGCGGGAGCGCACGTCATTGCCGACGCCGACCGCAAGCGACGTCGAAGGACCCGCTGGCTGAACTCGCAAAGACCCCACGGACTGCGCTCCATTGCCGCGCTCGCCGGCTTCGCCGTGATTCTTGTGGGGTTGACGTCGACACTCTCGTCGCAGCTCGGCGACGGTCCGCTCAACCGGCGCGTCGACTGGCGTTCAGGCCTTCCGAAGGTTCGACAACTGGACAGCCCGACCATCTCGCTGCGCAAGCGTCTCGTCGATCTGGCAAGCACCCCGATGTTTCACGTCGATTCCCGCGACGACACCGGTCAACCGGTGGCCACCTACTGGCGTCAGGCGGCGCTCGACCGTTTCGACGGAACGTCCTGGTCGCAGTCGGCGCGCAAGTACACCCGACTCGAACAGGGCAACGACGTCCCCAACGATCAGCCCACAGCGTCGGCCGGAGTCGTCATCCGCCAACGAGTCACCATCGACGGGCTCGTCGATGCATGGCTGCCCTCGGCATTTCAGCCGATTCGCCTGGTGAAGGCACCCCTCGGTGCCCGCGTCAGCGTCGACCCGACGACGGCGAGCCTGATCCTCAGTAGCAAGACCACACGCGAACTCACCTACGAGGTCGACGCGATCGTGCCAACCGTGCCCCTATCTTCACCTCCGCGAGCCACCGACGAGCTCTCGACCGACATGACGGCAATTCCCGACGACGTCTCCCCCGAGGTTCGAGCGCTCGCCCGGAAGATCACGGCACCGGCAGGCAACGACGTCGTCGGCCAGGCCCGTCTTCTCGAGAGTTTTTTCCAACAGAACTTCACGTACTCGACGGACAAGACGTGGTCCGGCGACAATCCCCTCGACAACTTCGTATTGACCGATCGCACCGGATACTGCGAGCAATTTGCCGGGTCCTTCGCGGCGATGGCCCGATCCGTCGGCATCCCGGCCCGCGTGGCCGTAGGGTTCACCGCCGGAAAGGCTCAGGCCGACGGTTCGTTCGTCGTCACCGGCGAAAATGCTCACGCCTGGCCCGAAGTCCTTCTTGCCGACGCCGGCTGGATACCGTTCGAACCAACACCGGGGCGCGGGTTCTCCGGACCGGAGGACATAACGACCCCGGAAGCCGCCGTGGCGCCCACCACGACACCGGCTACACCCACGACGGTGCCGATCATCGAGCCTCTCATCCCGGTCGAGCCTGAGAAGCCTCAGGATCGCCGCTGGCTCACGGCCGCGGTCGTCGGTGTGCTCCTCGCAACGGCAGGACTCGCACTGTGGTTCCTACGGCCTGCTCGAGCCAAGCTTCGACAACGAGAACGCCATCGACGAACCCTTCTCGCCGGAGTCCCGGGCGAACGGGTGGAACTCGAGTGGGCGTGGTGGCAGTTGCTCGAATCTTTGGACGAACGAGCGGCCGGTCCCGTATCCGGTCCCGCACCTCGTTCCGGCGGGGAAACCTCCGCGGCACTGCCAGCTCCCACTGCACTCCCTGCACTCCCTGCATCCAGTGCACCCGCGGCCGCCGTTGCGCCTGGCTCGGAAACATCGCTGACCGCTGCGCCCACCCCACGAGAGGCGTGTCGGCGAGCTCAACGACATCTTCGCCCGCACGAGCTCGCAACCATGGTTCGAATTGCCGACGTGGTGACCGCAGCCCGATTCGCGCCGCCCGGGACCGTGGGTGCCGCCGCCCTGGCCACTGCCACGTCGGATGCTCACGCCCTTGAAGAGACCCTGCTCACACCGCCTGCAGCTGCGGGAAGTGCATCCCTCGCGAGTTCCCGCTAGCTCCTCGGCGAAGCACCAAAGTTCGTTTCGTTCGCCGAATCTCGCCGTATCTCGCGGCTCTAGCCGGAGCTGGTAAGTCCGGGACCGGCGCAGAGGTACGCGGGAATACTCAGTACTACCGCCCGCGATACGCGGTGATGCTCAGTAATACCGGACGTGATCGGAATCGTCGACCACACGTGATGCGACGGCCCGAACCAGCGGCAGCAGGGCAAAGACGAGCGCAACAAAACCGACGACGCCAACCGCAACGTGGATGGCGAATCCCACCACGGTGATCAACAGGCAACTCAGTGCGGCGAACACGGGAAACCCCAGCGACGGCGGTCGTTCGGACGATCTACCCCGGATCCGACTCGCCACGTGGTCCGAGGCCAACTGAGCCTCGAGTTCGGCTAAAACTCGCTCTTCCTCGTCTGACAACGGCACCCCTTCATCATCGCATAACTCGGCGGCGAAGTGCGAGGGCGTTCGCAACGATCTCGAAGATCCTCAGGTTTGCTCGTCTTCGGCGACGTTTGGTCCCCACTGGGTATCACCGGCCACCTTCACCCGAAGTCGTTTCGAGCCGGCCAACGCCGCCGAGCCCACGGCCTGTTGCCCGAATCGGGCCCGGATTGCGTCGACGGTACCGGCGAGGGCGACGTCGGCCGCGGTCTCCTCGGTGACCTCGACGCTGCGACCTGCGCCGATGGAGGAACCGGGGTCGGCAAAGAGGTCCAGCTGCTGACCCGAGGCGACGGTTTCGCGATAGCCGTGCTGCCGCCCGGGCTCCCGTCCGCGGTCGGACGTCTCCTCGTCGGACGAGGCGTCGAAGGACTGCCGACTCGACAAATTCGACATGGATACGCCCAGGAGACGGATGCCCTGCGTCGCCACCTCCTCGACGATATCGGCCACCTGCAACAGGGCACGGGCCGTCTCGAACAGCGGCCGAGCCGTGTCGATGGGCTGGGGCAACGTACGCGAGCGGGTCAGCAGGCGGAAGTCGGGGGTTTTCAGTTTCAGTTGCACGGTCCGCCCCCGCACCCCGGCCTGGCGCATCCGCGACGACACGGCGTCGCTCATCCGAAGCAGTTCCGTTTCGAGGAACGCCATCTCGAAATGGTCGGTTGAAAACGTTTCTTCGTGCCCGATCGATTTGGCTGCCCGATCGGATTCCACCGGACGGTCGTCGATCCCGTTGGCCAGTTCTGACAGGTGGCGTCCCGCGGAGTCACCCAGCGCACGGATCAGCGTTCCGCTTGGTATCGCGGCGAGGTCGCCGATCGTTACGACACCAAATCGTTGCAGCCGTTCGAAGGTTTTCGGACCGACCCCCCACAGTGCGCGTACCGGGAGCTGCGACAGGAAGACAAGCTCGTGGCCGGAAAGAACCTCCAGTATTCCCGGCTCGGGACGCGATGTGCCCGGGAGAAGGCTCTCGGCAATCAGTGGCGGCGGTGCAGCCTGGCGATCGACTGAGCCTGTCTGGATCGGCGGCTTGGCTTGTTTCGATGCCAGCTTGGCAAGGAGTTTGTTGTGGGCGACCCCGACTGAACAGGTCAACTTCGTGTGTTCGAACACGGCATTGCGAATGGCGCGCGCTGCCTCGGGACCCGGCCCGAACAGACGCTGGGCGCCCGTGAGATCGAGGAAGGCCTCATCGAGGGCAATCGGTTCGATGTGCGGCGTGAAGGAGCGGAACACCTCGTGAATTCGTTCGCTGTACTCGCCGTACAGGCCATGGTTTCCCCGAAGAAATATCGCGTGCGGACACAGCCGCTTTGCGTGCGTCGACGCCATCGCCGAACGAACACCGAACGCCCGAGCTTCGTAGCTGCAGCTTGCGACAACACCCCGTGCGCCGTCCCCACCGACGATGACCGCCTTTCCTTTCAGGGAAGGGTCGAGCAGTGTTTCCACGGCGACATAGAACGCGTCCATGTCGACATGCAGGATCACTCGACGTTGCGGTGTCATTCCAGGCGCAGGACCGATGCGGTTACGCGATCCGCCCCGTCGAGCTGGTAGCGAAACTGCTGGGGCAGCGTCCACCGATCGGTCATCCACGACAGCATGGGTTCGCGGACCCAGCGAGAGGTGGTGTCGAGGTAGGTCGCGACGACGTGATGCTCACAGAATTGGGCCCCGATGACGATGCCGTCGGGGTCGTCACCGACTCGCAGTTCGCCGGTCCATTCGAGGGCCTGATGGACGACGACGTCGAGGTGCCAGCCCATATCGGGCGCGATGGTGGTCACGTGATAGAGCGGTTCGCTCCATGCCCCGACCGCAAGCCCCGTTTCTTCCAGGACTTCGCGGCTCAGACCGGCGAGCGCGTTCTCGCCCTCCTCGACCACGCCGCCCGGCGTCGACCAGTCCGTCGTTCCGTTTCGGCGCAGGTTCTCGACGAGCAAGATGCGTGACTCCGCTTCGATAATTCCACCTGCCACAGTCCAGTGTCGAAGCTTTGCCACCACCAGATGTTGCCACGTCTAAGAAGGCAGACGAGCTACCGTGAGTCTGTGCCGACCGATCTCCACCGAAACGCCGTGATCGTTCGCGACGCGGCGCGTGCGCGGGGCGTCGACATCGACGTACGCAGTTTCGATCAGGGTGCGAGAACCGCACTCGACGCCGCGGCCGCCGTGGGCGTCGAGGTCGGCCAGATCGTCAAGTCCTTGATCTTCGCTGTTGGCGAGGCGACCACGCAGCTGGGCGCCGAAGTCGTCCTCGCCATGGTGAGCGGTGCGAACAACCTCGACGAGCGCAAGCTGGCCGCCGCCGCCGGCACATCGCGGGCGTGGCGTGTCGATGCCGATGTGGTGCGGGCAGCTACGGGATTTGCGGTCGGGGGTGTCGCTCCGGTCGGGCATCCGAGCGTGCTGCGAACGTGGATCGACGAAGACCTCCTCCAATTCAGCGAGGTTTGGGCCGCCGCGGGGACGCCGGAGTGCGTGTTCGCAATAGCCCCGGAACAGCTGGTGTCGATCACTGATGCACGCGTTGCCGATCTCGCGAAACGTCGCACCGATCAAGGGAGCACACCATGACGACCGGGTCCCAACCGCCCCGGGGTACTCGCAAGAGTGCCGACGGCACCATTCGTTACAACCCGACCGGGCCTGCACCGTCGTCGGCTCGACCGGCGACATCCGCTGCACCGTCGGCGCAGAAGCTAAGCGCGCTTCCCTCGCAGTCCGCCCGGGCCCTCGCGTTCGCCGCGATTTTGCTCGGTGGTTTTCTCGGTGGGCTCATTGGCTACAGCCTGGCGCGCGTCGAGTATCCGACGGGGCACGCCACAGCAAAAGCGCTCGCAGCGTCGATCGGCGCAATCTTCGTGGCGAGCGGGACCGCAGTGCTCGCCGTCCTCGTTTTGCGGGCGATGGGCGAATGGCGAGTCGTTGATCCCACGGTGGCCCAGGTCCGACTGGGCAACATCACGCCCGGTGATTCGGAACCCACCCGATGACGACATCGGTTTCGGACCCACAGGAACTCCGCGAACTACGTCAACTCGCTGAACGAATCGCCACCGAGGCAGGGAACTATCTCGTCGCCGGGCTGAATCAGAGTCGCATCGCGATCGACACGAAGTCGACCGGGACCGACATGGTCACGGAGATGGATCGAGGCGCGGAGAAGCTCATCGCCGACGCCATCTTGGCCAGTCGCCCCGACGATGGCCTACTCGGCGAGGAGGGCGCCCAACGAAAAGGATCGAGCGGCTTTCGCTGGGTCGTCGATCCACTCGACGGGACAACCAACTATTTGTACCGACATCCAATGTGGTCGGTCTCGATCGGCCTGGAGTTCAATGGCCGTCCTGTCGTAGGAGCGGTCTGCGCACCGATGCTGCAGTCGCTGTTCAGTGCACATAGTAATGGCGGAGCGACGAACAATGGCTCGCCGATTCACGTCGGCGACTGCAGCGACCTCGGACGCGCGCTCGTCGGAACAGGCTTCGGGTACAAACCGGAGATGCGGGAATGGCAGGGCGGAATTCTTCACTCGCTCCTCCCCCAGGTCCGCGACGTTCGGCGCGGAGGATCCGCGGCGCTCGATCTCTGCTACGTCGCTGCCGGGCACTTTGACGGGTACTACGAACGCAACCTGAACCCCTGGGACGCGTGTGCCGGAACGGTCATCGTGCGAGAAGCCGGTGGACGAGCCACGAGCCTGCGGGGTCTCGAGCCAGATGTTGGTATGACGATCGCCGGAAACGAGTTCGTTCATGACGCGTTGCAGTCTCGGCTTCGCAACTTGGTGGAGACCTCGAGCCATCGCTAGAGGTGCAGGTACCGCACACATCCGCACACATCCGCACCGAACGTGCGAGGTTCGGTTTTGCTCTGTGCGCTTACTTTTCGAACAGAGCAGCGAGTCGTTCGAGAGTTTTCTCCATAGCTTTGGCGTTGCGATTCGGTGCGCCGAAGAGACGGAGGCCAAGTTTTGACTTCGATTTCGACCAATCAAACGTCTCGGTGACTTCCGTGGCGGTGCCATCTTCGGTCGGCTTGAGGTCATAGCGCCAGACGTGGCCACCAAAGTGTTTCCATCCGATGACGCGATCCTCTTCGAATGCCACGACCGTGTTCTCGATCTTGTAGGGAACTCCCATCTTCATGGACATCCCGAAGTGCGCACCGAGACTCAGACGAGTAGGGGCCTCGGCGAGGGCCTCCTTGACGGTGCCTGAACCATCGATGTCGGCGTGGCGCGACGGGTTCGCGAGGATGTCGAAGATCGCGTCTGCGGGTGCGGCGACAGTCTTGCTTCGACGTACGACGTAGCTCACGTTTGTCCGATCTGGGTGAGGAGGTCCTGGAACCACTCGGTCGCCGGGTCGAAATGCTTTCCGCCCGCGATTCGTTCGAACTCGATGGCCCGCAGTTCGAGGCCACGGTCCGTGTCGTGGCCGATGACCCCGCTGACGCCCTGGAGCGCGTTCTGGGTTGCGGCCCCGACCATCGCGGCGATCAGCGCAGAGTCCTCGGCGTTGCTCGGTGCGGAACGGGCGAAGTACCCCGACTTCTGAACCTGTGCCTTCTCGGCGCCCACTAACGAGGCGAAACGTTGCGAGAACCACGATCCGACGTTGACCTTGTCGAGTCGAACGTGACCGAAGGCGTCTCGATCAACCGAGCCGCCCGACGCCTCGATCTCAGAAACGATGTCGGGCACGCCCGCACCTTCGGAGACGAACACGTTGGCCGTACCTTTTCGATCGATGACCTTTCGGAGCCGTTCGGCCTCTCGATCGATGTCAACGCTCAGTTCGGGGATGTACACCGCGTCGATATCGAGCCACTTCGCGCCTACCCCGAACATGGGCGCAAGATCACGAACCGCCAGTCGGTCCCGGTACACCTTGGCCGTCATCGCCGTCAGCCAACCGCAGTTTCGGCCCATCACTTCGTGGATGATCAGGCTTCGGGGATTGGCGGAGCCTTCGAACACGATGTGCTCGAAAAATCGCGCACCTTCTTCGGCAGCAGTCGCCGCCCCCAGGGTGCGCTCGATGGGAAACACGTCGTTGTCGATCGTCTTCGGCAGACCAACGACGGTGAGGTCGTATCCGTTGGTCCGCAGATACGCCGCAAGGTCAGCGGCAGTGGTGTTGGTGTCGTCGCCGCCGATCGTGTGCAAGATATCGACCTTGTCGCGGGTCAGTTGCTCCGCCGCGACATGGAGGGGGTCGGCGCCCTCGGGAACGAGTCCTCGCTTCACACAGTCGGCGACGTTGGTCAGCTTCACCCGACTGTTTCCGAGTGGGCTGCCGCCGAAGCCGTACAGGGCGTGCGCTTCTCGCCGGGCCGCGAGATCGATGTTCATCGACGTACCGGTAAGGAGCCCGGCGTAGCCGTCGCGATACGCAATCATCTGAGCTTCGGGAGCCTCGACGGTATAGCGCTCGATCAAACCACCGACCGACGAAGACAAACACGGGGCCAGACCACCCGCGGTCAACATTGCTACTCGCATCACGAACCCTCTTTCGGAGTTGAAATCCCATGGTAGTCCTGCCGACCTCGCAGTTCGCCCACAGTTCGCTGTCCGCCCACTACGTTGACGGGTATGGCCGTCGTGATCTCCATCGATGCAGGAACAACCGGTGTACGCAGCTTTGCCGTTGATGAGCAGGGCAAGCCCCAGGGGTGGGCGTACCGGGAGTTCACACAGTTCTTTCCGCAGCCCGGCTGGGTGGAACACGATGCCACCGAAATCTGGGAGGCGGTGCAAGCAACGCTCCAAGACCTACTGACCAATCATCTGCCCGCCGGCACCGCCGTGGCAGCCATCGGGATCACGAATCAGCGCGAGACCGTCGTCGCGTGGGACAGGACCACCGGAAAGCCGTTGCATCGCGCCATCGTCTGGCAGGACCGTCGAACGGCCAGCGATTGCGAACGGCTCGTGGAAGCCGGCCATCTCGAGACGGTGCGTCGCCTCAGCGGTCTCGTGCTCGACCCGTACTTCTCGGGAACAAAGATGGCCTGGTTGCTCCGGGAGGGCGGCGTCGAGAACTCGACGAGTCTCGCGCTGGGAACTATCGACGACTGGTTGCTTTGGAACCTGACCGGAGGCGTCGACGGCGGTGTACACGCTACGGATCCCTCGAACGCGAGCCGGACCATGCTCTACGACATTGCCGGGCGACAGTGGTCAGCCGAACTCAGCGAGATCTTGAAGGTTCCGCTCAGCGTCCTCGGCGAGGTCATGCCCAGCAGCGCGCGATTCGGAACAGTACGTGCACCTATTGGTGGTGGTGCACTCGCCGGAGTGCCGATCAGCGGGATCCTCGGAGACCAGCAGGCCGCGCTCTTCGGGCAGGCGTGCGTGAAGCCAGGAATGGTGAAGAACACGTACGGCACGGGCAGCTTCATTCTCATGAACGTTGGCGCGTCCTGCCCCGAGCCGACCGACGGATTGCTCACGACAGTCGCCTGGGACCTTGGTCGAAACGGTGGCTTTGCCTATGCGCTCGAAGGTGCCGTGTTCGTCACCGGTGCGGCGATTCAGTGGTTGCGCGACGGTTTGCAGATCATCGAATCAGCAGCCGACATCGGCCCGTTGGCGGCGAGCGTCGCGTCGAGCGACGGCGTGTTCGTGGTGCCCGCGTTCACGGGTCTCGGCAGTCCGTACTGGGATCCCTATGCGCGCGGAACAATCGTCGGAATCACTCGCGGCACAGGCCGAGCTCAGATCGCGAGAGCGGTCGTCGAATCGATTGCGTATCAGGTGCGCGACGTTTGCGACGCCATGGCGAAGACGGCAAACACGACGGTTGCGGAGCTACGCGTCGATGGGGGCGCAGCGGTCATGGATCTTCTCTTGCAGCTCCAAGCCGATCAACTCGGCGTCCCGGTCTGTCGACCTGTCGTCACCGAATCCACGGCACTCGGGGCTGCGTTCGCGGCCGGCCTCGCCGAAGGCGTGTGGGCGTCGACCGACGAGGTGCTTTCGAGTTGGCAGGAGGAACACCGATTCGAGCCGAGCGGGCCGCGTGAGTTGGCCGACGTCGGCCACAACGACTGGAAACGTGCTGTTGCGCGAAGCCAGGGGTGGGCTCGCCCGTAGCCCCGGAGCACAAGGCCCGGAGCACAAAGTCCCGGCGAGCGCTCAGGCTGCGGTGCTGACGGGAACCTGAGGTGTCTTCACCACGGTCGGGGCGGCTTCGGCAACTGCCGCGGTGTCGGCATTTTTCTTCGGCGCATACTCGTTCACATAGACCTGACCGGAAAGCTCGCGGAGTTCGAACATGATCTCGTCGGTGATCTGGCGCAGCACCAACGGATCATGTCGCGAACCTTGGAACCGATCGAAATGCAAGGGAGCCGAGAACTTGATCGTCACGGGCGACCCGAAGTTCGGTTTGACCTGACCGATCGGCTGCGCTTCGCGTGTACCGATCATCGCGGCCACAACAACCGGTGCGCCGGTGTCGAGTGCCAGACGAGCAACCCCGGTTCGGCCCTTGTAGAGCCGACCGTCGGGAGACCGCGTTCCTTCCGGGTAGATCGCGAACACACCTCCCCCGTCGAGGACTTCCTTTGCCGACTCCAGCGCACGTTGGGAGTCGGCGCCGCCGCCTCGCTTCACCGGGATCTGCCCCATCAGTTTGAAGAACCACGCAGTTTTTCGTTGCTCGAAGTACTCGGCCTTCGCCACGAAGATGACGCGCCGATCGAGTACCAGGGGCAGGAAGACCGAATCGCTGAAACTCAAATGATTCGATGCGAGAATGACGGCTCCATGTTGCGGCACATGCTCGATTCCCTCAACCCGAATCTTGAACAGCAAACGAAGTATCGGTCCCAGAACCGCCTTGACGACTCGATATGCAATGGCAGCCATCGAAGTCCTTTCCTCGTGCGTGTCGTCAGCCTAGCGGTCTCTGCACCCCGGATTGGGTGTCATGCCCCCCTCTTCACCTAGCGTGTTGCCCGTGGAGCCCAGGCGACTAACTCAACGTGGCGAAGAACGCCGCCTGCAGATCCTTGCTCGCTCCGCCGAACTGTTTGCCACGCAGGGGTATCACCCGACGTCGGTTGCCGACATCGTGCGCGAATGCAACGTCGGCAAAGGCGTCTTCTACTGGTACTTCGAATCCAAAGAAGAACTGTTCGCCGAGATCATTCGGGCCAATCAGTTAGCGCTGCGCAAGCATCAGGCCCGAAGTCTGCTGAACGAACGCGATCCTCTGGGTCGTATCGAGGCCGGTATTCACGCCACAATGCACTGGTTCGCCGCCAACCGCCACGTCTTCGCGCTGTTCCAGTTCGCCTCGGCGGAAACCCTCTTCGCCCACTTGATCAACGACGGTGCCGAAGTTGGGATCGCCGACACGATGCGTCACGTCAAAGATGGCATCGCCTGCGGTCAGATCCACGACGGCGACCCGCTCTTGATTACCATGGCGATCATCGGCGTCATCAATGCGCTCTCGCGCCGGTTCCTTGCCTCGCCCGATTCCGATGTCGCACCCGAAACCGTCGCGGCCGAAGCCACAACGTTCATTCTTTCGGGCCTTTCGGGTTCACGTCCGGCGCCGAGAAACCTTCGCCCCGAGTCCGTCGCGTCGAACGTCCTGCAGGGTTCGATCTAACGCTCAGGCTCCGGGCGTCTCGACCGGCTGGGCGAGCGTTTCGACGCGGTGCTTCAACTCGCGAAGCGCGGTGCCCATGATCTTGCCCTCGGCACGGCGCTTCACGAAACCGGGGATCGGAACGACGAGTTCGACCGTGAGGTGATAGGTCACGTGGGTCGTGTTGTCGGGACCCTTTTCGAACACATACGTGCCGTCGAGCGCGCGCATGATGTCGCCGTCGACGAGGGTCCATTCGATGCGATGGTTGTCGTCGGTGTAGGTGTAGGCCAAGACGTACGAGGCGCTGCGACCCATCGCGGCGATCCGGTAGGACACCCTGATTGCTCGGCCCAGGGAGTCACGTTCGAGAACTTCGGACTCCTTCATGTCCGGCGCCCACTCCGGATAGCGCTCATAATCGAGCGCGACGGCGATGCACTGTTCCGGTGTCGCCAAAACGGTGGCGTGCTCAGTTGCGTGTTCAGTGGTCATATTTGCTCATCATGCGACTCGTGGCCGTCTCTTGCAGATCTCTTCGACGACGTTGCACCTGCACTTTAGGCAGGGTCCACGACCTCACGACGCATTTGGAGGCGTCAACGCGTGCAGCGCCTGTCGAAGGCGCTCCGCCATCAAGTCATAGGTACATTCGCGAACGGCGCGTTCGTGGGCCGCTTCGGCCATGTCAGCGCGCCGCGTCGGATCTCGAAGCAGCGTTGCGATTGCGTCTGCCGCCGCTCTCACGTCGGAGGGCCGGTCGATCACCAACCCGGTAACACCGTCGATCACCGCTTCGTGTGATCCGCCGCTGCGCCCCGCGACCTGCGTCAACCCGCTCGCTGCAGCCTCCAGGAACACGATCCCGAAACCTTCCTGCTCGAGTCCGCCCCAACGGTTCCGGCACAACATCACGAACAGATCACCGCATCGGTACAGGTCCTCGAGGTCGGCGTCGCTGAGGCGACCGAGGAAGCGCACGTCCACGTTCGCGTTCTTGGCCGCCACCCTGCGGAGGCGTTTGAGATCGCGCCCTGACCCACTGATGGCGACGCAGACGTCGGGGAACTCACCGTGTAGCGCAGCTGCTGCACGAATGAGCACGTCGCGTCCTTTGCGCGGCACAAGGCGGCTCGTGCTGATGATCAGTGGCCCGTCGGGTGGTAGCCCGAGACGCTGGCGGAGCTCAGGTCGCCTTGCCGCCTCCACGGGCGTGAAGCGATCGACGTCGATCCCCGGCGGAATGACCGTCGCCGGGAGGTCACGGCCCGACGCGTGCACGGCTTCGGCAAGCGGATAGTTCCCGGCGGCGATGACGTGATCGGCACCCCGAACAACTCGACGCAACAGCTGCTTCGTGCCGGGCAGGCGGCCGGGAACTGTCACCTCGGCACCGTGGAGCACGACAGCGTAACGAAGCCCGTGGCGGCGCAGACGAGGACCGAGCCAGCCCACGGGAAGCGCCGGATCGAGCACGATGAAGTCCACGCCCAACTCCGCGGCCAACGCGACGATCTGTCGTTCGAGGATCGGTGTCGGAAGCAACCACCGTTGGCGAGTCCGCACGATGCGCATGGGTGCAACGGCGTCGAATGCTTCGTCACCGTCGTAGGGGGTCGTCAGGACCGTGGCCTCACCCTCGGGAAGTCGACGCCACAACTCCCACAGATACGACTGAATACCCCCGATCTTGGGCGGAAAGTCATTGGTTACGAGCAAGTGCCCCATGGGGCGAACACAGTAGAGGGACGGGTCTCACTTCGGTGTCATGGCCCGCTCGGCAAGTCGTTGATATGCCCACGTGGCAGCGTCTCGCACTCCTTCATCGGCGTGGCTGCGCGCCCCGTCGACCACGGCGATGACCTGGGGATCATCGGGCGACGCAACGTTGCCGAGGGCCACGAGCGCGTTGCGCCGCAGGGTGCTCGGGTCGCGTTCGGGAAGGTAGAACCGGCCGTGGCGCGACCGAATCTCGCCGTCGGTATCGGTCGCCAACGCGAGGAGGTCGGTCCAGGGCTGGGCATCGGGTTCGGCGGCGGGAACGAATCGTCGCTCTGCGCTTCGATTCGGAGGGCACACCTCCTGGCAGTCGTCGCACCCGTAGATCCGGTCGCCCAGGGCGGACTTGAACTCGTCGGCAAAGATCCCCGGCTTCTGGGCGAGCCAGGCCAGGCACCGACGCCCATCGACGACGCCCGGTGCAACAATCGCCCCCGTCGGGCAGCCATCGATACATCGCACACAGGTTCCGCATCCGTCGGCCACCAGCTCCGAGTTCGTGGGCAGCGGTGCGTCGGTCAAGACCGACCCGAGGACGAACCACGACCCGCGTTGGGGAAGAAGCAGGTTCGCGTTCTTTCCCAGCCAGCCGATCCCGGCGCGGTAGGCGGCGGCACGATCGACGAGGGTGTTGTCGTCGGCCAGGATCCGGGTACGCCACCCGTTGGCCTTGAGAACTCTCGCCATGGCGCCGAGCCCCTCTTTCAAGGGGGCATAGTGATCGACCCAGGAGTATCGGGCGATACGACCCTGGGGTCGTGCCGGGTCGGGGTCGACGTCGGCTCGTCGGTACGAGCGGGCGGCAACCACGAGTGTGCGTGCATCGGGAAGTGCGTCGCCCGGTGCCGTGGACCGCGATGGGTTCTTGAACGTGAAGGCCATGCCGTCGTGCAGACCGGCCGCCTTGCGTCGTTCGATTTCGGTCCGTGCCTCGGTGAACGGTTCGACCGACGCAAAACCGACGGCATCGAGGTCGGCCTCGAGCCCGGTGCGTCGGAGGAGTTCGGCGAGCTCCTCGGTCGACAGCGATTCAGGCACCTGACCAGTATGGGTCGGACCGGTGTCGGTTCCGGTACAACGCGCCACACGTTCGTGTGAGTCCAATGCTGCTATCGAGGCGAGCCCTCAGGTGTGGACGAGGCGACGAGCGTCGAGAGGCACGGGTCGAACCGCAAAGTGCGAACGGGGGGCGAAACCGGTCGCCTGCAACAGCTCGAGGGTGTCGGCCTCGGGGGCCGTCATCGCCACAACGGCCTGGCCTCCGGTTGTGGTGGACCCGGCATCGTCGGTCAACGTGAGGAGAAAGTTCACGACGCAGTCGTCGCAGGAACTGCTGTGCTGGAGCACGCACTCGTTGCAGTCGATTCTGCGGATCGACTCGTCGTTGAGCTCGACCGAGAACTTTTCGGCGATGTCGATCGGGCTTCGTGACCGAAAGGACACCACCGAAGAGCTTCGAAGGGTTCCAGAGTGTGCGACGGGCGATGAGGATGAGGATGAGGGTGAGGATGATGAGGGTGAGGATGAGGAGCGAACGGGGAAGTCCGAAGTAGTCATGGCGATGACTATGCCGAGGGGGTGTGACACTCATGATGCGGACAGTCGAGAATCGTTGAAATCTTCTTTGGATGTCTCGTCTCCGCTGTACCGACCGCTCCTTACCGTGCGGTGAAGACGGTGCACCCCGACGCGTCGGGTTGCCGTTGGGCTGGCCGCAATGAGGACCGCTCCTTTCGGAGCGGTAAGTCGCTTCGATCCATTTCTAAGGGTACCGTAGGTGCCGTAATGGAGACCGCTCCTTTCGGAGCGGTGAAGTTCATCACCAGCGACGTCGGGTGGTCTTGCGCGATGCGCCGCAATTGAGGCCGCTCCTTTCGGAGCGGTGAAGCCGCCACTCTCAACAACCTTGATCAGCGTCGGCA
>JANOWU010000288.1:0-11363 GCA_031418035.1 Acidimicrobiia bacterium
TGCACGGCCTCGGGGATCGTCATGAAGAATCGAGTGACGTCGGGGTGCGTGACGGTCACCGGACCACCACGAGCAATCATCTCTTTGAACGCAGGGAGCATGGACCCTCGGCTTCCCAATACGTTGCCGAAGCGCACCGAGACATACGTACCCGTGTGTACGGTCAGAGACTTCTGCGCCGTCAGTCGCTCCGCCAATCGTTTCGAATAGCCGAGCACACTTGTAGGGTTCGCAGCTTTATCGGTCGATATGTTCACAAACCGTTCGACAGCAACGGTTTCCGCTGCGTCGAGCACGTTTTGTGTTCCCCACACGTTGCTCTTCAACGCTTCACCCGGATGCATTTCAAGGAGTGAAAGATGCTTCAGTGCTGCAGCGTGGAACACAACCTGTGGTTGGAATTCGGTGAAAAGGTTCTTCAAATGCTGAACGTCACGAATGTCGTTCAAGAGCAGGTTTGGCGAATCGAGAAGTGCCCGACCCTCGATCGATAACTGCAATGAATGCAACGCCGTTTCATCGCGATCGAGCATCAAGAGCTTCTCGGGGGAAAATCGCGCGATTTGGCGGCAAAGTTCTGAGCCAATCGAGCCACCCGCTCCAGTGACGAGTACTCGTTTTCCGGTGAGATATTGGGCGATCGCCTCGACGTCCGTCTTGATCTCGTGACGACCCATAAGGTCGGCCTCGGTCAGGTCACGGATGTGTTGCGCTCCTGGTGTCTCGCCAAACAACTCGCTGACCGGGGGCAGGAACTTCACCGTCAACGCGAGATCGGCGGCTCGGTCGCTCAGTTGAGCCAGCAGTTCGGGCGACGCCGACGGCATCGCGATAAGGAGTATTCGAGCGTCGTATCGGCGAGCGACCGTCTCCATGTCGTATTGCGATCCCTCGACACGGATGCGGGCGATTTCGTGGCGCCGACGACCAGGATCGTCGTCGAGAATCGCAACGGGCAGGTACGGACTCGTGGGATTACGCAAGAAGCTGCGCACCATCTCGGCACCGGCCTCGCCGGCGCCGAACACGATGGTTGGGAGGGCCGAAGTTGGAACCCGCCCGGACTCGAACATCTGTCGCCAGATATATCGGATCCCGGCCATCCCGACGAGGCCGATGAATCCGCCGACGACCACGGAGGAAAGCGGCACGAATCGCGGCTCGGTGAAGTAATCCGCAATGAAAAGTGCCGACGTCGTGATCACGGCCGTTCGAATCAGGGCACCGACTTCGTCGATGCTGCCGTAGCGCCACCGTCGTCTGTAGATACTCAGCGTGTAGCCGACCACGCTCTGCACCACGATCATGAACCCGAGGAGCAGTAACACCCGCGAAATCTTTAGCCCTCGCAACGAAAAATCGAGGCGAAGGTAGGCCGCGAACAGCAACGACGCCATCCAGACGCTGACGTCCAGCAGGGCTCGGAGCGCGCCAGCAGACTCGTGCGGGATAGCGGGCACCACACGTGCCGCAAGGCTCTTTCTCCACACTTGCCTTCGCTGTTCCTGCACCACGTATTCGTCCGTCCCTTTTCGCTACATCGCCTAAGACATAGGCATCCACCCTATGGCCCACACAATCGACGCTTTCCTGCGACGCCTGAAGTTTTCCTTCGCCGCAGTTATGTACTGAAAACTTACATGAACAATTGAAGTTCGTCACTAGGAGTGAATGCAGATTACTGACAGCGGTCGGTCGAGCAACCCCGGCGTGCAGGTACTCTTCGAGTTATGTCCGGAGATCGACCATTCTTCGCTCGCATGCGGCCCGCCGGGCTCGGACGCCCCTCGCGTCAGGTCGTGAGCGACGTGTTGGCACTCGCCAACACTGCGGCGGCATCCCTGCGGGCCGGGCTCACGGCCGCCTCCGTGTCGGAGGCCGCGGAACCACTCCGGGAACTACTGGAGGCCGACGCCGTCGCAATCACCGACACGACCGCCCTCCTCGGATGGGCCGGAGCAGGTTCTCATCACCAAGCCTTCGCACTGCCCTTGGCGGCCACAGCGCTCGCCTCGGGCGCCACCGACGTCCGAACCGTGATCTGTGATCACGAGGGATGCGTCCTCCGCGAGTCGGTGATCACCCCCATCGTGGTCGACCAGCGAACGATCGGTACCGTGCAGGTCTGGGTGAACGGCGCCGACCTTGCGCTCATTCGTGCCGCCGGCGAAGTTGCCCGTTGGGTCTCGACGCAGGTCGAGTTGGGTGAACTGGACCGCAGCCGCGCCGAGGTCGCGGGCGCACAGCTTCGGGCCCTGCGGGCGCAGATCAGTCCGCATTTCGTGTTCAACGCGCTGAACACGATTGCGTCGTTCGTGCGCACCGACCCCGAACGGGCCCGAGATCTGCTCGTCGAGTTTGCCGACTTTGCCCGCTACTCGTTCTCCACGACAGCACAGTTCACGACACTGGCCGACGAACTCCGGGCCATCGACACCTATGTCACGATCGAGCGGGCCCGCTTTGGCGACCGACTGATCGTGCAGCTTCGAATCGCGCCCGAGGTTCTGGGTGTTCGCGTTCCGTTTCTGGTGCTGCAACCTCTGGTGGAAAACGCACTTCGCCATGGGCTCGTCGGTCGACCGACCGGCACCCTTCGTGTACTTGCCGACGACGCCGGATCAGAGGTGGTCGTCGTCATCGAAGACGACGGCGTCGGCATGGACCCGGTATTCCTCGCCAACCAACTCGGCGGGAATGGCGACGCCAAACACACGGGCATCGTCAATGTCGACGAACGACTTCGCACCGTCTATGGATCGGAGTTCGGTCTGGTGATCGAGACCAATCTCGGGGCCGGCACAAAGGTCACCGTGCGTCTGCCGAAGTTCGCGCAGGTCGGAGTGGGTGCGTGACCTTGCTACGTGTACTTGCTGTCGACGACGAACCACCGGCCCTCAACGAACTCCAGTACCTGGTTTCGGGGATGCCCAACGTGGCGTCGTTCAGCGCCGTGTCGTGTCCCCGCGAGGCAATGGCTGCGTTGGAAGAACAGACGTTCGATGTGTTGCTCCTCGACATCGAAATGGCCGAGGCCTCCGGACTGGAGATCGCCACTCGACTGCAGACACTCAAGGAGCGCCCGGCGATCGTGTTCGTCAGCGCCTATGCCGAGCATGCGGTGCAAGCGTTCGAGCTCGACGCCGTCGACTACGTGTTGAAGCCAGTACGTCGTGATCGTCTGGCCCAAGCGCTCCAGCGTGTCGAAGACCGCCTCGGCGCTCGATCAGACGCCGTGGCCGCCGACACCGCACCCGGGACCGCACCCGACACCGCCGCCCAGACGGCTCAGGAGCGCGAAACACGTATCGCCATCGAGACCGGTGGGCGAACGATCTTTCTCGAACGGGCAAGCGTTGCCGTTGTCGAGGCGTCTCGCGACTACGTGAAATTGTATGTGCACAAAGAAAATGGACTGCGAAGTTACCTGCTTCGCACCACCATCTCGGCACTCGAATCCGAATGGTCCGACGCCGGTTTCGTCCGCGTGCACCGCAGCTATCTCGTGGCCATACGCGAACTGCGGGAGTTGCGATCCGATTCACACGGGACCGTCCTCCTTGCTGCGGACATGGAGATTCCGGTCGGCCGCACCTACCTACGACCGCTGAAGGATCGATTGCTGCGCGGCAACCTACCGAGTCGCAAAGCAAGCGTCGACGAACCTCCGGCCAACACATGAGCGAACGCCCGAACCAGCGCGTGGTGGTCACCCACCCACGGACGCTCGCTCCACAAACCGGCAAGGTCGACCGTCCACCGATCGACCTCACCGAAGAGTCGCCCGTCAGCGACGTCGCCCTCCGGTCGCTCATGCGCGCGCAGTTGCGTCTCTCGCTCGTCCACATTGCTGCCCTGGCGGTCCTTCTCACGGCGGTGCCACTGCTCGCTATTTGGGTCGAGCCGCTCTCCACCGTTCGCCTCTGGGGTGTGCCGATCATCTGGCTCGTACTTGGTGGAGGCATGTTCGCACCGCTGATGCTCATCGCCCAGAGTTACGTCCGCCGTGTCGAAGCGCTCGAACGGCGAACCCGGTCCCTGCTTCGCGGGTAGCAAACGCGAATGATACGTGCCTATATGAATGTTGCGGTGTCGCTTCCGCCCGTGCTCGGGATCGCACTCGTGCTGATCACCACGGCGATCGTGGGAGCGCTCGGCATGCGGGTTTCGCGTACCACATCGGACTTTCTCGTAGCCTCTCGGTCGGTGCGTCCGAGCCTCAACGCGCTCGCCATCTGCGGCGAGTACCTTTCGGCCGGCACCTTTCTCGGCCTCGCCGGTTTGGTCATGGTGTTCGGCATCGACATGCTCTGGTATCCCGTCGGATACACCGCCGGGTATGTCGCACTGCTCATCCTTGTCGCCGCGCCGTTGCGCCGATTCGGTGCCTTCACAATTGCCGAGTTCGCCCAGGGACGCCTCGACGCACCTCGACTCCGGCGTCTCTCGGCGATGTTCACGATGGTGATCGGCTGGCTCTACCTACTCCCCCAGATGAAGGGCGCCGGCATCACCCTCGCATCGGTCACGGGCCTTCCCTACTGGGTCGGCGTCGTGGTGGTAGGCGTCGTGGTCACCGCGAACGTTGCCATCGGCGGTATGCGTGGCATCACCTATCTGCAGGCGTTCCAATACGTGATCAAGGCCTTCGCGCTTTCGTTCGCCACCATCGTACTCATCGCGGTCGTTTCCGGGCGTCCTGCGTCGGCGGGCATCGGCGCGAAACCGACCTTCCCCTCCGACCGAACGGTGAAGTTCAGTCGCGAAACCATATTGGATGTACGCGTACCAACTGTCGTCGTCGCACGGGGCGTCGTGAATACGACAGCCATAAACGGATCTACCGTGATCGGGCCGGGAACCGTACAGCTCGGTGCCGACACCTCGATCGAGTTCACGCGAGGCTCACCCGTTCCCTCCGTCAAGCGCGGGGCGGTGCTCAGCGGGCCCGCATGGGAACAGCCCTTCAAGTCGATCAATTCCCGACGCCCTCATCCGCTGTACCTTTCGCTGTCCATCATCATTGGCACGGTGCTCGGCACCATGGGTCTTCCGCACATACTCGTGCGTTTCCACACGAACCCCGACGGGCCCGCCACGCGACGTACGATCCTCATGGTCCTCGGCCTGCTGTCCATCTATTACGTGTGGCCCCCGATTCTGGGAGTACTCGGGCGACGTTTCACACCCGACCTGCTGCTGACGGGCGGCACCGACGCGGTCGTGATTCTCCTCCCCGGACGTCTGATCGGAGGTCTCGGGGGCGAGCTCCTCACCGGGCTCCTCGCCGCAGGCGCATTCGCCGCGTTCCTCTCCACGTCGTCGGGACTCCTCATCTCCGTCGCCGGCGCCATCAGCCACGACCTAACTTCTCGCGGCGGGTTCGGTGGGGGCGTCCGCGGATTTCGACAGGGCGCACTCATCGCCGGAACAGTCGCCGTGCTCATCGGCCTCCCGTCGCAGCGCTTCGCCATCAACGTGCTCGTGGGGTGGACGTTCACGATCGCTGCGTCGTCGTTCTGCCCGCTCCTGCTCCTCGGCATCTGGTGGCGCCGGTTCTCTGCCGTCGGCGCGGCGGCCGGCATGATCGTGGGCGGCGGAGCCGCGTCGATCGCCGTAATGATCACTATGTTTCGACCCGTGCTCGGCGGCTGGCCGGGCGCGCTGCTCGATCAGCCGGCGGCATGGACCGTGCCGCTGTCGTTCGCAACCGCCATCGTGGTCTCGTTGCGCACCCCGAACACGGTGCCGCGCCGGGTGTCGAACAGCCTGGCTCGGATGCACACACCGGAGTCGGCCACGGGCCTGGCTCCTGCGCCGGCGCCGCGTAAGGCGTCGTAGATCGGAGCAGTGGCGCGTCTTCTGAGGTGTGCTGCGGGCAACGCAACATCGCGCGACGACGCCAGGTGCCAGGGAGCTGTGTCGTTCGTCACGCTCACACCGCAGTTCGTCGCAAGAGTCGACTCTGGGTCTTGTCACGCGGACCGGGTTCCGCCACCATGCAGCCACACCGCAACAACTCCCACCACACACCAGGAGAGAGCCCATGGCCCTTCGTCGTTCCACCACCTTTGGCGTCATCGCCGCATCCATGCTCGTGCCCGTCCTCGGCCTTTCCCCCGCGCTCGGCGCTAAGGCGCCGAAGGCCAACGACCGCTGCGTCCCGAAAGACGTCGGCAAGAAGTCCGCCTCGTTGACCTGCACCAAGGAGGGGAGCCGCTTCCGATGGAAGGCCACTCCGGTCACGACCGTGGCAGCCGCAACGCCAACGACCGCAGCAGCCAGCGGTGGTGGCGGCGGAGGCAGCAAGGACCCCGTGAAGCTCGGTGTGGCCATCGGCATCTCCGGATCCTCCACGGCCAACCTGGCCCAGGATCAGAACCTCGCCGTGAAGCTGGCCGAGAAGTTCTTCAACGAAAAGGGCGGCATCAACGGACGCCCACTCAAGTTGGTCGTGCAGGACACCGGCGCCGATGAAGCAGGCGCCATCGCGGCCTTCAACACGCTCATCAACTCCGACAAGGTCGTCGGCATCGTCGGTCCGACGCTGAGCCAGCAGGCCTTCTCGGCCGACCCGATCGCCGAACGCGCCAAGGTACCGGTGATCGCCCCGTCGAACACCGCCGCAGGCATCCCGCAGATCGGTGACTACATCGCTCGTGTATCGGCCGGCGTCGCCACCTACGCAGGCAACGCGATCAAGTTTGCGGTAGCCAAGCAGCCCATCGACAAGGCCGCCGTGTTCTTTGCACAAGACGACGCCTTCTCCCGCTCCGAAACCGGTGTGTTCCAGAACGCCGTGAGGGCGGCCGGCGTCGAACTCCTCGCTCCGCAATCGTTCCAGGTGGCCGACACGGACTTCACCACCCAGGTGCAGTTCGTGCAGAACAACAAGCCCGGCCTGGTCGTCATCTCGGGACTCGCACAATCTGGCAACTTCGTGAAGCAGCTTCGTGATCTGGGGTACAGCGGCATCATCGTCGGCGGCAACGGGCTCAACGTCGTGCAGACGTTCTCGGTCTGCAAGAAGCAATGTGACGGTCTCATCGTTGCACAGGCCTATTCACCCGACATTCCCGCCGACGGCATCAACGTCGAGTTCCGCAAGGCATTCCTCGCCGACCAGAAGCGACTCCCCGGGCAGATCGCCGCTCAGGCATTCACGGGCGTGCAGGTATTCGTAAATGCACTTACCGAATTGGACAAGGCCGGCAAGCTCACTGACAACCTCGATTCCGTTCGTGTCGAGCTCAACAAGGCAATCCTCACCGGCAAGTACAACACCCCGCTCGGCGAGATCTCCTTCACCCCCGAGGGCGAAATCAACCAGAAGTCGTTCTACGTGGCGCAGATCACCATGCTCCGCGGTGAGACGTCCGACGTGTTCTCCGGCAAGTTCAACTACGTGAAGTTCTAGCGGTCCTGGGCCGACGGGTGCACGCCCGTCGGCCCACGCTTGGCCTTTGCATTTACTACGCACACGTACGTTTGGGGTTACATGTCTTCGCTGTTACAGAACCTTTTGAATGGATTGGCGATCGGGAGTGTCTACGCGCTCTTCGCATTGGGCTACACGCTCATCTTCTCGATCCTTCGCATCATCAACTTCGCCCACGGAGCTGTCTTCACCGTCGGCGCGTACCTCACCTACGGATTCATGGGAAACCGCTTCGGTGGCGGCAACTTCCTGTTCTCCAACAAGCGAATCCCCTACGGCCTCAACTTCTGGCTCGCCATGGTGCTCGGCGCGGTCGTCGCCGGACTCCTCAACGTCGCCATCGAACGATTCGCCTTTCGCCCCCTACGGGAACGAGGCTCCGATACGTTGCTCACGCTCGTGTCGAGCCTGGGCATCGCCATCATGATCTCGGAGCTGATCCGCAACCTGGTCGGGGCTGACCCGCTGTCCTCGCCGGAACCGTTGAAGGTGGTCGCCGATCGCCCCTCCGTGACCATCGCCGGTGCACAGATCCAAACGGTGCGCATCATCATCTTCGTCGTTGCCGTGATCGTGATGTCGGGGCTCTGGTACCTCCTCAATCGAACGAAGACAGGGAAGGCGTTGAAGGCGGTCAGCGAAGACGCCACCACCGCCTCGCTCCTCGGTATCTCCACCGATCGGCTCATCATGGTCACGTTCTTCCTGTGCGGTTTCATCGCCGCGGTGGCTGGCACAATGGTGAGCGCCAACTTCGGCACGAGCGGTCCGTACTTCGGTTCGGGCTTCGGACTGATCGGTCTTGCCGTCATCATCCTCGGCGGCCTCGGCGATGTTCCCGGCGCAGTGCTGGCCGGGTTTCTGATCGGCATTCTTCAGGCCATCGTGGGGGTCTACAAGATCCCCGGTCTCAGTTGGCTCTGGGGGACGTCGGCAAAGGATGCCATCCCGTTCGTCGTGCTGTTCCTCGTGTTGATGGTGCGTCCGCAGGGTCTACTCGGCCGAGCACAGATTCAGAAGGTGTAGCTCATGTTTCGGCCCCGCACCCTCGCGTCGACCGCGCTCCTCGTTTTCATTCTGGGCGCGGCCCTGGCGGCACCGTTCCTGCAACCGTCGGTGCGCGTCGACCTCGTTCGCATCGCACTGTTGGCAATATCAGTGCACTTACCTCTTACCGCCGGACAGCTCTCGTTGGCCAGCCCCGGCTTCTACGCCCTCGGCGGCTACGTCGGTGCGGTCATGTCGACGCGCTACGTCAAACAGAACCAAGACACCGGCTTCTGGGAAATGCGGGCACTCGGTCGCACGTGGACATCGTCACGCGAGCTCTACGACCTGCGCTTCGTGCTTCTCGAAATGATCATTGCGGCGGTGCTCGCCGTCGTACTCGGAATTGCCGTCGGATACTTCGCGTTGCGTTTGCGCGGTATCTACCTCGCTCTGGCCACGATCGCGTTCGTGGAGACGTTCCGGTTGGCGACGTTGGAGAAACCGATCTTCGGCGGTGCCACCGGAATCTTCGACATTCCCCAACCTTTCGACACGCAGCTCCAGTACCTTCGCATCCTCGTGCCACTGCTCGTACTCGCCGCCATCTTCATGTACCGGCTCGAACGCAGTCGCACCGGCCTCGCGCTCACCGCGATCCGCGAGGACGAACTGGCAGCGTCGGCCAATGGCATCAAGCCGACGTATTACAAGAACCTCGCGTTCACCCTCGGCGCTGTTCTCGCCGCGGTGACCGGTGTTGTCGCTGCGCACTTCTTGAACACCTGGAACGCTCGCCAGGGGACGTTCGAGGTCGCGACCGTCTTTCTGGCCTGCGTCGTCATCGGAGGCTCGCGTACGTTCCTCGGGCCGATCGTCGGTGCGTTTCTTCTCACATCGCTTCCCGAGGGTTTGCGTTGGCTCGGGAACCGGGAGTTCCTGCCGACCGCACTCTCGGAGGGCATCACGAACGGACGCCTCTTCGTGTACGGCCTCCTCATGGTCGTGGTGTGCATCTACTTCCCCAACGGACTGATCCCACCGCGCGTCATCGCTGCACTGTTCCCTCGATCATTGCCGTCGACATCGCTTGGCGCTGCTGCGGCCCGTGCAGGTGGGACCGTGGCCAATGCGGGCGGGATGGCGGCCCATGCAGGTGGGACCGTGGGCCATACAGGTGGGACCGTGGCCGATGCGGGTGAGCCGGTGGCCGATGCCTCCGAGTCGTCGGCGGTGATCCCGTGAGTGCGCCGGTCCTGGAGGCACGTGGGGCGACCCGCCGATTCGGTGGACTTGTTGCGGTCAACGAGGTGAATTTCGCCGTTCAGCAGGGGGAAATCTTCGGACTCATCGGGCCCAACGGCGCCGGCAAGACGACGCTGTTCAACCTGTTCACGGGGATGCAGCCCGCATCGTCGGGTGAGCTGTTGCACGACGGCGTCGACATCACCAGGCTCAAGCCTCATCAGATCGCAGCACGTGGCATGGCTCGTACCTTCCAGAACATTCGGTTGTTTCCGACCGTGTCGGCCTTCGACAACGTGCGGACCGCCAAACACCTCCACACCAGTGCGGGTGTGATGTCGGGCGTCCTCGGACTTCCCAAGGCCCGACGTGAACGTAAGCGTACAGATGAACAGGCATGGGAACTCCTCGAATTGGTGGGCCTCACGGGTCGAGCCGCCGAGGAGGCACGCAACCTGCCCTACGGCGATCAACGTCGACTCGAAATCGCGCGTGCACTTGCGCTCGAACCGAAAGTCCTCCTCCTCGACGAACCCGCAGCGGGAATGAACCCGCAGGAAAAGGTGGACCTGTCGTCGTTCATCCAGTTGGTGCGCGACCGCTTCGATCTCACCGTGTTGCTCATCGAGCACAACGTGCCTTTGGTCATGGGTTTGTGCAACCGGATCGCCGTGCTGAACTTCGGACAACTCATCGCCCTCGGTCACCCCGAAGCCGTACAGAACGACCCGGCCGTGGTCGAGGCTTACCTCGGAGGTGAGTGACATGACAACGGGTGCCCCACTTCTCGCGATCCACGATCTCCACGTCAACTACGGAGGGATCCGCGCGCTACAGGGCGTCGATCTGGTCGTCCACCGCGGAGAGGTCGTCAGTCTGATCGGCGCAAACGGCGCCGGGAAGTCGACCACACTTCGGGCGATCAGCCGCATCATCAAGACTCGGGCCGGATCCATCACCTTCAGCGGTGAAGACCTTCTGGCCAAGCGTCCGGATCAAGTGGTGCGTGCAGGGATCGCGCACAGCCCCGAGGGCCGCCGCGTTCTCACCCGGCAGTCGATCGAGGACAACCTGCGCCTCGGTGCCTACATTCGCACCGACGAATCCAGCATCAATGCCGACCTCGAGGAACAGTTCGAATTGTTTCCACGTTTGCGCGAGCGTCGAGATCAACTCGCGGGGACGCTTTCCGGAGGCGAGCAGCAGATGCTCGCTATTGCACGTGCGCTTATGAGTCGGCCCAAGCTCCTGCTGCTCGACGAGCCCAGCCTCGGTCTTGCGCCGATGATCGTGCGCGACATCTTCAAGATCATCGACGCGCTCAAGGAGAAGGGCGTCACGATCTTGCTGATCGAGCAAAATGCGAACCTCGCCCTCAAGCACAGCGACCGGGCCTACGTGCTCGAGACCGGACGCATCACCTCCAGCGGCCTTGCATCGGAGCTCAAGGACGACGAACGAGTCCGTCAGGCCTACCTCGGCTAACTCCAACTCCAAATCCAACTCGGCGACCGGCCAACTCGGCTGGCGGCGTCCACATCGGCGACCGGCCAACTCGGCTGGCGGCGTCCACATCGGCGGGCCCCCAACACTCAACGGCGAGTTGCAGGGTCGACGGCAACTTGTTGGTGGAGCTAACTCGCCGTTCACCCTGCAACTCGCCGTCGAATGAAACAAGGGGAGCGCGAATGAA
>JANOWU010000289.1:0-25019 GCA_031418035.1 Acidimicrobiia bacterium
CCCGGGGCTTGTGGTGGGTTGGGCACCCTGGTGGTGCGTTTGGGCAGCCCAACCGCACCACAAGCTGCCCAAACGCACCACAAGGTGGAAGGGTCAGCGGCGACTGTCCTGGCGGCAGGCGGCGTAGAGCTGCTCCTTGAAGCGGCGCTCGTCGGCCTCCCACACGACCGTCATCGCCACACCGCTCTCGGACGTCACGACTTCGCTCCAGCCCCGCTCATCGAGACCGTCGGTATGCACACGGATGAATTCGACGGAGTTCATCGTGGCTATCGACGGGTCGATGGCGATGCTCATGGCAATCGGGTCGGGGAGGTCGTAGCCGGCCAGACCGTTGCTCACCGCGTAGTCGTTCACGACTCCGTTGATCACCTGCACGAATGAACCGAGAGGTCCAAGACTCGGAAGAAAGTCCTGGTCCGCGGGCGTCATGACCGCGAAGAGTCGCGAGATGTTCCACCCGATCATCGTCTTGTCACCCGGGGCCGCGAAAACCTGGGATGCAGCCTCCGGGTCGCACCACACGTTGAACTCGCCGAGACGATTCACGTTCCCGACGTCATCGGGAGCGCCCGCCATCATGTACGTGTGCTTGAACTTCGTGAGCAGAAGCGGGTCACTCCTAAGTGCGCGTGCAATATTCGTCAGTGGCCCCAACGTGACGAGCGTGATCTCACCCGGCTCTGCGCTGGCCCGGCTCAGGAGTTGGTCGATCGCGTCTTCCGGTTCCGCTGCCGTGGTGGCCTTCGCTAGTCCGATGTCGCCCATGCCATCTTCGCCGTGAACGAACTGGGCGGTTTCCAGCGCACGGTGAAGGGGTGAACCGCTTCCCGCATAGACCGGCGCCGACTGGCCGCCGGCTGCAACACAACTATTGACGGTGACCAGCGCGTTGTTCACGCCGAGATCGAGGGGCACATTCCCTGCGACGATCGTGAGTGCCTCAACGTGAACATCTGGATTCATGAGGGCCATCAACACGGCCACTGCATCGTCGGACGCAGTATCGGTGTCGATGATCATTCGAAGGGGACGGTTCATGCCCCAAGTCTGGCCGATCGACGTAATGCGCGGAGGCACATGTCGCGCCTGGCGAGTCGATGAATCAGCTTGCGACGACCGACAAGCACGGCTGGTCGCGAAGCGTTTCGGCGGCCAGCGCGGCAGGTGTGTACCCCGTGCGAAGGATGTCACCGAGCTCGTTCGCCGGGACAGGCTTGCTCATGAGGTAACCCTGCCCAAGTTCGACACCGAGGTCGAGGAGTGCCTGGTGGATTTCCGCGGTTTCGATGCCCTCGGCGACGGTGCGCAGTCCGAATGTCTTCGCGAGCTCCACGATGATGTGGACGATCTGCGTGCTGGTCTCGTCAACGCCGATGCGTTGTACGAAGGCTCGGTCGATCTTGAGTTCGTCGACCGGGAGCGTGTGCAGGTACGCGAGCGAAGAGTACCCGGTGCCGAAGTCGTCGATCGACACACGGAATCCTGCTTCACGAAGGTTGGTCATGACGGCTTTCGATGTGCGGGCGTCTTCCATGAGCTCACCTTCGGTGACCTCCAAGGTCAGCATGCTTGGGGGCACGTCGTAGAAGCGGGCCTGGGCGGCGATACGTCCGGCGAGCGTGGGGTCGCTCAGCGATCGCGCAGGAATGTTGACAGCGACGCTGATCCGAAGGCCCTCGTCGAGCCATGTCCGACACTGCTTGAGTGACGTGTTGAGCACGAACTCGGTGATGGAGTCGATAAGGCCCGCGCGTTCGGCGAGGGAGATGAACTCGTCGGGTCGAATGTTTCCCTGAACCGGGTGGTTCCAACGGCACAGCGCTTCGACGCCGACGACGCGTCCATCGGCGAGCGACGTCTTGGGCTGGTAGGCCAGCCAGATTTGTCCGCCGTCGATGGCATGACGGAGATCTTCGATGAGACCGACCTCACGAGCCGTCCATCGCTGTTGCGACGGGTCGAACAGTGCAATGGGCGCGCCGCGCTTCTCCTTCGCCGCATACATTGCAATATCTGCGCGCTTAAGAAGCGTATTGCGCTCTGTGCCATGAAGGGGGGCGAGAGAGATGCCGATCGCCGCATCGAGTGCGAACGTGACGTCGTCAACGGTGACCGGAAGGTTGATGTCCTCACGAAGGCGTGCCGCTGCAGCGAGTGCTGCCTCGGCATCGAGGATGAACGGCACGAGCACGGCAAACTCGTCGCCGCCGAGTCGAGCGACGGTGGATCCCGGCGGAAGCGACGCACCGAGGCGACCCGCGATCTGGACCAAGACGTCGTCACCGGCGTGATGACCCATGGTGTCGTTGATCTTCTTGAACTGGTTCAGGTCGATGAGCATCATTGCACCCTGGGACTTGTCGCCCTCGGTACTTGATAGGTACGCATCGGAAATTGCGTTGAAGGCAGCGCGGTTGTGGAGGCCGGTAAGTGAGTCGTGGGTAGCTTGGTACTCGCGAACGTTGACCTCATGCTCGAGTCGTTCGATCAAACGTGAGCGCTCGAGCGTGACCGACGCGTGGTGGGCCATCGTGCTGACGAGGTCGAGATCCGCTGCCGTCATTCTCACGACCGAGTTACGGCGGTTTCGGCCGACGAGCACACCGACGTTGTCGTCGTCGAGGTGGAGTGGCGCGACGACGAGGTCTTGCGCATCGAGTTCGCTCAGGTAGTCGCGAACGTGGGCCTCGTGTTCATGGCCGTTGCGGCTCAGCACGAACGCGTGTCGCTTGGACAGCGCACGAACCCAGACCCAGTCGCCGGGTGACACACTCCGCACCGTCCGCGGTTCTCCTTCGGCCGAGACCGAACGAGTCAAGACGACCGTGCCCTGCGACGTGCCCAGCGTGATCGAGGCCTCTTCGGTGTTCATCAATTCGGCGGCGTGGTGCAACAGTTTGTCGAGCATGACGTCGACCGATCGATCCGGCGGGAGAGCACGGGTGAAGCGTTCCAGTCGCAGCATTGACTGGTAGCGCTGGCTCACCACGACGTGGCGTCGGTAGCCGATCACCAGACCGGAACACATCAACGCAGTGAATGCGACGGATGCAACGTTCACCACCGTGAGGAGCAGTCCGACGATGGCGATCATGGCCATGGCTACGGCTCCGCAGACACCGATTGCGGTACTTCGAAGAATGGCGACGAAACCGAGCCGGGTTCCGGTGAGTCGGATCGCGCCGCTGACCATCGTTGCCGAAACGATGTTCGCGAGAACAGTGCCGAGCAAGACGGCCAGCCATGTCTGCGTTTCGGTCACCGGCAGGCCGGGACTCAAGAGGTGGGTAATCGCGAGAACGATCGTGACTTCGATGACATTGCACGCAATGTTGAAGACGGTCTTGGTGAGCTTGTTTCGCTGGTTGTTGCGCTGAATGACGAGGCGAGCGACGGACCCGCCAACAACCATGACCAGGATGGCGTTGCGAGGTTCGAGCGTCAGCACGCCGACGACGAGGGGAAGTTCGTGCATCATGAAGGAGTGCGTGTCTCGGCCGATCTCGACGTTGACCGGAAATGCCTGCGCGATGACAGCACTCACCAGGACAACGAGTGCCGCGATGAGGCCTCCTTCGATCGGGGGCGCAATGGCGTTGTCGGTGAGGACAACCAGCACGGCCGCCAGGACGGTGAGTACTGCGATATACGCCGTGACCCGGAGTCGAACGATGTCGATTCGGCGACGTGCGGGGGCGACTAGTTCGACCATTCCGTCAACCACGCCGATCCGCTCCAGGCCGAGCCACCCCAGGTGGAACCTGTCCAGACGGATCCGGTCCACACTGAGCCAGCCCAGATCGAACCGTTCCAGTAGGAGCCCGTCCAGACCGAGCCGGCCCATGTCGAACCGTTCCAATACGAGCCGCTCCAGTTCGAACCGCTCCAGTTCGAACCCTGCCAGGTCGAGCCATTCCAGACCGAGCCGGCCCAGACCGAGCCGAGCCACTGCGAGCCGGCCCAGACCGATCCGTTCCATTGCGAGCCCGCCCAGGTTGATCCGTTCCACGCGGCTTGTGCCCAGTCGATGAGGCCCTGGTTCGTTCCGTCACCGATGCCTCGACACCACGTCGTGTCGCATCGAGCGAACGGATCGCTGATCGTCGCCTTCGGCATCTTCTTCGTTCCGATCAGGAACGCCCGGTTGAGGTTGACGTTGGCCTCGATCCCGGTCACGTCGCGCTGAGCCCGGCCCGGTCGTTCCGAAGCCACGAGCAGCGCTCGGATCTGCGTCGGTGTTGCCGACGGGAAGGCCTGGATGAGGAGTGCGGCAAGACCGGAGGTTACGGCCGCGGCCTGGGAGGTTCCCGAGCCTCGGGTCAGCTGTCCGTCGATGTTCGCCGTCGCCTTGAACGTGTCGATGTAGGAGCCGGGCACTCGGAGGCTGATGACGTGGCCTCCCGGAACATAGATATCGGGACGTCGACGGTTGCCGGTGCTGGTGTACGGAGCGATCGTGTACTCGCTGCGGCCGTTTCGGGCGGTCTCCACTTCGGTGGCGCCGACCGCAACGATCTCCGGTGAATAGGCCGGGCTGGCCAGTTCGTGACCGGCACCTTCATTGCCGGCTGCGGCGATCACGACGATGCCTCGGTGCATGGCGATTTCCGACGCCCAGGCGAGGGGATCGAGACGCCAATTCGGTGTCGCCGGTGCGCCGTAGCTGAGGTTCACGACACGAATGTTCATTCCGTTGGCGTTCTTGTTCTGCACCACCCAATCCAGAGCAGCGACAACCTGCGAGGTGTGGACCGTACCGTCCATCGCGCCAACCTTGACGTTGATGACTCGTGCGCCCGGGGCGATGCCGACGAACTTGCCCCGCGCCTTCGTGGGATCGGTCACGCCGGGGTCGCGGCCGGCGATGATGCCAGCCATGTGGGTGCCGTGACCGTAGCCGTCGTTGAATCGAAGATTCGCCGCGCCGGCGTCGAGGGAGAGATCGGCACCGTTTACGAACGTGGGAGCGCCGACGACCGGAGCGATGCCGGTGTCAATGAGCGCAACGTCGACGCCTACGCCGGTGATGCCCTTTCGCCACAGTCGACGCGCACCGGTGACTCGGGCGATTGATTCGACCGAGCCGGGGTCGCGGCTTCCGCCATTCGCGTCCTCGGCCTGCTCGGCGGCGTTCTCGGCGAACTCGGCCACCTTCTCGGTGACGCTGAGTCCGAGCTCCGCGTCGCCGTCGTCATCTGGCGTAAGCGTGGGGATCGTGGTGGTCGTGGTGTTCGTGGTGTTCGTGGTGTTCGTGGTGGTCGTGGTGGTCGTGGTGTTGTCGTCGGTCGGGGTTGGCACCGTGGTCGCCGGGCTGGTGGCGTTTGGGGTCGGGGTTGTGGTTGCGGTTGGGGTTGTGGTTGCGGTGGGCGTTGTCGTTGTGGTGATTACCGGCGCAGCTGTCGGCGTTGTCGCAGCTGTCGTCGTTGTCGGCGTGGTTGTTGTGGTTGTTGGCGCCGTGGTTGTTGATGTGGTGGTTGTGGTTGTTGGCGCCGTGGTTGTTGATGTGGTGGTGGTCGGCGTTGTTGTGGTGGTGGTCGTTGAACGCGGACGGTTTCGACGCGAACTCGAGTTGCGATCCATGGGCGTGAGCAACTCGTCCGTCACGACGGTAACGACGCCGGGGAGTGTCGCAACGTCGCCTCGACGTCCGACGCCTACCTCAACCGCGACCGCGTCGATGAGAGGTAGTGACCTCGTGACCTGGGCGCCGGAGCGGCGTAGCCCGTGCGAAACCTCCACGAGGCGGCCCGGAGCCGCCCGTACGATCAACGCGTCGCTCGCACCACGAGACGGTGCCAGATTCGCTCTGGTTCGCGACTTCGTCGCCGATCTTGTCGTCGATGCGGCGGCCGACGACGATGATGTCGTGGTACTCAGGGTCAGAGACGCAACTCCCGCCACGGTGAGGAGGGCGAGAAGGGGGCGTCGAAACCCGGTCGTGTTGGAGCGATGTGAGGTCATCATGTTCGAGAACTTCCTGCCAGGGGCGGAGCTGGACAGTTACTCATCGACACTCTTCGTGAAGACTTAACCGCTTTGGGTGGTCATTGGTTCGAACGGCCTACGACAATAGGCAACCCGGACCCCGGCATTTCGCAGGGACGTTGTCCAACCCCATTGAAGTACGTGTGCTTAGAAGTCGACCTGGCTGTAGGCGCCGAGCTTGTCGAGTTTGTGCCACGCTTCGACCTTGCGCACCGTTCCCGACTTCGACCGCATCACGAGGGAATCGGTCCTCGCTCCCTCGGAGTTGAAGTGCACACCATGGAGCAGTTCGCCGTCGGTGATACCGGTCGCCGCGAAGAAGCAGTTGTCGCCCTTGACCAAGGCATCGATTCCCAAGACGGCGGAGAGGTCATAGCCCTGGGCGATGGCTGCGTCGCGCTCGGCGTCGTCACGGGCAATCAGGCGTCCTTGTATTTCGCCGCCCATGCATTTGAGGGCTGCTGCTGCAATGACACCTTCGGGGGTCCCACCGATACCGAACAGTACGTCGATTCCCGAGTCTGGCCACGCGGTTGCGATCGCGCCGGCCACGTCACCATCGGAGATCAGGCGAATACGTGCTCCCGACGCCCGAACCTCCTCGACGAGGGCATTGTGGCGGTCCCGATCGAGGATCACCGCGGTGAGATCTCGGATCGACTCCCCCTTGGCCTTGGCGATCGCCCGAAGATTCTCCGTCGGAGTCCGCCGGATGTCGATGACACCGGCCGCTGAAGGACCGACCGCGATCTTGTCCATGTATACGCAGGGGCCCGGGTTGAACATGGATCCCCGTTCGGACACGGCGATCACCGCGATAGCCCCGGCTTGTCCATACGCGGTGAGGGTCGTCCCGTCAATCGGGTCAACGGCAATATCGGTGAGGGGTGGAACGCCCGATCCGATGCGCTCGCCGTTGAACAACATCGGGGCTTCGTCCTTCTCGCCTTCCCCGATAACCACGACACCGTCCATCTGGACCGACGACAGCACCACGCGCATAGCCTCGACCGCAGCTCCGTCGGCGGCATTCTTGTCGCCGCGTCCCATATGTCGCGACGCCGCAAGCGCGGCCGCCTCGGTGACACGAACCAGTTCAAGGGCTAGATTTCGGTCTGGTGCTTGCTTGGATGCCATATCGTCCAAGGGTAGTGGCGTTGCCCGGTTCGAGTATTCGTGCGACGTCGACTGCGACCCCTGTGGCACCAGTGGGTTCAGGAGCGGGGAGCGGTGCGCCGTAAGCATGGGACGTCCTTTGAGAAGCCGGTCGTTCGATGTGGATTGGTCTGAGAACTAACGGCATCCGCCGGATTCTTCTCAACGAGCAAACAGAAAAGTTCGCGACTTCTCTCGGTAGCGAAACGTCATAGGGAAAGCGCCCTGTAGGGCGACTTGTTCAAACTCGACGGGCTGAAAGCAAGGGAATATTGATGTACGCGGCACAATCTGGCGGCGAAGACTGCGTCACCAACAGCGTCGGATCACCATCGCAAGACGTCCGAATCTCCATCCTGGCGTCTCCAACACTGGCCGCAGACTCGATCTCGCGTGCCTTGTCGGCCGCTGGATGGAAGATCGGTCGAGTCGCTTCGACCTTACCCGACCTTCAAGGTTTCGAAACCGATCTTCGCGACGGTGACATCGTCGTGGCGATAGACGGCGGGATTCCGGCCGCTGCGGTGGCTACCGAACTTCGGCGACGCCGGCCGGCGTTGCGAACCGTTGTCGTGTCCCACGAGCCCGGCGAGTCCAGCGTCGGCGCTGTTCGCGTGGCGCCATCGGTGGACCTGCGCGAGCTTCTCCAGACGCTCGAACGTTTCGAAGCGACGCCTGTGGACTCCGCGAGTCTCACGTCGCGGCACCTGGAGATCCTGCAGCTGATCGCCTCGGGACTGTCGACCGACGAGGTGGGTGCGAAGCTCGGGATCGCCGCCAAAACGGTGAACAACCACCTCAGTGCGGTGTATCGGCGTCTTCGGGCCCGAAACCTCACCCAGGCGGTGTTGCGCGCCGTGCGCGCCGGGCTCATCGACATCAATCCTTCGTAACCCGCGCAAACCCGAAGTCTTGGTACGACCGGGGTCAACGCGAGATACTGGGTACATGACTTCTCGCGAGCAGTGGCAAAAGGACTTCGATCGATCGCCATCACGTCCTGGTCTTGACCCGACCACGATGAACTTCGGCCCGCTTGACCCGGTCTACGGCCCCGACGATGGCGAGTTCCCGGGACAGTATCCCTACACGCGCGGCGTCCATGCATCCATGTACCGTTCCAAGCTTTGGACGATGCGCATGTTCGCCGGTTTCGGTACGGCCGAAGACACGAACGCCCGATTCAAAGAGATCCTGCGCTCCGGTGGCGATGGTCTCTCGACCGCGTTCGACCTTCCCACGCTGATGGGGCGTGACTCCGATGATCCAATCGCGATCGGGGAGGTCGGCAAGTGTGGCGTGGCGATCGACACGCTCGCGGATATGGAAGATCTCTTTGCCGACATCGATCTCGGCACGATCACGACGTCGATGACGATCAACTCGCCTGCCGCTCCGATTCTTGCGATGTTCATCGCCAACGCGGAGAAGCACGGAACACCGAGAGCCAGCCTTGGCGGCACCATTCAAAACGACATCCTCAAGGAATACCAGGCCCAGAAGGAGTTCATCTACCCGCCGCGCCCGTCGGTGCGAATCATTACGGACATGATGAAGTTCTGCACCGTCGAGATGCCGAAATGGAACACGATTTCTGTCTCGGGCTATCACATTCGCGAGGCGGGATCCACTGCGGCGCAAGAGTTGGCCTACACGCTGGCCAACGGCTTTGCCTATGTCGAAGCGGCACGCAATGTGGGGTTGGGCGTCGACGACATCGCTCCTCGGTTGAGCTTCTTTTTCAATGCGCACATAGATTTCTTCGAGGAGATCGGGAAGTACCGAGCAGCTCGTCGAATCTGGGCCCGTTGGATGAAGGAGCACTACGGAGCAGAAAATCCGAAGTCGATGATGTGTCGCTTCCACACCCAGACGGCAGGCGTTTCTCTCACGGCGCAGCAGCCGGAGCTCAACATCGTCCGCACCGCGATCGAAGCCCTCGCCGGCGTACTCGGCGGAACACAGTCGCTTCACACGAACTCCATGGACGAAGTACTTGCGCTCCCAACAGAGAAGTCTGCGCGCATAGCAATCCGCACGCAGCAGGTGATTGCCTACGAGACCGGTGTGCCGAACGTGGCCGATCCCCTCGGCGGGTCGTGGTTCGTCGAGGCGTCGACCGATCGAATCGAAGCTGAGGCCGAGGCAATCTTCACCCACCTCATGGAGATCGGCGGCGGGTCGATGTTGGAGGGTGTGTATGCCGGCATCGACAACGGCTACTTCCAAGGCGAGATGGCCGACGCCGCGTATGCCTTCGAGCGGGCGCTGAACCGCAACCAGCGGATCATGGTCGGGGTGAACAAGTTCACCGAAGCACCCGGCGACGAACCGTTGCAAATCTTGAAGATCGGCCGAGATGTCGAAGAGCGTCAGCTGAAGCGACTTGGGAACGCTCGCCACGATCGCAACGTCGCAAAGGTCGACGACGCACTGAAGGCGCTTCACCATGCGGCCTCGACGGACGAGAACCTGATGCCACGCCTGATCGACTGCGCGAACGCGTATTGCACTCTGGGTGAGCAGATCAACACCATGGCCGACGTGTTTGGTCGATACGTCGAAAAGCCAGTTCTCTAGACTTGGTCTTCGGTCTTACGGCCATCCAGGTCGTGTGGGTGGTCTTCGCCTTCGCGCTTGGATCATGGGCTCAGACGGTTTCGGGCTTCGGGTTTGCTCTCATAACGGTCCCGCTCCTGACGGTTGTATGTACGCGCATTGATTCGGTCGTCGCGCAGTCTGTCGTCGGTCTGTTTGTCACGACGTACCTCGCGTGGAAGCTTCGGGCCGACGTCGACCGCCCGCTTGTGTCACGGGTGATTCCGGCGTCGGTCATCGGCATGCCGATCGGTATCGTCGTCGGACACCTGGTCTCGGACCGGATTCTGAGGATGGTGCTCGGGCTGAGCGTGATTGGGGCAGCCACGGCGATTGCCACCGGATGGCGGGTGCGGGGAAACCCGAAGGTTGTCGATGTCATCGCTGGTGGCGTGAGCGGAGTGCTCTCGACGACGACGGGCACCAGCGGTCCTCCCGTCGTGATCGCAATGGCCGGCCGAGACCTCGCGCCATCCGCGATGCGGTCGTCGCTCCAGTGGATCTTCCTAGTCGGCAATGTGGTGGCGATGGCGTTGTTTGCGCTGGACGGTGCGCTGACGAGGGAAGGGCTCGGCGTGGGCCTCATCGGTCTGGCCCCGGCGATTCTGGTGCGCCGCAACGGTGATCGAATGTTTCACAAGCTCCGACCCGAGCAGTACCGCAAGCTGGTGCTCGTGCTGCTCTTTATCGCCGGCGCGATCGCTGTTGTGACTGCCCTGACGAAGAAGTAGTTGGTGAGCTCAGGCCCGCCGGGCCACGAGCGCCCGCGGTTTTCCTGCGAAGTCATCAACAATACGTACACCTAGGAATCCCTGCGTGGTCGCGAACGATGCTGCCATTTGCGTTTGGTTCGGGGCCATTTCGATGACCAGTCCACCGCCCGGTACGAGGAACCCCGAGGAACGCTCGATGATGTGACGAACGTACCCTCCGCCGTCATCGGTCGAACCGTAAAGGGCAACGTGCGGCTCCCAGTCGACCACGTCGGCCGGAAGGTCCTCGGACTCGGCAACGTAGGGTGGGTTGGACACCACAACGGACACCGATCGCAGCAACGAGTCGGGAAGCGCGTCGAACCAGCTTCCCGAAGTCATCGTGACCCGCTGGGCGTCGCGACCGAGCCCGGCGAGGTTGGCGCGAGCGACCTTGAGTGCGTCTTCGGAAATATCGGTGGCCCACACGGTGGCGTGCGGAACCTCCGCCGCGACAGAGAGCGCGATCGCTCCGGAACCGGTGCCGAGATCCACCACCACGGGGTTTGGCATCTCGGCCGCGATGTCGATGGCGAGTCCAGCGACCATTTCGGTCTCCGGGCGCGGGATCAAGACGTTGCGATCAACAAGGAGCTCAAGGGTACGGAACGACCAGCGGCCGAGCACGTATTGCAGCGGCTCGCCCGCGCAGCGCCGGGACAACATGTCGTCGAAGAATGCGACACTACGAACACCAACGCGTTCCTCGCCGTTCACGATCAACTCCGCAGCGTCGTATCCCGAAACCCGTTCGACCAACCAGCGTGCCTCCTGGAGCCGGTTGCCGCCCAGGGACGAGCTGAGGCGGGCGCTCGCTTCGCGAATCAGATCCGCCCAACCGAGCGAGCCCTCGGGATGCGCCGTACTCATCGCTACCGATCGGCGAGAGCGGCGAGCTTCTCCGCGCGGTCGTGGGCGACGAGTGCGTCGTTGACTTCGTCGAGCTCACCGGCGAGAACGCGATCGAGTTTGTAGAGCGTAAGACCGATGCGGTGATCCGTGACTCGATTATCTTTGTAGTTGTACGTACGAATCTTCTCGCCGCGTCCACCGCCACCTACTTGGCTGCGCCGAGCGTTTGATGCTTCGGCGTCGTGACGTTGCTGCTCGGCTTGGAGCAGGCGACTCCGAAGCACGACCATCGCCTTCGCTCGGTTCTGGATCTGGCTGCGCTCGTCTTGCATGGTGACGACCACACCGCTCGGTCGGTGGGTGATGCGCACCGCAGACTCGGTGGTGTTCACGCTCTGCCCGCCCGCCGACGATGCCCGGTACACGTCGATCTGCAGATCCGTCGGGTTGATGTCGATGTCGACCTCCTCAGCCTCCGGGAGCACGGTCACGGTGGCGCTCGACGTGTGGATGCGTCCCTGGCTCTCCGTTGCCGGCACGCGCTGCACGCGCTGGGTGCCTGCCTCATGACGCATTCGGGACCACACCGATTCGCCCTTGACGGCGAAGGTCACTTCGTTGAAGCCGCCTTTCTCGCTGACGTCGGTCCCGAGGAGCTCCATCTTCCAGCCCATCCGATCGACGTAGCGCTGATACATGTCGAACAGGTCGCGGGCGAACAGGTTCGCCTCCTCGCCTCCTTCGGCACCCCGGATTTCGACGATGACGTTGCGATCGTCGTTGGGATCGCGGGGGAGGAGCAGAACCTTCAACTCTTCTTCGATGATCGGAATGCGGGCTTCGAGTTCAAGATACTCAGCGCGCATAGCTTCTCGGTCTGCGCCCTCGGACTCGTCGGCCATCTGCTTTGCCGTGGCCATGTCGTCGAGAACCGCACGGTACTCACGGGTCTTCATCACCAGCGGCTCTAGGGCTTTGAAGCGTTGGCCGACGCTGCGCAGTCGCGACGTGTCACTTTGGACCGCAGGGTCGGAAAGTTCGAGAAGGACGTTCTCGTATTCGGTTTCGAGTCCTCCAAGGCGGTCCAGCACGGGGTCTTACGCTACTGCCCCCTGAGGACCAGGTAGCTCAAACGAACGTGGCTGTCACGCTGGAGGGGTTTTGCGCCGAAACTCCGAGGACCGGTCGACGCGTGCGACGTCGGAGCGGTACCAGTCGTACCAACGGTCGCGCCCTGTGGCCTGTGCTTCCTGGTGAGCTGTGACTTTCCGCCAGGACACCATCGCGGCGATCGATGACCACCGAGACACCGTGATTCCCGCGCCCGCGTCGCTCCGCACGGAATCGATGCCGATGTACCCGGGCTGTGCGGCCGCAAGTGAATCCATTTGCTCTGCCGTTTCTGCGTAGCCATCTCCGGTTCCGTCGGCCGGTCGACGGTTGCAGAACGACACCGTCCACACCTGTTCGGGCAGGTCAGCCGATTCCAGTCGAGCCAGAACGGCGGCCTGATGGGCTGCGACGTCGTGAGCCTTGTGCACGACTGTGGAACTCGGAGGGTCCTTGATGAGTTTCTCGTTGGAACGTCGCGGCCGAGTCACGAACTCGCCCCCGCAGTTCGGACAAATGCCGAGAAGCTCCCAGGTTGCACACGTGGCGCAGAAGGTGCACTCGTAGGTGCAGATACGAGCATCATCGCCCAGGGGATCGAGTGGCGTGGTGCAGAGTTCGCAGGTCGGACGCAGATCGAGCATCGACAGACCTTATAGGCCGGTCACTCAAGGTCCAGGGGGATTTTTGTCGATGCCACCGAGGTGGAAGACCTGATACTCGGAGGCATGGTCGGCGCGTGCATGGTTCTGTTCGTCATTGCGATCAAGGAGTCGCGTCGCTACTGGTCGATTGTGGACACACCAACGATTCCGGCGGGGCATGCCTTTCCTGGGTTTGTCGAAGTGAAGGGACACGCCCGACTCGGACCGGGCCGATCGGTGGTGTCTCCGCTGAGCGGTGCCAACTGCGCCTGGGTCCAGTGGCGGATCAGGCGTACGGAGAATGACCGCGATAGCAAGACCGTGGCCGTGATTACGTCCCCATTCCACGTGTTTCTCGATGACGACTCGGGAACGATCACGGCGTTTCTCGGTGAGCAGACCCCGATCAATGCCGTACTCGAAACGTTTGACCAAGAGGACCTGCCGACCATCAGCGGCGCAATGCTGAAGAGTGCTGCGAACGGTCATTTGCTCCATAAGTTGATTCGACCGACCGAGTCCGAGAAGAGTCTCGCGTTTCGGGCCATAACGGCGAGCACTACCCCCGAGTACACCAACTCCATCGACCTCTCCGTTGCGCCCGGCGACTGGACGATCACCGAGCGTCGACTCGAGATCGGTGATCCGTTGTTCGTTCAGGGCCAAGCGAGCATTTCCCCAGAAGGTGGCCCGCTCATGATCACGGGCGGACCACAGGGACTCCTTGCCTACCGTGGCGATGAGCAGACGCTGACCTCAAGGATGAAGTTGTTGTCGTTTGCACTTTTCACCGCCTTCGTCGGAGCAGTTGGTACGTGTACTTCCTATGGGTATGCGTTAATGGAACGATCATCGTCGGCCAGCCCCATTCAACTCACGTTTGCGAAGGGCATCGTCGGCGCTTGGTTCGCTCTTCTCCTCGTGCTCTTCGTGCAGGCTGTCCGAGTACGAAACCGGGTGGTACAAACCCGCGAGCAGGTGTACTCGTCGTGGGCGCTCATCGACGTCGCCCGGTCAAAGCGAGCCGCGCTTGTACCGGCGCTTCACGAAGTAGTCCGTCGCGTTTCTGCGCACGAACGCGAGGCACTCACCGAGACAACGTGGCTGCGGAAGTGGGTTCAAGACCTCTCCACGGAGAACCCGGAGGGCATGCCAATCGGCGCGGGTGCTGAGGTCAGCCTTCACCTCAGTGGCCTCATCGAGCGCTATCCAGGCCTGAAGACGAACGAGAACTTTCAACACTTCTTCCACGCGATCGTGAAGGTCGAAGATGAGCTTGCCACGGCGCGCACCTACTACCTCGATGCCTGTGAAGTCCTCCGAAACCGGTTGCAGTCGTTTCCCGACTCATGGCTGGCCCTCTTCGCCGGCGCCATGCCAGACATGCTCGACCCGTGCGCGGATGTCGGCGCACCGGAGCCCGAACGAACGCTCGATCACGCAACGACCTGACGCGTTCACCGGAGCTGAGACGTTAGATAGTCGTGCGACAGCGCAGTCTCATCAACCGATCGATCGCAGAAAGTCGAGCGCCCGTTGCGTCAGTAATGCCGCGGCTTCGCTGTCGTACGACGATGATGAACTGTCGGCGAAAAGGTGGCCGTCACCGGGATAGATGAACAGCTCGGCTCTTGCGGTTGCGCTGGCCTCTTCGATAAGTGCTCGGGCGGCGTCGATGTCACCGTCGCCGGCGAAGAACTCGTCGCTATCCATGCCATGAATCTGGACGGGCACGTTCGCGGGCCAGCTTCCCCATTCCGACGTCGGGATGCAGGCCTCGAACAACAGTGCGCCGCGTGCTCCCGGGCGAAGTTGGGCGAGTTGTTGGGCCGCCATGACACCCATCGAGAAACCCGCGTACACGAGCTCGTTGGGCAAACCTTCGACCGAGCGAACGCCTCGTTCGGCAATCGCGCCAAACCCAGCGTTCTTCGCAAAGGCGACACCCTCGTCGATGCTTTCGAATGTGGCGCCGTCGAAGAGATCGGGGGTGTGCACGGTGTGACCGTCGGCGCGCAGTTCGGCGGCAAAGGCGAGAAACCCATCGGTCTGCCCAAGCACATGGTGAAACAGCACCACCTCAGCCATTCGTCCTCCTCAGGACAATTGTTGCCATAGACGCAGACCATGGGCTCTACCTCCTCGAGCCGCCGTCGGATGCTACCTTCCGCGGATGACAGACCAAGCACTCCACGGAGCGATCAGGGTAGTGTGAGCCGATGGCCGACGACATCGCTGTACCGACCCCTCAGCTCCCGTCCATCACTGTGGCCCCGAATGGCCCGCTCCTGGTCAATGGAGCTGTGCCACTGTATCGGCGCCGATCGGTGCAGAGCGAGCATGGGGAACCGCTTGCGTGGGAGACCACTGAGTCGCTGGAGACCCGCAATCGCTATGCCCTGTGCCGCTGCGGGGATTCGGCTCGCAAGCCGTTCTGCGACGGCACGCATTCCCGGGTCGGCTTCACCGCGGACGACAGTGCTGGCGGCACGTATGAGGAACGGTCGAAGGTGCTTGGTGGGACGGGTCTGACCGTTCGTGACGACCGATCGATCTGTGTCCATGCGGGGTTTTGCGGCACACGGGTGGCCAACGTGTGGGGTCAGGTTTCCGAGACAGCGGAATCGACGGTGCTCGCTCAGGTGATCTCGATGGTCGAGAAGTGTCCGTCGGGGGCGTTGACCTTCCGGTTCGATGGTGGCGATGTCGAACCGCTGCTCGCCACCGCGATCGCCGTTACTGACGATGGCCCGCTTTGGGTGACCGGAGGAATCCCGGTGGCTGTTGGGGATGGGTCGGTCATCGAGACCCGCAATCGGGTCACGTTGTGCCGATGCGGCGCGTCGGGCAACAAGCCCTTGTGTGATGGCAGCCACAAAGGGGCCGGGTTCCAGGATCCGGGCCCCGGAACCGCAGGTTGACCCGTTCGTACTTCATAGGTCTCCGCAACGTGAACTACGGACGAGCGCTTTCAACCCTCCCTCAGGAAGCGAGCTCATTTGAGCGGCCGCAACGTCACGGTGCCCGACGTAAGGCAGCGACGGCAGTTCGTGATGACACTGCGAGCTTGAGGTACACGTGCGACACGTGGAACTCGATAGTGCGCTTTGACACGGAGAGTCGGTCGGCGATCTGGGCGTTCGTAAAACCCTCGGCCATCAGCTCGGCGACGACGCGCTCGGCAATAGTGAGCGAGGCAAACGGGTCGTGATCCGAGCCCACGGGCTCATGCCCACTTGTGGCTACCGAACTCGAGAGATCGAGCTGTGCCGACACCGCACGGACCTCGTCGGCGGAAACACGGGCTGAATCAACGATGCTCAACCGACGGAGGACGTCGAGCAAGAGCGGCTTGCGACCCGACGCGCGGAGCAAGCGAGCCGCTTCTTGAAGGAACGTTCCCTCCCGTTCGTCGCTCCGAGCTCCAGCGACGAGACCCTCGCACCATCGCAGGGTGCCGACAGCGGAGCCGACTCCGGCCCGCGCCACCACGGGGCGGATCGCTTCGACGATTGCTGACGCACCGTCAGTGGCATTATCGGCGAGGTACATCCGGACAAGATCCGGCGCGATCCACAGGCGAACGAGTTGCGCCGACGCTGCCGTGGCGTCGAAAACGAACTGCATGATTGCCAACGCGTCAGCCGATCGACCCTGGCGTTCGGCGATGAGCCCCTCCAGCCACCCGGCGTACATGGTTCCGGCCGGTTCCGCGCCTGCCGATCCAGTGATCTGCGCAAGTTCTTGGTATCGCAACAGCACGGCGTCCGAACTTCCACGTCGTGCTGCGATGATTCCGGCGACCGCCGGGGCCTGTGGCATCCCGTTGATCATGTCCAGTTCGGTGTACATCCGGATCACGGCTTCGGCGTCGTCGATGGCGCTTGACCAGTCACCACTGTTGAGCTCGATGGCCATCCGCGCGAGTTGGTATCGAGATACGAGCCAATGGTCGAGCACACTTTCAGCCGTTGCCTGACCATCACGAAGCCAAAGTCGGGCCTCTTCCCCTTCATCGCTGTTGGCGAGAGCAAGGGCAAGGTAAATCTCGCGAGCAGGCGTGTCGGTGCGAGCCGTCCGACCTCTCGAAACGGCCTCTCGTGCGTACGCGACTGCGTCACGCACATCGGCGTCGAAAAGCGACATCGCCGAGAGTGAACACAGCGCCTTGAGCTCAGCTGGCACAAGCCCGATCCTCTTAGCAATCTCGAGCGCTTGTTCGGCGTGCGCGCGAGCGCTCGCCCGGTCGATACCCCACGCCTCGAGGATTGAGAGCTCGCCGAGGATCTGCGACCGCATGCCCAGATCCACGGCCGGATCATCGATGAGCCTGCGAAACTCAGCCGCCGACGCAGGGAGGTCGTTGACGAGAGCAAGGGAGTTGGCGCGAGCGATGCCAAGAGCGATCTCTCCCGCCTTGGATGTCCGATGCTTGACAGCGGCGTTGGCCACGGCAAGAGCGTCGGCCGATCGACCGGCCCATTGCAGCGCGACGACCAAGTCGGCCTCGCACCGCGCCCACGCATCGCTACCCGGCGCGCACAACGCCGCGGCGCTCGACAAGAGTTCCGCCGCGCCGTTCGCATCGTGACGCACGACTTGGTTGCATGCCTCACGAATCTGTTCGGCTGCCGCCTCATCGCCGAAACGCGCGCCCCATGCCAAGTGTCGAGCGATCACCCCGTCGTCTCCGTCGTGCAATTTCCGGACGCGGGCTGCGTCACGGTGAAGTGCGGTCCGCAGGGCACCGGCCAGGTTATTCTCGACTGCCGAACGGATGAGGTCGTGCCCGAAGGAGTAGTGACCTCGGCCCTGGCGCCGCACCAGTCCGGATGTGACGGCCGGTTCGAGCTCGTCGACAATTGCCGACACACCCTGGTCCGTCATCGTTGCCAGCAGAGCGGTATCAAACGTCGTACCGAGAATCGACGCCACAGCAAGCAGGTCTGCCGTTGGTCGTGGAAGTTGCGCGAACCAACTCAACACTGCGTCGGACGGTGTGGATCCTTCACCTCCGTGTGACGCAAGCGTCGAAATGAAGAACGGATTCCCTCCTGCATGGTCGAGTCGGGCCAAGGCCGCGGCATCCAGAGGTCTTCCGACGAGCCGCTCTCCGAGGACGCGCGCCTGGACCATCGGGAGTGGTCCGAGTTCGAGTCGAACCACCGTGTCTGCGAAGCGACCGACGATCTGATCGATGGCGTCGACATGATGGGCTGAACGCATCGTCCACGCGACGACGAGGGGAATCGTTGCGCAGTGTCGCGCGAGAGCCGCCAGCACTCCGGAGCTACCAGCATCGGCCCACTGAGCGTCGTCGATGGCCAGCAACATCGGGGTCCGTTCCGCCGTGCTCAGGATGAGATCGCAGATCGCCTCCTGCACGGGGAAACGCCACGCTGCGTCGGTTTCGAAACGAAACGGATCAATTGCTGCGTCGCTGATCGCGAGCAGCGCCTGGGCGACCCGGCGGTTCGACGGATCGGGATGGTGCAGACGACAGTCCAGCGCATCGAGAAGACAGCCGAAGGGCCGGATCGAATCGATCTGGCTCGCTCTGGCCCAGACCACGTGCACTCCCTCGGCGACTGACGCGGCCGCGTGTTCGGCCATCAACGCGGTCTTGCCCATGCCCGCGAGTCCTTCGATGGCGAGGAGGCAACCTTGCCCATCGCGATGTTCTGAGCGCAGTGGATTGAGCCTCGCCTGCTCGCGCTCGCGGCCGACCAGGGCGGGAGTGTGCGGAATCGCGAGAGGGATCATCGGCGCGTACGATGAGCTACGCGCCCCCAAGTCGGGCTGTTATGGGCATTCATCGCGCTCGCTGTTCCTGTTCTCCTCGACACCAATAGTCGAGGTCTTCGAGGCGAACGTAGCAGCGTGTCCGGCGGCCGGCCCCGCACGCTGCTGCGAACGCGGCCGTCACGGCAACGTGTTGCCACGGACCTTCTTCCAATAGGCATCGAGCACCCCCGGCACCACCGAATACGGAATGCCTATTAGGTGGGCGATCTTTCCGGGCGTGCGCTCGAAGGACTCGGCGAGCTGAGGATCATGGGCGAGGTGCTCGATCAGCAACGCAACGCAGGACTCGACGACGTCGGGCGTCTGGCTGCTCACGGGATCGTCTTCGGACACCCGAACATCGTCGCGAACTATGGTCGACCGCTGCGCCCGTGCGCGCACGGAACTAACCGACCGAACGGACCGAGCGACCGAACGGATCTACGAGTGGGCGAACGGACGAACCGAACGCGACGAACGGGAACGGACGGACGAAACTAGAGCATTGACGCGCCGATGTGGCTGAGCGCCACCCGGGTCGCAACGCCCAGCTTCTTGTAGAGCGACGCGACGTGAGACTCGACCGTTCGCTTCGAGACAAAGAGCGCTGCCGCAATGTCACCGTTGGCGTGCCCTGCGGTGAGGAGCTCCAGCACCCGACGCTCCGCGACCGACAGTCGCCCGAGCGACGTGGTTCGGAGCGCTCGGTCGGACGCAACGGTGCTGATCGTGAACAAGGCCTCGAAGCCAAGCTCGGCTCGGGCGACTGCCGCATGCTTCGCACAGCCGAGAGAGTCGTATCTCGACGCAGCATCGCCAAGCCAGGCCGATGCGTTTTCGTGCTTCTCACGGCTCGCCGCGAGACCCGCTGTGTGCATCGCAACCGCTGCGTCCCACACCCGTTCGGTCGCGCCAAGCGCGGTGGCCGCAACGTTGAGTCGTTCGGCCTCACCGTCGACCAAGGCGGTGCACCACGCTGCCATGGCTCGGCGTGTCGACGTCGACGCCCGTTGCGCCGCCAACATCGTGAGCTCGGCCATTTGTTGTTGTACGTCGCCATCGCCGCATATCCACGCCAGACGCGCGGCCTCCATGCCGACTTGTGTTTGAACGGAAATGCCGGCCGGCGCCAGCACACCGGCGAGCCACGAGGCCTTGGCGCAGGCGTCTGCGAAGCGGCCCTCGGATTCAATTTCAGCGAGTTCGGCGATGAGCGATCCGAGGGCCGCGGTCGGATGCGAGTCTCCGACGGTTGCCTCGACCCTGAGCCGAGCGACGATCGATGGCACTCGATCGAAAGCGCCGCGTCGACACGCCGACAGTGCCTCGAACGCGAGGGGAAATACGATGCCGTTGCGTGTGCCGGTCTCCTTTCCGACCTCGATCATCGAATCGGCGTCGGCCTCGAAGCCATCCCAATCGCCGATGTTGAGCCGCCCCGACTGAATCGCCATATGAGCCAGTCCAAGTGCGATGCTGTCGCCGGAGCGTTCTGCGGCAAGCAGTGTTCGCACGAGGACCGGAAGGCCTTCGCGGATGCGCCCGGCGCTGACGAGCGCGGTCCCGTAGGCCAGTTCTGGGGTCGCCGGCAGCGGCCCGCGGAGGTCGTGCGAGAGCTCCATCGCCGCCTCGGCGTAGCGAAGTGCCTCACTGGGATCACCCTGCATCGACGCGGCCTCCGAGAGCACCGAGAGCGCGCCGACCTGCCCCTTCACATACGAGGCGGCGCGGCTGACCGCCAACGCTTCTCCCGCCGAATTCCGCACGGCTTCCGCATCACGTCCGACCCACTGAAGGCGGGCCAACGTCGTAAGATAGTCAGCGCGCTGATCACTTCTCAGCGCGGCTGTATCAAGACCACGTTTCAACAAATCGATGGCGGCGTCGTTGTTCTGAGCCTGGGCGCATGAAGTGGTGGCGAGCATGCGAATGACGAAACGGGCCTCCTCGTCTAGGCCTGGCCGGTCGATCCACGGAACACCGAGGCGGAGCACCTCGCCGTGCTGGCGTCGAACAGCGAGGCAGCGCAACTGTGCGATTAGTGCGTCGGAGTCGTTCGGGCAGAGTTCGTGTGAGCGACGGGCGAGCGACATCACGACGTCATCGTCGGCGGAGAGGGACTGGACGACGTTCAGGACCGCCGGTACGTGGGACTCATCGAGAAGGTAGCTGCTCGCATCAAGATGAAATGCCGCGCGGCCAGGGGAGTAGCCCAGCTTCGCCAGGGCACAGCCGAGTTCGAGGTGCACACGGTCGCGCCGGTCGACCGGCAACGCGCTGATGAGCGCTTCGCAGTACAGGTCGTGGCGGAACCGGACGGTATCCCCGTCGACGCTCATCCAGCCTCGATCGACGGCTTCACCGGTCAACGCCACTGCCGAAGCGACACGCTGGTGAAGGGTCATTGCCAACAAGTCCACATCGACGTCGCGTCCGGCAATCGCGGCAACTTCGAGGAACGATCGCAGTGGTGGCGGAAGGCCCGCCGTCATGCGCCCGAGGGCCTGAGTCAGTGGAACTCTCGCCATGGGCGTGTCCCCTTCGCCGGCGCCGCGCTGGCTTTCTCGGGCCCGGCCGGTCACCGCGAGGACGCCGATCAGAAAGGGATTCGACCGGACCGCGTGGAATGCACCAACGTCCACGTTCGACGGAGCGTCGCCTGTTGCCCGCGCCGCCAGCGAGGCGATTTCGGCGTCGTCGAACGGCCCGAGAGGCACGGTGTCGTAGTCCACCAAACTGAACGCCGAACGGACCTGCGAGCTTGGGCGCATCGCTGCAACGATCCCGATCCCCCGTCCGGGAAGTCGGCGTTGGAGAGAGGCAAGGACGGCAAGGCTCATCCGATCGACCCATTGGAGATCGTCGATGGCGAGAAGCACCGGGCCTTCGATCGCGCTGCGTTCGATGAGGTCGAGAATCAACTCCTGAGTTGCGGCAGGAATTCCTTCGACGTGGGGGTCGGTGACACCGAAAAGCAACTCGGCAATCTTGACTCTGCGTTCGTCGTGACTGCGCAGGCGACACTCCAGGGCGTCGGCCAGACAGCGAAGTGCACGGGAATCGTTTGGGTCTCCGTCGGAGGCAAACACGGTAAAGGCGGGGTCACACTGGCGGGCCCGGTCCGACGCCTGGCGGAGAAGACTCGACTTTCCCCCGCCTGCCTCGGCCTCGATCACGATCATTGCGGTGGCGCCCTTCGACACCTCGTCGAGGAAAGCCTCAATGCGTGCCAATTCAGCTCGTCGCCCTATGAACATCGGGCTGCGCAGACCCGACGGCGAAACCGATTCTGTATTCACTCGTCAGCACCTCGTTTGACGAAGCTTCCCGTCTTCAAGCCTCTGCCATGACGGTATCAGCCGTGCTCGGCGGTGTCGTGGGCGCGCGGGGGACTCGTTGTGAGGTGGTTCTGTCTTCCGGGTGAACGAGGGACGCCAGGGTGACTCTGCTCAGTGCGGCGACCCGTCAATTCACGACGGGACCGGTTCGCCGAAGATGAAGTCGTCCATCACCGCAACGTCATAGCGTCGTGAATCGTTCGGGCCGAGTGCAGCGCTGCCGTAGCGAATGCGAACACGAGCGACAACCGGAGTTGGGTATGCGACACCGAGAAACGAGAAGCCTTGCGGGCTCGCCGGTACGGCGAAGGACCCAAGTCGTCGACCCTTCGCGTCGTAGTATTCGAACGAAGCGCCCTCCGGCCGATCGATGTCGGTGTAAACCGCCCCGAAGCCACGCACGACTGCGGCGTCGCCCGTGCCTGGAACGCGGAATGTGAGATCCACGATGTTGCTTCCGATCGGGGAGAACACTCGCTCCCCGCTGAACGCTACGAACTGGTCCAGATATGTTGGATTGATGTTCGCGAAGCGTGCGAGTGCGCCCGCCGGATTGTCGCTGTCGGCGGATGCAGAGACGTGCTCGCCGGTCGTCGAGAGAATCGCGCCGCGCGCTCTCGGCGCGACCGGTGCATTGAAGAAGTCACCCGGTAAGGCGTAGGGGGCGGCGAGCTCGTCTGGAACGCCGTCCCAGTTGGTCTCGCGCCGACCCGTACCCTTACTTCCCGGTTCTCCGCCGTTGTTCTCGCCGAGCAGGTTCCGGTACCGCTCGACAGCCGCCGTCACCTTCGCGGTACCGGCCGCACGGATCACGGTCGGCTTTGCGGGAGAAGCCTCTACCGTTGATGCCGCGCCGGATATGAGTGCGGCAACTCCGATGGCTGTGCATACTGCGATTCGCTTGGCGTTCATGTCGTCCTGACGGGTTCCGTGCAGTCGTTATCGACTGGCACGGCCAGCATGTGCGAGCAGCACGACCAGGTCGCCCGTGAGCACACGGAATCAGCGGCCATCACGCGCATTTCGGCTAGTTCGATGGTGGCCGCCACGCGGCGATCGTCGACACGAAGCCGAACACCGCGATGAGGCCGAACGCCGAGTACCAGACAACTTCGCTCAAGCCCGTGGCCCCGAAGACGGCACGATGACGGACCGACGAAGCGACTGTCGCGCCGCCGAGCGCGAGGAGTGCGGGCGCGAACGCCTGCAGGCTCGCCCAGCGGTTGCGCCTCGAGTAGCGCCACGCGCAGAAGGCGATTGCGAGAATCGGCGCGGCGTAGAACTGCGCGAGCCCATTGCTGACTTTCCATGGCCAGACGCGGACCATCAGCTCGCGGTCGACCAGCAGTAACAGGCCGACGATGGCCGAGCCTGCGGCGAGGCATTGCAGGGCAGCGCGACCCCAGCGCGGAATCGTCCTGTCGGACGGGTTCTCCGGTTCCGAAAAACCACCTCGACGCCACACGGAGATGGTCAGGACGATCGCAACGATTGGGTACACGATGTAGGAAACCGTCCACACCCAGACCGGCGCAAGATCGAAGTCGAAAGCATTGAGATTGAGCAGCGTGACGAGGAGGAGCAGACCGGTGAACGCCGTGATCCCGCCGTAGACCGGTCCGTTGGCCGCTCGCCGTCGGGCAAGAGTGCACGCTCCCAGGTACACCCCGCCAAACAAATAGAGTGAAGCCACGAATCGAGCATGTAGCGGGGGTAGTGCGGCCCACGTAAAGGACTCGTCCATGCGCTTCGGCGCAAGGAACCCGAGATACGCGACGAACAACGCAGCAAGCGTGATCGTCCCGAGGTAGAGGCGTTCGACAACCCGGATGGACGTCGGGTCCTTCGCTCGGTCTTTCACGTCGCTGGTGTGCTTCGCAGCTGCTCTCACATTGACGTTCATGTGTCCTCCTGGTCCGGGCACGAGGTCCGTGCGAGGTCAGTATGACGGGGGCCGACCGCCCATTCATCCCGTGCGCGCACGGATTCGGCCAGTTCGGCGGTGTCCGGGCTTTTCCGTGCGTCAATCCTTGATTATCTGTACGTCGATTCTTGATTGTCTGTGCGCTTAGTAGTAAATGGATCTCCGTCGGCCGATCGCTGAGTAGTCGTGTGGCGATCCGGACAGGCCCGGCCTAGCGGCGGCTCAACCGTCGTCGAGCCACGGAAAGCCGTCCGGGTCGCGTTTCGCACGCGCTTCGAGGACATCCCGGTCATAGGCGTGGATACGATTGAGGAACGGAAAATCGTCGGGGCCGACTCGGACACGAAACGCCGGGCGCACTGCCTTGAGGCAGGCGAGGTGGTGGCTTTCAAAGACAACGTCGAGTGATGTTTCAGCCGGCTCACGTTCGAATCCCACATCCGGAAGCAGGTACACCCAGCCCTCGCGGAAGGCTCCACGCTCGAGCGCTGCCATGCTCACGCCGAAGAAGTAGCGCCGTTCAAGCGTGCCGTTCAACCGCACGCTCACGGCGGAGTTGACAATCCTCATGGGAACCGTCGGTCGGTTCATGATTGCAAAGAACATCGCCCACAAGCCGTCCGACGCGGCGTACACCGCCTTTCGGTTGCCGAACCAGCCGACATCGTTGGATTGACGTGGCTCGAACACGCTGATGTCAGGCTGCCCGGTGCCATGGGCGACGTAGCCTTGCGTATCACACAGCCAACTCAGCCAGGCCCACACAGGGGCCGCTGGTGGTTGCCCTACTCCCGTCTTCAGGGCGTTCTGGAGCGCTGTCTCAAAGTCCTTGAGGTGTGGGTCAGGGTCGAACTCCGGTCGGGTGAGCCAGAAG